>NZ_MSPR01000014.1 GCF_001984715.1 Streptococcus azizii
GTGTGTAGCCAGGGATATGTGGCAATGGTGGGTTATCACTTGGGTTTTCTGGGGTCTCATCGTACGGTACTGGTGGACGGTCACCTGGGTTTTCCTCATTTGGAATGTATGGTAGGTAGCTGCCTAGTTCACGGTAGACGTAGGTGACATCTGTGTTGCCCTCTACCACTTGACCAGTTTCCTGACCTTGGGTCCGCTCTGGAATGAGCTTGTACTTCTTGCCATCTTTTTCGATGATGGTTGGCTTCTCACTGTCATTTTCACCCGTATTGTAGTCTGTGCCGACTGGTGCGTCAGTGGTATCCGTGTAGTCATCCTTGATGGTATTGCCCTCGGTGTCCTTATAGTGGACGATGACGCTGCCTTTTGGCACCTCAATCAATCTATAGATAACCTTATCATGATAGTCTTGATCCGTTGCTTGAACCCTTTCGTGTCCCCCTGTGGAGTCTTTAGAAGTAGAGTCCCCTCTGTCCACTTCTTCGGCATAAAGGGTATAGCCCTCTAAGGTTGGATTTGGGTAGTCTGCAAAAGAACCTGTTTTCTGATTGGTCACTAATTCATAGCGCTCATCAGTGACGGTCCAATCATTCCAAACAACCTCACCTGTCACCAGATTGATAGTACCGGTCCGTCTGAAATGCAGACTATCGGTCTTGGTCGCAATCTTATCTGCAGCTACTGGTTGACGATTGCTACCGTCAGTATTCTCAGTGTAGTAGGTCACTGTCCGTGTGACCGTTTTCTTCATGCTGTTTGGATCCTTGGCATCCGGATCTTTTGGATCTGGATAGGTTGGCTTATTGGGATCATTTGGCACCTCACTGCCTGGGACAACCGGTTTGTTTGGCTCAAATGGTACGATTTTCGGTGTCAAGTCAATGTAGTAGGTATCTACTCCATCTTGACCGTTAAAGTCTTTTCCAGCTCCGTATTGGTCTGCGACTAGCTGATAGCCTTGCTTCAAGTATCTATCAATCACAGCTTGCTTAGTGGCTTCGGTATACGGAATGGCAGTAGCACCTCTGCCTTCGAACTCCTCTGTCCGTTCCAATTCCTGCACAACCTTGGTTCCGTCTTCATTGACATGACGGAAGATGACAACCGCCTTATCCTTTTTGACTTCTCTGTAGACGTAGGTGACGTCCTTGGTACCTTCTGTTACCTTGCCAGTCGTTGGGGCAGAGCTTACTAGGTGATTGTCCCCATCAACCCGACCAACAGGATAGGTACCTGCTGGCACCAATTCATAGGTCTTACCATCTGTTCCAGTAAAGGTTGGCAACTTATGCTCACTGGTATTGTAGTCAGTACCTGTAGCCAGCTGGTCAGAGTCGGTCACGGGTGCTTTAATGGTCACTCCATTTTCATTGACATAGTGAACGACAACCGTTCCCTTAGCCAATTCGTAGTAGTAGACGATACGGGTTGTTCCTTCGACAACCTTACCAGTTTCATTACCGCCAACTCTCCCCTCGATACGGTTATATACCTTACCATCTGCCGTGGTAATTTTCGCAGGTCGATTATCAGTAGTGCTATAATCTGTGCCTGTAGAGCTTGCCCTAGTATCTACCACCGCTCCTTCCCAGGCTGTCTTTTCTTGGGTTTCTGAATCAGAGACACGACCGATTGTTTTGCCGTCTGAGGAAATTCCTGTAATCGGGGCATTGCTTCCGTCTACCCTGTAAAGGACAACAACATCCCCCTTCACCTCTTGGTAGACATAGGTCACCGTTTGATCGGTCTCTGTCACTTTTCCAGAAACAGGGGCGCTAGATGCCAGATGACTGTCTGCTTCGACACGTCCAACAGGATAGTTACCAGCTGGAGCTAGCTTATAGGTTTTCCCGTCCGCTGTTTTAATGGTATTCGGCTTGTGATCATTTGTATCGTAGGCCGTATCATACTTCCCATCCTGGGTATCAGTCACCCGATCCACGTAAGTTCCGCCTTTTGGAACTTGGAGGGTATTTCCATTGACATCCTTATAGGTTACATAGACATTGGCCGTCTTCGCACGATAGTAGTAAATCACATCGTCTGGTTGATAGACGGAATTATTCACATCCAATGTTCGATTTAAATTGTAGCGTGAATTAGTAGCTGTAAACGGTTCTAGAGTTACTTCACGATAGGCAGTTGCATATTCATCTGGTGTTGGAGCTACATTTGAACCCGTTGGGCTGGAGTAGCGGACTTGGATAAACTCAACCATTCCTCGAACTCCGTTAAGCGTTCTTCTGGTCTGCTCTTCCTGAGTTTTATCCAAATCTGTATAAATGAAGTAGTTCCCTCTATTCTCAAAGAATTCGCGAGCAGAAGGTAGTGTGGCTGCCACACGATCTTTGTCCACCTTGACTGAATTAGAAAATGTCCCCGCTGCTTTCGCCCATGTTATATAGGCTTCAACCTTTGTTTTTCCACCCTCTAACATCGTTAACTTACGGTACAAGGTTCCCCTATTTGTGACAGTGCGCTTATAGAGGATATCTCCAACTTTTTCAGCACTATCACTATTGATAACATAATTCTCATTACCTTCTGTTTTAATCAAGTCATAGCCCTTGATATCAACTGGTCTAGTAGTATAGTTGGTCAAATCATCCCAGCCGTATTGAATAAACTCTGGGCGCAATTCCCGATTTGTTCCTTCTTCCAAGAACTTAGTCACCTGAATTCCCCAATGACCAGGAATAACTGTATTATTTACTGAAGGTTGTGTCTGCGTATAAACATTAGTCCCGTAAATCGGCAAGAAATTAGCAAGGGAATTGTCAATACGTTTTTTTATCTGAAGAATTGGCTTTCCAGTTACTGGTGAGAAAGACACATCAATAACCGCATAGGAACCGCTTCCATTTGCAGCCTGATCCAGAGGGATACTCTGCCCAGCAGTCAAAGTTTGCATATCTATTGTGGTTGTAGCAATAACTCCACCGCCTTTAGATACGGTAACATACAAGTATCTCGGCTCTCCTTGCTGGTCTACATCTCTTTTAGAAACCGAGAAGGTATATTGACGTCCTATTTCAGATGGCTTATCTCCTTGACCTCGTTCAGGTGTGTATAAATTTTCAATAACTGATACTGTCTTCCGTCCCGGAGTTGGATCGATATAAGGTGTATAGCCATCTTTTTTTAAGATACGCTCTGAGGTTGTATATCCATCATTCGGCTTATCTGATGATGTCTCGGTCGCCGCCCTAAAGACTCCCCCTGTCGTCCCTCCTCTTTGACGGAGATTTTGGTAGTTCCGGTTAAAGGTCAAAGCCCGAATCTGTTCCTCACTCAGCTGTGAAAAAATTTCCTGCGTCATGTGGAAATCACCAAAATCCCTCTCGCCTAACTGGGCAATCTCTTGTGCTGACATTTCTTTCAAACGACTGACAGTCAAAATCTTGTAGGCAGATTCCTCCAGTGCCTTGTCCTCAAGATTAACATCGTGCTCTCCCACTTCTTGGGACGGAGGAGTTACCTCAGCTAATCCCGCTGGAGTAGTGGATGCTTCAGCTTCAGCTACGGGAGCAACAGGAGCCGCACTGATCGTTCCTTCTGAACCAGCCACTTCTTTGCCTTGCTGATCAAGAGCCTTTGGCTCAGCCTTTTCCTCCACTGCAACTTGAGTTCCTGACGGATCAGCTGTGTCCCCTGACTCCCCTTCTTCTTTTGTAGCCTCCGCTCTCACCTCTGCTACTGGAGTAGGTTGAAGGGGTAGTCCTGCTGCTTCGACCTCCTTGTCAGCTACACTATCTTGCCTCATCACAAGAGCCGTAGTCGACTGATCTTCCAAAGCCACGTTCTCCTCGGCACGTGCCACCTCAGGTCCTGTTACCAGAAGAGCCCCCAATAAAACGCTGACTAGCCCAAAGTGATACTTCCGAAATGAGAAGCATTGCTTCAGTGTATACCAATCAAAACCTTTACGATTTTTCATATAGAACCTTTCCTTTCCATTTATAGTTCCTTCCCCATTATACCCCCCCCCCGACTTTTGCAACTAATATGAGTTAATATTTCAAATTTTATTATCCTATCAAAAAAAGAGGCAAACTTCTTTGTCCTGATAGACCATGCCTTACCTCTTATGAATCAAAAAAAGAACTCGCAAAAGCAAGTTCTTTGGCACACTGATAAAATGACTATTTCGCAATAGGATAGACGGATACTTGTTTTCTGTCACGTCCCTTACGTTCAAAGCGTACGACGCCTTCTACTTTCGCATAGAGCGTGTCGTCTCCTCCGCGTCCTACATTAGTCCCTGGGTAGATTTTTGTACCACGTTGGCGGTAAAGAATAGAACCACCTGATACTGTTTGACCGTCAGCAGCTTTTGCTCCAAGACGTTTTGCTTGAGAGTCACGACCATTTGACGTTGAACCTCCACCTTTTTTGTGGGCGAATAGTTGTAAGTTTGCAAGATTCAAGTTTAACATACTGTTATTCCTCCAATATTCTGTGATGAGTGTTGTTTGCTAGAACAGCATTAAGCGTTGATAGCCTTGATAACAACTTTTGTATAAGGTTGACGATGACCTTGTTTACGGTGGCTACCTTTTTTAGGTTTGTATTTGAAAGTAACAACTTTCTTTTGTTTTCCTTGTTTTTCAACAGTTCCAACAACAGTAGCACCTGCTACAAGTGGAGTTCCGACAACAGTCTTTTCACCACCAACAAGAACAACTTCGTTAAATGTAACGTCTTGACCAGCTTCAACGTTTAATTTTTCAACGTAGACTGCTTGTCCAACTTCAACTTTAACTTGCTTTCCGCCAGTTTTAATGATTGCGTATGTGCTCATTATGCACCTCCTATGATAGTATGGGGATCTCCCAATTTTTGTGAAGACTCGCCTAGCATCGTGGGACGAACCACTTAAACGATGATCGAGCGGTTGCACAGGCTGTGCATAGTCAACATTCTTATTCTACCACCCTTCTTTCTATTTGACAAGTATTTTGTGCCTTAAAAATTATAAACACATTCTAGATTTTCTAACTGTTGGTACAAACTCTCTTTCATCAACAGGTCGGGTGTCCATCCTAAACATTCTTTAAAAAAGTATTTTTAAATATATCACCTACTTCAAAGGTTTACCTGTTTATTTTTTGTTCCAAGAAGAATTTATGCTATAATACTATTTGGCACCAACAAAACACCGCCTGTCGAAAGGAGTGAGTTGTTAGTGTGATCAAATATCTTTCAAAATCTCATCGCACCAATCTTGGTTGGGATAGTCCTTGCACTACTTTCTAAATGGCTAGATAAGAAAGACGATGAGTAAGTGCCACTAGCTCGGACGTAGTCAAGTTACAGACTACGCAAAAAAATCCCCTTGTAAAGTCCTACAAATGCAAGGGGATTTTCCGTTGCCTCGTGTAGAGGTCAGACATCTTTCCTCACACTGTTATTGTAGCATGCAAGCGTTGAAATTGTCAAGAAAAAACACCAGCCTTTCACAGCTGGCAGAAATAATGTATATTAACTCCTCACTCTTCAATACTTGCCATCCAATCGTTTAGGAGAACTGGCACTGGTAGCTTAGTGAATAGTAACAACTCCTGTAATTGCGGCTACAGCGCCAGAGGCTTTGATCCCCTCCAACTATTCTTGTCCTGCATAGTATTCTTGACCATAGCCGTCAACTTCTGCATTGATTTGCCAAGAAATCCCGAACTTATCTGTCAAGCTACCATAGGCTGGAGACCACGGAACTGCCTGTAGTTCCATAGTAATAGCGCTTGCGTCAACAGATAGATTGCTGTACAGTTCTTGAGCTGTTGTCGCGTCATCTGTAATAAGGGCAACTGTCATATTGTCACCAACTGTATAGGGCATCTCAGGATGATTGTCTGAAATCATAAAACGTTGACCATTCACGTAAAGCTGGGCATTCATCACGTAGTTCTCCCATTCCTTCGGGCAATCTGGCACGAAGTCTTTAAACATGTTCACCTGCTCAACGCTTGCTCCTAGAGCAGCCTGATAAAACTCGATAGCTTCTAACCCTCTCCCTTTTATCACCAAATAAACTTCCATTGATTTCAGCATACATAACCTCCAAGATAGTGATAGCCCATTATATCATGACTTCATCCTGCGGACAAACGTTTCATACTCTTCTTTAAAAGCCCGACGATACCTTGGCCTCCTGCGACTGAAGCCAGCCTAAAACTCTAGGCAAAAAAAGAGAACCGACCTCTCAGTTCCCTTAGATATTTTAGAATCTGTCTTACAGTAGATCAGCAAGCCATTCATCGACCTGGTCCTGCTCTACTTGTGGGGTAATGGTCGTTACCATGATACCGCTGACCGCTCTCTCTACCAGCCCTTTTACATCCAGACGGCTTTCGTACTGCTCAACATTTTTAATCTTCGGATTGGTCTTGGGACGATCTGGGGCAAAAATCGTACAGCAGTCCTCAAAGGGCTGAATCGAAATCTCAAAGGTATCGATTTTTTCAGCGATCTCGATAATTTCGAGCTTGTCCATGGTCACAACAGGACGGATAACAGGGGTAGTGGTCACGGCGTTAATAGCCTGCATACTCTCTAGAGTCTGACTGGCTACCTGCCCTAGACTTTCTCCATTGATGATGACGAGACCTCCACGGTCCTCGCGAATGCGATCGGTAATCCGCATCATGAAACGGCGCGTCAGGGTCATGAGATAGGCCTCAGGTGCCTTTGCCTTAATCTCTTCTTGGATCTCTGTAAAAGGAACCTCGATGAACTGGATATTGCCACCGAACTTAGTCAATTTGCGGGTCAGATCCTGGGCCTTTTTTAAGGCGCCTGGGCTAGTGTAGGGGGGACTAGCAAAATGGACAGCTTCAATATCAACACCACGTTTCAAGGCCAGATAACCTGCTACAGGGGAGTCTATCCCCCCAGATAGCATGAGCATCCCCTTGCCGGAAGTTCCGACCGGAAGTCCACCTGCCCCACGAATGGTTTCATAGGAAATATAGGCTGCTTCTGTGCGAATCTCTACCCGTAGCTCAATATCGGGTGCCTTCATCTTGACCTGGGCTGTTGGAATAACTTCAAACACAGCATTTCCTAAGGTTTGATTGAGCTCACGGCTGTCTAGCTCAAAACTGTGGTCACTCCGCCTACTGGACACCTTAAAGGTCATTCCTTCTTGGTAGATGTCCGTCATGATTTCTTGCACCGCCTCGATCAAGGCTGGAACCGATTTTTCAATCCTATAAGACGGGGAGAAATTTTGAATCCCAAAAACCTGCTGGAGACTTTCTGCTACTGGCTGATAGTCTGTTCCATTGAGATAGACATGAGCCCTGTCACGGTCTGCCATGACCTTTACGGCTGGATAAATGGACAGGACATCCTGAATATTGCGTTTAAGTTTAGTGATAAATCGCATCCGGTTCTTGCCCTTTGTAGACAATTCCCCATAACGAATCATCATTTCTGAATAGTTTAAAACCATGTACTATGTTTCCCTTTCCTGTAAGAAAGGAAAGACTCCTTCCTTCGCTAGCTGCCACTTTTCATTTAATTCCCTTGCTTCAGCCAGCCCACGCTCAGCTGTGACCAAGGCAAAATAACCAACGTTGTCGGTGTAGGCCCACTTACTATCTGCCAGGTCCATCTGGTGGGCATCCATGAACCGCATGCGCTCTTCTCGATGTTTAATGGCTGCCAGTTGTCTCTTATCAAATTGATTGGAGACACTCAATGGATTATTGCGCCATGTGTAGATGACTTTGTTCAGATGAAAGATCTTATTTGCCTTTGGATACAATTTCCAAATAAGGGCGCCGTCCCCATCTAACTCATCTTCTACAAATCTAATCGTATCAAATAATTCTTTTTTAAACAGAGAACCCCAAACCGTGGTGATAAGATTGGTTTTGGATACTCCTAATGCAGTCTTCTATGTGCTTCACTCCATTATAAACAGGCAGAACAATAGAAATTAGGCTGCTCTGCTCTGCTCTGCTCTGCTCTGCTCTGCTCTGCTCTGCTCTGCTCTGCTCATAATTATACCCTCTTTTATCTTACTTTGCACGTTTTGTGATATATTTTCTTAAAAATTGTTAAAAATTTCTCTATCTGGCTCCTATCATTTTCCAAGTCTAGACTCAGGCGAATGGCGGTTGTGGCCAGTTGAGGCTGGACTCCCATAGACAAGAGAGTTCCTGCTGGCTTTCCGACCTTGGAAGAGCAAGCCGAGGTCGTCGAGACGTAGATACCGTAGTCCTCAAAAGCATGGAGCAAGACTTCCCCTCGCACACCTTTGATGCCAAAGGTCAGAATATGGGGGGCAAAGTGGTCTGTTCCTGAAAAGATACTGACATCTTTATAGGTGGACAGGTTCTGGATGAGTGCCTGTTTCATCTGACCAGTTTTCCTGCTAAAGTCCTCTTGCTGCTCCATCGCCATACGGAGAGCCTTAGCAGTTGCGGCAATACCTGCTACATTTTCGGTCGTTGAGCGCTTATCCGCTTCTTGACCGCCACCTGCTAGTAGCGAGGTAATCTTCTTTCCGTTTTTGATGTAGGCAAAGCCGACACCGCGAACTCCATGAAACTTATGGCTGGAAAAGGTCGCAAAATCAACACGATCTGTCAGATAGTCAGCTGTAGGGATTTTAGCCAGTGCCTGAACTCCGTCCACGTGAAAAGAGATGGTCGGTCTGTCTTTTAGCAGGTCGGAAATAGCTTGGATGGGCTGAATCGATCCAATCTCATTATTGACGGCCATAACAGATACCAAAATAGTATCCGGACGCAGTAAGGCAGCTAGTTTTGTCACATTGACGAAGCCGTACTGATCAACTGGGGCAAGATCGACCTCAAATCCTTGTGTCGCCAGCCAGAGTGCTGCCTCCTTAACTGCGGGATGTTCCATCTCTGACACAATGATGTGCTTGCCAAATGGCGCCTTTTCAAAGGCAACCCCCTTGATAACCCAGTTATCCCCTTCTGTCCCACCAGAGGTAAAAAAAATCTCCTGTGGCGCAACTCCTAATAAGTCTGCAATTTGCTGTCTGGAAGCCTGCAAGACTCTGTTTGCTTGACTGCCAAGACCATGCAGGCTGGAGGGATTCCCCCACATTTTGCTGGCGACTTCTGCATAGGTTGCTAGCACCTCTGGATAGGGTCGAGTCGTTGCTGCGTTGTCGAAATAAATCATATGTACTCCTCTTTTTCTATCTGTCAACTTCACACCTGATGGCGACAATACACCTGGCTGAGTGAAAAGCTCCCGTCTAGCCTTTCAGACTGTTCTCTGCAAACAGGATGGAACGATTGGGAAAAGTCGGGAATCTTCTGGTAGGTCTAGTGAAAGAGGATAGCCTTGCTAGCCCGTATTTCCGTCGTTACCTTTCACAATTTTCCATTTATAGTCATTTAGTTTATCTTTTATTACTTCGTTAACTCGCTTTGCCGTACTCCAGTACAGCCTTCAGCTCGTTGCCTAGTACTAAAAGCAAACTAAAAGACTGTAAAATCTTGATGTTCATAAGGCACAGACCTGACAGATAAAAACTCTGTGGTGATAGAACTTCTGTTACAACATCTGCGCTAGAGCATTGACATCGGCTTGACTGGTAGACCAACTGGTTGCCAATCGGATAATGGTATAGGTATCATCGTATTTCTCCCAGAAGCCATAGCAGACACCAGACTGCTCTAACTTTTCTAATTCAGCATCTGTCACCAGTAAAAATTGCTGATTCGTAGGGGATTTGAGATAAAAGCGATAGCCTTTTTCTTCCAGCAGTGCGACCAACTGTTCTGCCATGCTAATCGCATGCTGTCCTAATTGTAGGTAGAGATCGTCTGTAAAGAGACGGTCAAACTGGACTCCTGTCAAACGTCCCTTGGCTAAGAGAGCCCCGTGCTGTTTCACAAGAGTCGTAAAATGCTTGGGCTGATTCCCCTTGGTAAAAACAACAGCCTCTCCCATGAGCGCCCCCATCTTGGTTCCACCGATGTAAAAGACATCCGTCAGGTCTGCAATCGCTGGCAAATCAAGGTCGGTCGAGCGAGCTGCTAGGGCATAGCCCAGACGCGCCCCGTCTAAGAAGAGGGGAATGTGGTAGTCCCTGCACACCTTGGATAAGTCAGATAACTCCTGTTTGCTATAGAGCGTCCCGTATTCTGTAGGGTGTGAGACATAGACCATTCCTGGAAAGACCATATGCTCATGGTTAGCATCTGCATAGAAAGCCTCCAAGAACTGACGGACAGCATATGCCTCTATCTTACCATCCTTGTGGGGCAGGCTCAAGACCTTATGGCCTGTATACTCAATCGCCCCTGCTTCGTGTATAGCAATGTGACCTGTATCCGCTGCAATCACTCCCTCGTAGGAAGCAAGCAGGGAGGCAATCACCACTTGATTGGTCTGGGTGCCACCTGTCAAAAAGCTGATCTGGGCCTGGGGACAATTAGTAGCTATGCGAATTTTCTCAGCGGCACGCTGACTATACTCATCTGCACCATAGCCTGCTAAGCCCTCATCATTGGTCGCAAGGAGGGCATCCAGTATCGCTTTATGCGCCCCTTTGTTGTAGTCATTTTCAAAATGTAGCATGGTACTCCTGACCTTTCATAAACTAAAAAGCCTTGGTTTCAAGGCTTTTTATACTAGACAATCCGTCCTGAGGGAATCGAACCCCCATCTCAAGAACCGGAATCTTACGTGATATCCATTACACTAAGGACGGCAAGAGAAAGACTTGCACAGGGCAAGTCAAGTGATTACAATTCAATGTCACCGAAAAGGTCAGCCATTGAGAATCCAGTTTGCGTTTCTGGAAGTTCAAAATCACGTTTTTCTTGACGTTTTGGACGACGTGGACGTGATTCACGTCTCTCAGCTCTCTCTTCACCTTCAGCTTGTGCTGGACGCTCTTCTAAGGCTTTGATAGAAAGAGATACACGTTCATCTGCAGCATTCACCTCAAGAACTTTAACCGTTACATCTTGACCAACTGTTAGAGCATCTTTAGGATTTTCAACACGTTTGTGTGAAATTTGTGAGATGTGGACAAGTCCATCAATACCTGGCAATACTTCGACGAATGCACCGAAGTCTGTCAAACGTTTTACCTTACCTTCGATCACATCACCAGCCGCTAGCTTTTGCTCAACGCCATCCCAAGGTCCAGGTGTTGTCGCCTTCAATGAAAGGGATACACGACCTTCTTCTTCGTCAATGGCAAGAACTTTTACCTCAACTTCTTCGCCCACTGACACAGCCGCTTTAGGGGATACGTTACGCTCATGTGACAATTCAGTCAAGTGAACAAGTCCGTCTACACCACCAAGATCGATGAAGGCACCGAAACTTGTAATACGAGCGACTTTACCAGTGACATTCTCACCGACTGTCAGCTTGCTAAATACTTCTTGACGAGCTGCTACTGCTGCTGCTTCTACCACATCACGACGTGACAAGATGAAGCGGTTATCTGCTGGAGCAACTTCCTTGATTTTTGCTTCAAACTCTTGCCCTACGAAACGTTCTGTGTTACGAGTAAAGCGCGTATCAATCATGGAAGCTGGGATAAATCCACGTAGCCCTTCAAATTCAACGGAAAGTCCACCTTTTACTGCGCGGGTCGCCTTAACAGTAACCACTTCACCTTCACGTCCAACAAGTTTGTCCCATGCCTTGCGTGCTTCTAAACGTTTTTTAGATACAAGATAAGTAACAGTGTCTGTATCTTTACCAACTACTTGGCGAAGTACAAGCAATTCAAGCGTTTCACCAACTGTAACAAGTTCGTTGATGTCAGCTTCGCGGTCGTTTGTCAACTCACGAAGAGTTAGGACACCCTCAACACCTGTTCCAGCAATCGCTACATTCGCTTGACCAGCATCAACTGTCAATACTTCTGCAGTTACCACATCACCAGGTGCAACTTCACTTACACTGTTCAACAAATCTTCAAATTCGTTCATTATAAAAAAACCTCCGACAATCAAGTCTCTCGACTCAACATAAAATATATTTTAATTAAGGCACACGCAAGGACTAACAAAAGAGCAGCTTTGACGAATTAGGAAGCCTTCCTAATACCTTGACTGGGGTAGCTGGATTCGAACCAACGCATGAGGGAGTCAAAGTCCCTTGCCTTACCGCTTGGCTATACCCCAAAGTGATTTTGCTCTAAGATATTTTAGAAATGAACTCGGGCTAAACGCGGTGTAAAAAAGATAAATTGCCTAGCAAACCAGGATTTGCTGTCAATTTCCTATTTTTACTTTGCGTTTTAAACGTCCTTTGTATCCTAGGCATGGAGAGAGAGGGATTCGAACCCCCGAACCCGAAGGAGCGGATTTACAGTCCGCCGCGTTTAGCCTCTTCGCTATCTCTCCTCAGCACTAACAGTCACTATTCTAGCATAAAATAGTGACTATTACAAGAGGTTAGTGGTGCAAATTGTAATTTTCAATAACATTTCCGACAGCTTTTTCTAACTTTTTATAAAAACTCTCTGTATTTCCGTTTTTTACAACGGCAAAATGATGATCGGCTAGCTCTGCAATCTCACCGATGACTTTTTTTCCAATCGTTAATGTATAGCCTGGAAAGTCCTCTCCATTTACTTGCACACTACTTTCTTCTAGTTGAATTTCAATTTTTTTCTCTTTTTTACTCATATCTGACCTCACTTTTTTCATTTTACACGAAAAGAATAGAGCTTGCAAGTGCAAGCCCTAGTTTTCATCTACTTTTACAATCCAGCCCGCTGGAGCTTCAATATCGCCAAATTGAATCCCTGTTAATTCGTCATACAATCTACGTGTGACCGGTCCAACTTCTGTCTCACTGTAAAACACATGGAAGTCATCCGCATGCTGCACACCACCGATCGGGGAGATGACAGCCGCCGTACCACAGGCTCCTGCTTCCACAAATTCTGATAGCTCATCCACAAAGACCTCCCGCTCAATCGCTTTCATCCCCAAGCGGTGTTCTGCTAGATAGAGCAAGGAATACTTGGTAATGGACGGCAAAATGGAGGGACTGATGGGGGTGACAAATTCATTGTTTTTCGTAATTCCAAAGAAATTGGCAGACCCGACTTCTTCAATCTTGGTATGGGTCGCTGGATCCAGGTAAATCACGTCAGAAAAGCCTCTTTCCTTCGCATATTGGCCTGGTAAGAGTGAGGCAGCGTAATTTCCACCAACCTTGGCTGCACCTGTACCATGTGGGGCTGCTCGGTCATACTGATCTTGGATGAGGAAGTTGGTCGGAGCAAGCCCACCCTTGAAATAATTCCCAACTGGCATGGCAAAGACTGTAAAGATATAGTCCTCTGCTGGCTTGACCCCGATAACATCGCCAATTCCAATCAGGAGCGGACGCAGATAAAGAGTGCCCCCCGTTCCGTAAGGTGGGACATAGTCACTGTTGGCACTGGCGACTGCCTTGCAGGCTTCAATAAACATCTCTGTCGGTACTTGGGGCATCAAGAGGCGCTCAGCAGTCCGTTGTAGGCGCTCGGCATTTTGGTCAGGGCGAAAGAGTTGGATAGAACCATCCTTTGCTCGATAGGCCTTTAAGCCCTCAAAGGCTTGCTGTCCATAGTGGAGGGCTGGTGAGGATTCAGACAGATGTAGAGTGGCATCTTCTGTCAAAATCCCCTCCGTCCATCTGCCGTCTGTATAAGTGGCTACGTAGCGATAGGGCAATTTCATATAGGAAAAACCAAGGTTTTCCCAGTCAAGTGATAGGGTCATATCTGTATCTCCAACTATATTTTTTACTATTCTACTACTTTTAAGAATGATTTTCAATTAAAAATTCAGAAAATTTTGTGAATAGTAAGAAAACCCGCCCTTGCGAGTTCTCTTTTCTATTTCAACCAAGCAGCTGCTACTTCCTCATCTGAAATCGTATCGGAGATGAAGCTGCCATTGCTGGTGCGTTCTGATAGAGAAAGGTCTGCTAGGTTGACCTCATATCGTTGCCCCGTCGTCGAAACAACCTGCAATATCTGAGTTTCATCAAGGCTATCTCCTTGGTGGAACAAATCAAGATTAGCCCCTTCTCCCTGGACCATTCCTGCGAGAAAGACGCGATGGGGTTTGGCCTTTAATTCGCGTAACACCTGCAGGCCTCTGTTGGCGCGGCTACTTGCTGGAATATCAGCGACGGCTACTTTTTTCAAGGCTCCACGCTGGGTCAAGAGATAGAAGGCACTACCGGACACCAGAAAGACCGCAGCTACCCTATCGTCCCCTTTTAGGTTGATAGCCTTCACACCAGCTGCCTTGGCACCAACGAGAGGGACTTCCTCACTATGGAAGCGAAGGGCATAGCCAGTCTTTGTCACCACCATGACATCTTCTAGCTGGACGGGGGCGACAAAGACCACTTGATCCTCGTCATTTTTTAATTTAGCAAACTTGAGTGATTTGGACTTATAGGTCCGCCAAGGGCTGAACTCCTTACGCTCCACACGCTTGATTTGCCCCATTTTGGTTGCAGCTAGGTAGACACCTGTGTCGATATTTTCTACCAACTCCGCATAGATAACCTCTTCTCTCACCTCAAAGTTTGAAATGGTCTGACTGAGATGCTCCCCAATCTCCTTCCACTTGATGTCCGACAGTTCATGGACAGGTCGATAAATGACATTTCCGAGATTTGTGAACAGTAAGAGCTGTTGGGTAGTCTTAGCAGGACTCATAAAAATCAAGCGATCATCATCCCGCTTGCCGATTTCTTCCGCCGTTGAAGCCGCAAAGGAGCGGGGACTGGTACGCTTGATATAGCCTGCCTTGGTAATGCTGACATAGGTCTCTTCTTCAACTACGAGACTCGCCGTATCAATTTCAATGGTTTTGGCTATATCTTGCAATTCGCTAAGGCGTGGTGTCCCAAATTTCTTTTTGACCTCTCGGAGTTCTTTTTTCATGAGATTATACATGGTTCGCTCATCGCCGATAATCGCTGCTAGATAGGCAATCTGCTCACGCAAGTCGGCCTCTTCTTCCTCAAGGACTACGACGTCCGTATTGGTCAGACGGTAGAGTTGCAGGGTAACGATGGCTTCTGCCTGCTCCTCGGTAAAGTCATAGCTGACCTTGAGATTTTCCTTGGCATCTGCCTTATTGTCACTGGCACGAATCAGGGCAATGACCTCATCTAAGATTGAAATAACACGGATCAAGCCTTCCACAATATGGAGGCGTTTTTCCGCCTTCTCCTTGTCAAAACGAGAGCGGGCTAAGATGACATCTTTTCTGTGGGCAATGTAGCTGGTCAAAATCGGTACCAGACCAACCTGACGTGGTGTGAAGTGATCGATGGCTACCATGTTGAAATTATAATTGACCTGCAAGTCGGTGTATTTAAACAGGTAATTCAAAATCAAGTCACGGTTGGCATCTTTTTTCAGCTCAATGGCAATGCGTAGCCCTGTCCTGTCCGACTCGTCACGGACTTCAGCAATCCCTGCCACCTTGTTATGAACCCGCACATCGTCAATCTTTTTAACGAGGACAGACTTGTTGATTTCATAGGGAATTTCTGTGACAACGATTTGCTCTTTGCCACCTTTTAGTTGTTCGATTTCAGTTTTAGAGCGTACAACGACACGCCCTTTCCCTGTCTCGTAAGCCTTTTTAATTTCATCGCGCCCCTGGATAATCGCACCTGTCGGGAAGTCTGGTCCCGGCAAGAATTCCATGAGTTTATCCACCTTGGCTGCTGGATGGTCAATCATGTAGATGACCGCATCGATGACCTCTGAGAGGTTATGAGGAGGAATATCTGTAGCATAGCCTGCTGAAATCCCTGTTGCCCCATTGACCAAGAGATTGGGAAAGGCTGCGGGCAAGACTGTCGGCTCTTTTTCCGTATCATCAAAATTCCAAGCAAAAGGCACGGTCTTTTTCTCGATGTCCTCTAGCAGGAAGCCTGCCATTTCAGACAAGCGAGCTTCTGTATACCGCATAGCGGCAGGGGGATCACCGTCCATGGAACCGTTGTTCCCGTGCATTTCCACTAGAATCTCACGATTTTTCCAGTCCTGACTCATGCGGACCATGGCATCATATATGGACGAATCACCGTGCGGATGGAAATTTCCCATGATATTTCCGACGGACTTGGCTGACTTTCGATAGGCCTTATCGAAGGTATTGCCGTCCTTATTCATAGAATAAAGAATCCGACGTTGCACAGGCTTCAAACCATCCCGAATGTCTGGCAAGGCCCGCTCTTGAATGATGTATTTGGAATAGCGACCAAAGCGCTCTCCCATGATGTCCTCGAGGGACATGTTTTGAATATTTGACATAAATTAAGATACAAAGGGACGATTCGGCTCGCCGAAAAATTCCGTAGGAAAATCGAAAATCGACCGACGATGAAAAACATCTAGGGAGATTTCTCTTTTTCACTAGGAATTTAGTCCCGTGTTCAGTTAGGCAGGCTAGCTGAACATTCCTTTCTTTGTTTCTTGGCAAAAAGTGATTATTTCTTTTTTTGATAATCGCCTTAGGTAGTGGGAACAAAAGCGAACCTCCTGCGGAGTTCCATTCCTAAGTTGGAAGCCTTCTGGCCTCCAACTTCCCTAAAGCTCATCATTTTATTAGTAGCTTCGGCTTCAATTATAGGGAAATTAGCCGTGCTAATCTCCTATCCCTTTTTTATTCCACAAACTTCCTTTTATACTTGACATGGCTAGCAATATTGGCTTCTACATCTTTCTCGTCCCACAGTTGCAATTCCCATGGGTAGTAAAAGTTACTCTTGTTTTTAAAATAAACATGAATACCGATATAGCCGTCCTTATCTCGCAGATACCAATTTTTCAGACCATATTTTTTCTGCCAGTCATCCAGACACTCCATGACCTCCGCAATCTCTTCAGAAGTCAGAATCATACGAGCACCGAAAATATCATTTAGAATGGAATTGACAGGATAGCCCTCACTCCTTGCCTTAAATCGCCCTATCTTATCCAAAATCGACTCCGATGTTTTGACACGATAAAAATAGGCAATATCCTTGACATTCGCTCGCATTAAATAGTCATTGATTGCTTCGTGTAAGTTGAGCCGATAAGCCAGTATCGGCTGGGTAGGCACCTTGGCAAAGGTATGCTTGAGATTGACCTTTTCAACCTTTCCTGTTTCAAAATAATCTTTTGAATACTCCAAATGAATACGGTTAACCTCACTTATTAGTCGTTCAACTTTCTCTAACATCACTTTCTCCTCTTGAAAATAGCTGAGCTAGTCTTCTAGCTTGTGCTGACTTGCTTGCCAGTCACGGAAGTCGGTTAAGTCTGACTTGATGAGTTTGAGGCAGGCAGACAGGACAACTGCATCGTCCAGCAAGCCAGCTCCCAGAAGGAAATCAGGCAGGGCATCAATCGGGCTAAAGAAATAGATCAAAGCCCCCACCATTGCCAAGAGGGAACCCTTGGGAACTTCACGATAATCACGTCTGATATAGCTTCGGATAAGGGAAATCATCCCTGGTATCACTGCTAGATTCTCACCAGCAAAAGGGACTTGTTTCAGCTTGAGTTCGACACCTTGGAGAAATTCCTCCATCCTATCCGAATCAGCTAGAAGCTGAGCCGCCTCTGTTTCTGTCTTTTTAGACTTCCAAGACTGGAGGGCTAGGGAAAATTTCTCCTTCAAATCCACCTGAGCCAACTGTTTCTTCTGCTTATCCGTCCAATTCTTCGCAGTCTGTGTCAAACGATTAGGAAGTTTGGGAATGGGTATTGGCATAAAACACCTCACATAGTTTGTTTGTGCTAGATTTACAATTCCTCTGTCCGATAGAGGTTATAGCCTTCATAATAATAGGAATGGTCGATCCCCTTCATGTAGAGCTCTTTACTATCAATCCTATTCGTTAAGGCATTCTTTAAGACATAGTTAATTTCGATATCACGGATTGGACTCCGCTCCATCGCTAGCAGATAATCCTCTTTATCCACCAGTGACCAATCAATAACCTGCCCTAATTCAGACTTCAACAAATGGTCCAACCAAATCCTCATACTACGACCATTTCCCTCACGGAAGGGATGAGCCACATTCATCTCTACATATTTTTCAATGATTTGGTCAAAGGTACACTGGGACATTTTGTCAATCATTTCTAAGGACGTGTGAAGATACATGAGAGGTGCAAAGCGAAAACCTCCTTTTGCTATGTTGACATCTCTTACCCTACCTGCAAAGTCATAGATGTCTTCAAATAGAAAGCGGTGAATGAAAGCTAGGGTTTCAAAAGTACCAGCTTTTTTATCTGCTAGTAATTGTTCCTCAAACAGCCGTTTGGCTTTCTCTTTACTGGCTTTTTCTTCTATTTTTGCCAACTCTAAAGAGTCCCTTATCCCCAATTTATTTTCTAAAACCATGCGCTACCTCCATTTTCCCGAGACTATTTTGCAAAAGCAGTCGCCTCTTCTAAGGTAAAGGTGACATTCTCCTCAATCCATTTCCGGCGGGGTTCAACCTTGTCGCCCATGAGGATAGAGACGCGGCGTTCAGCGCGGGCTAGGTCCTCGATTGTGACACGGATAAGGGTGCGAGTCTCTGGATTCATGGTCGTTTCCCAGAGTTGGTCTGCATTCATCTCCCCCAACCCTTTATACCGTTGTAGCATGGCTCCCTTACCAAAATCCCTGCGGAGTTGCTCCAGCTCGTTGTCTGACCAGGCATAGGCAATTTTCTCTGTCTTTCCCTTGCCCTTACTCATCTTGTAAAGAGGGGGGAGGGCAATATACACCCTTCCAGCCTCCACCAAGGGACGCATGTAGCGGTAAAAGAAGGTCAACAGCAGGGTCTGGATATGGGCGCCGTCTGTATCTGCATCGGTCATGATGATAATCTTATCATAATTTGCATCTTCTAGGTTAAAGTCTGAGCCAACACCTGCACCGATTGTGTAAATCATGGTATTGATTTCTTCATTTTTTAAAATATCTGCCATCTTTGCCTTGGCGGTATTGATGACCTTACCTCGGAGGGGCAAAATAGCTTGGAATTTGCGATCCCGCCCCTGCTTGGCAGAGCCACCGGCTGAATCCCCCTCGACGAGATAGAGTTCATTTTTAGCAGCATTCTTAGACTGGGCAGGGGTGAGCTTCCCAGATAGGAGTCCCTTGTCCTTCTTGTTTTTCTTGCCATTTCGACTTTCATCGCGAGCCTTGCGTGCGGCTTCTCGCGCATCTCTAGCACGGATGGCCTTTCTGATGAGATTAGAAGCCAATTCCCCATTTTCCAAAAGGAAGAAGGTCAATTTGTCAGAGACAATACTATCCACTACTGGACGGGCAAGGGGACTGCCGAGCTTGTCCTTGGTCTGCCCCTCAAACTGCAAATGCTCCTCAGGTACTAGGATGGATAAGACTGCTGCGAGACCTTCACGATAATCTGAGCCCTCGAGGTTTTTATCCTTTTCTTTGAGCAGACCTGTCTTTCTAGCATAGTCATTCATGGCCTTGGTAATGGCTGTTTTAAGACCTGTCTCATGGGTACCGCCGTCCTTGGTGCGGACATTATTGACAAAGGAGAGGATATTATCTGAGTAGCCGTCATTGTACTGGAGGGCTACCTCTACTTGGAAGCCTCCCTCCTCACCATTGAAATACAGCACCGGGGTCAAGGTCTCCTTGTCCTCATTCAGATAACGGACAAAATCCTCTACTCCGTTTTCATAGTGGAACTGGCTTTCTTCCCCTGTTCGCTCATCTAGCAGGGTGAGGGTCACATGTTTCAACAGAAAGGCTGACTCGTTCAAGCGCTCTGCGATAGTGTGATACTTAAAATCAGTCGTTGAAAAGATGGTGCTATCTGGCATGAACCGAACCTTGGTACCTGACTTAGACTTGGGAGCTGTCCCAACTTTTTCAAGACCAGTTATCGGTGTTCCACCATTTTCAAAACGCTGACGGTAGACAAGTCCATCGCGGGTAAT
Organism: Streptococcus azizii; assembly: GCF_001984715.1. Classification (GTDB taxonomy): domain Bacteria; phylum Bacillota; class Bacilli; order Lactobacillales; family Streptococcaceae; genus Streptococcus; species Streptococcus azizii. The sequence continues at coordinate 19,945 of NZ_MSPR01000014.1, forward strand.
TTCTACCTCTAACCAACTAGACAGTGCATTGACGACAGAGGACCCTACACCGTGTAGACCACCCGAGGTCTTATAGCCCCCTTGGCCAAATTTTCCTCCGGCATGGAGGACAGTAAAGATGACTTCCACCGTTGGAATCCCCATCGCATGCATGCCGACTGGCATTCCCCGTCCATGGTCAGCGACACTGAGACTCCCATCTTTATGGATGGTAACATCAATCCTATCACCGAACCCTGACAAGGCTTCATCGACTGCATTGTCCACAATTTCCCAGACCAAATGATGAAGTCCAGCTCCATCGGTCGAACCGATATACATACCCGGGCGTTTTCTAACGGCATCCAACCCTTCTAAGACCTGAATCGCATCGTCATTATAGTTATTTATGTTAATATCTTTCTTCGTCAAAACTGACCTCCATACTTGTCATCCTTACTATATTACAAGTTTTTCAGCATTTTTGCAAAACTTTTCTGCCGACTTTCGGGTGGAACAGGTGCATTTAGACCCATTTGACAAAAAATACGTGAATCTGTGGTATAATGAGAGCATGTTATTGAATTGTATTTTATTGATTACAGCCTATTTACTCGGTTCTATCCCATCTGGATTGTGGATTGGTCAAGTCTTTTTTCATAAGAACATCCGTGACTACGGCTCAGGAAATATCGGAACGACCAATACCTTCCGAGTACTGGGAAAACAAGCAGGCATTGCAGTCTTTCTCCTAGATTTTTTAAAAGGTAGCCTGGCTGTCCTTCTACCGATCTGGCTACAGGCTGAGGGAGTCTCTCCTATCGTCTTTGGTCTCCTTGCTGTACTAGGACATACCTTTCCTATCTTTGCCCAATTCAAAGGGGGGAAGGCCGTTGCTACCTCAGCGGGCATGCTGATGGGATTTGCCCCCTTGTTTTGTCTCTATTTGATGCTCGTCTTTGCGCTGACGCTCTATCTGACATCCATGGTATCCCTATCAAGCATCGTCGGGGCAATCCTAGGCATGATAGGTGCCTTGGTATTTCCTAGCACGGGCTTCCTCATTCACGGCTACGACCCTGTCTTTACTATCATCATCCTCTTCCTAGGTTCCTTTGTCATTGTTCGACATAAGGAGAATATCGAACGGATTCTAAAAAAAGAGGAAAATTTACTTCCCTGGGGTCTAAACCTAACAGAGCAACAGAAAAAGAACTAAGGAATCCTTTCTTAGTTCTTTTTGCTGGCTGATTCTCTTTAAAAATCAACTGGATACGTCGTCACTCGTCAAATTTTCTATTTCCTAGCACGGGCTTCCTCATTCACGGCTACGACCCTGTCTTTACTATCATCATCCTCTTCCTAGGTTCCTTTGTCATTGTTCGACATAAGGAGAATATCGAACGGATTCTAAACAAAGAGGAAAATTTACTTCCCTGGGGTCTAAACCTAACAGAACAACAGAAAAAGAACTAAGGAATCCTTTCTTAGTTCTTTTTGCTGGCTGATTCTCTTTAAAAATCAACTGGATACGTCGTCACTCGTCAAATTTTCTATTTCCTAGCTCAGGCTTCTATAGTCACTTTCTGATTTCTAGGTGACCAGTTGAAACAGTTCACTGAACTGTTTCAAGCCCATTTTCGCTTTGAGTTCTTAACGGGCTTTGTATCTACTAAACAGCCTCATAGACAATCGTTCCATCACAGATAGTGTACTGTACCCGCCCTTGTAATTCTTCACCGACAAAGGGGGAATTACTCGCTTTAGATACAAAATCAGGGGCAACTGTTCGCTTCTCATCTGGAGAAAAAATAGTAATATCTGCTGGTCCATTTTCTGCCAAGTATCCAGCATCAAACTGGTAGAGTCGGGCAGGGTTATAGGTCATTTTTTCCAGCAGTTCCATCAAGCTCAAATGTCCTGCTGCTACTAGGTAGGTCAAACCGAGCGACAAGGAGGTCTCAAGACCGGTCATCCCAGATGGTGCCTGCGTAATATCTGCTACCTGCTTTTCATCTTGGTGATGGGGAGCGTGGTCTGTCGCAATGATTGAAATCACTCCTGATTTCAAGCCCTCAATGACAGCCAAGCGGTCAGACTCTAAGCGTAAAGGAGGATTCATCTTCGCATGACTACCTTGGGTCAATAATAGATTTTCCGTCTTAGAAAAGTGCTGTGGCGCTACTTCTGCTGTCACCTGCGCCCCTAATTGCTGGGCAAAGGCAACTACTTTGACACTTTCTTCCTTCGACAAGTGCTGGATATGCACATGAGCCTTGGTCGCGTAGGCAATCATCACATCACGCGCCACCATACTGTACTCAGCTACACCTGTTGCCCCACATACCTGAAAATGCTGGCGCGCGATTTCTTCATTGAGGCCTAAAATACCATTTAATTCAGGATCTTCTTCATGGAGACTGATAAAGGTCCCTAGTTTTTTGGCTTCCTCCATAGCCTCACGGACCACACGAGAGCTGGTCAAGGGAATCCCGTCATCAGAAAAGCCAACAGCTCCTGCCGCTAATAACTGTTTGAAATCCGTCAGATGCTGGCCATCAAAGTTCTCCGTAATAGTGGCAACAGAGTGGATATGGATAGCTTCACGACTGGCTGATGCCAGCACCTCCTGTAAGGTGGCAACACTTGAAATAGTTGGACTCGTATTGGCCATCATGACGACCCGTGTAAAGCCTCCTGCTGCCGCTGACAAGGCCCCGGTATGAATGTCCTCCTTATGGGTCTGACCCGGCTCTCTAAAATGCACATGAATATCAATCAAACCCGGAGCCACTACCAAGCCTGTCGCATCGATCACTCGGTCGGCTACCGCATCGATCTCTTCTGCAATCTGCACGATTGTATTTCCTTCCACCAAGACATCACAAACGTGGTCAAATCCTGTTTTGGGGTCCATGACCCGCCCATTTTTAATCAGTAACATCTCTACTCCCTTATCCTTATCCATAAAAATCTACTTGGCTATCTACCAGCAAATCTCCCTTATAGCTAAACCTGGCTGAAAAGAAGGGCTTCTTTTCCAATAACCATGAGAGAAAGATACGGTCTCCCTCCCAGGTCGGCTTTGACAGCACCTCCTGATAAGGCACCCATTCCAGCGTTCCCTCATCACACTCACTCAACTCCCCCTCAAACTCGGTCACCGTAAAGACATAGGTATACCAATCTTGATCTGGGGTAAAATCAGGAAAGGTGATAATGCCTTTCAGGGTCGGTCTTGCTCTTAGACCTGTTTCCTCAAAAATTTCCCGAACGGCGCACTCCTGCGGTGTTTCACCTGCCTCTAGCTTGCCACCCACACCAATCCATTTCCCAGCATGGACATCTTCTTTCTTTTTATTGCGGTGTAATAGAAGCAGTTCTTTTCCATTGTCCAAATAACAAATTGTCGCTAGTTTTACCATTCTTCCTCCTATAACAGCCAGTTAATCGGTGCTAAGCCCTTACTCTCTAAAAATTGATTGATCCGTGAGAAGGGCCTACTACCAAAAAATCCACGATAGGCTGAAAGGGGACTGGGATGGGCCGATTCAATCACCAGATGATGAGGATTGGTCACCAGAGCCTTTTTCTTTCGGGCATAGGAACCCCAGAAAACAAAGACAACTGGCTTTTCCTTGTGATTGACGACCTTGATAATGGCATCTGTAAAGGCTTCCCATATCTGGCCTGCATGACCGTTGGCCTGGCCAGCAGGAACTGTCAAGCAGGCATTGAGCAACAAGACACCTTGCTCCGCCCAAGGGGTCAAATCATGTTGCCCTTTTTGCCCCACATCCTCTGCCAATTCTTTCAAAATGTTTTGCAAGGACGGAGGAGCTGGTAGGTCGTTTGGAACAGAAAAACTCAACCCCTGAGCCTGCTTGGGCCCGTGGTAGGGATCCTGACCTAGGATGACGACTTTTACATCTTCCAAGGCCGTTGTCTGAATGGCAGCAAACACCTTTTCTCTCGGGGGATAGACGACCCCCTGTCCATACACCTGATCCAAAAATTGATTGATTTTTCCGAAATACCCTTGCGGAAGTTGCGCTTTTATCAAATCATGCCAAGCTGAATGTTCCATTTGCTTCCCCTTACTCTTCTTCAGGATAGGTCAGTCCCCATTCCTTGCGTAACCCTGTCATCATCTGCATCACATCCTGACTATAAGACAGGTACATCTGCGGTTCAATACCAGCCACAGCACGCTCCATGTCAAGGACCTCATAGCGTAGCGCTTCCTTTGTATCGCCAACTTCGATCACTTCTTGACGCCCATCTTCTGTATAGGTAATCGTGGCACGCTGTCCTCTTGGATAGTCAACGATTTCAATATAGCCCTTCTCATAGGCCAATAACCCACGCTTGGGCTGTTTGGCGTGGAGGGTGAGACTAACCGTTGCCATCTCTCCTGCTTCATTGGTCAGCAAGATACCAACCTGTTCATCCACACCTGTGGGGGCTAGACTGACCTGTGAGACAATCTGATGGGGACAAGACGACATGAACCATCTCACAAAGGACAAGGCATAGACCCCAATATCTAAGAGGACTCCACCTGCTAAATGGCGACTAAAGAAGCGATTGGTCATATCATATTCTTTGTAGCTCCCAAAGTTCATCTGAATCATTTTGAGCGGACCGAGGCTGCCGTCAGCAAGAAAGGCCTTCAACCTGCGATACAGGGGCATGTGATAGATGGTCATCGCTTCTGCCAGTACGAGTCCCTTCTCCTTTGCTAGCTGCATCGCTTCTGCCAACTCAGCACTATTTAGGGTGATAGACTTCTCACACAGCACGTGTTTTCCAGCAGCCAATGCCTTGCGTAGGAAATCGATGTGGGTATTGTGGGGTGTTGAAATGTAGATAATATCGACTGCTTCATCAGCAAAGACGTCATCTATTTCCCGATACACTTTTTCAATCCCGTATCGCTCTGCAAAGGCCAAGCCTTTTTCGTATGTTCGGTTCGCTACTGAGTAGAGATTTCCTCCCAATCCTTGCAGGGCTTGGACAAGCTCCTGGGCAATGACGCCTGTTCCTATCGTCGCCCATTTCCATTCTACTTTTGTCATATCATCCTCCTTTTATAAATGGATAGACAGATTACCGACTTCTTTCTTTTACCAGATAAATCGGACGTTTCTTCGTTTCTAGGAATACTTTTGAGATATACTTCCCCAAAATACCGATGGTCATTAGCTGTAAGCCTCCTAAAAATAAAATGATACAAATCGTCGAGGGCCAGCCGATAGTCGGATCGCCAAAGACAATGGTTTTAAAGATGATAACAACCATCATTAAAAGGGAAAAGAGAAAGGTTAAAAACCCTAGGTAGGAGGCGATATTCAGGGGGACTTCTGAAAAATTGACAATCCCTTCAATGGAATAGGAGAGGAGATTCCAGAAAGACCAGCTCGTCTTTCCCGCTACGCGTTCGACATTCTCATAGGGAAGATACTCCGTTTCAAAGCCAACCCAGGCAAAAATTCCTTTTGAAAAACGGTTGTATTCTGAGACTTCCAAGATACCATCCACCATGTGCCGGCGCATCAAGCGAAAATCACGCGCTCCATCCACCACATCAACCTGACTAATTTTATTCATCATCTTGTAAAAAAGGCTTGCAAAGACGCTGCGAATCGGAGGTTCGCCCGCACGGGTCACACGGCGGGTTCCGACACAATCCAAGTCTGGATTACGGTCCAACATGGCCTTCATTTCCACCAACATCTCTGGGGGATCTTGCAGGTCCACATCCATAACGGTCACCAAATCACCTCGCGCTTCCTTGAGTCCTGCATACAGAGCAGCCTCTTTCCCAAAATTGCGGGAGAAGGACAGATACTGAACCGCCTTATCTTGATCGGCCAAATCTCGTAAAACAGCCAGTGTTCGATCCTTTGATCCATCATTGATAAAGAGGTATTCAAAGGTTTCTGACAGTTGCCTACGAATCTTCTCCATTTCCTGATAAAAGAGGGGGATAGCTTCTTCTTCATTGAAGCAGGGGACAATAACTGAAATCATAATTTCCTTTCCTTATTCAGTAGCCTTGCTAAGCCAAGGCTTGATAATAGTAAGATTTGCGGGAAAAACTGTAGTAGATACCGAGTCTTTCCGCCTTCAAACAGCATGAGAAATAAGAGACCGCCAAAAATCGCTAGACTTAAAAAGTTCATGACATCATCTGTACGGTAGCGCCATACCGCTGCAAAGAAACCAAGGACTGCTACAAGCCATACCAGCTGTTTGATGAGTCGATAATAGTGATAGTAGTGTCCATCATACTGGATGACCGTTTGCCGAACGGCTTCTGCAAATCTGTTTTCTTTTGTATACTGATACAGAGGAGATACAAGCGGTGTTTTCTCATCCTCGGGCTTCCGATAAAGCCAGTTGAGAGAGCCGTCATACAAGGTTCTAGCCAACTTGTAGATAAGATGTTGTGCAAATGTTAGACTCGTATAATTCTTGAGCCTGCGTTTAATCTCTTTGATTTCATTTTCCTGTGCAAACATACCATTGTTATAGTCGCTACGCTTTTCAGGGGCGATATAGGCAAGGAGGCCTGCCTTCATATCTTCTTGATCTGTTCCTGAATAGGTCAAACCAAGATTGATAAAGGTGGTCAGTCCCTTAGCCAAGGTTTCATCATGGACAATCCTAACTTCTTGCTGATGGTTGACTCCATAGGTCAAGCCTGCAAAGACCAGACCAAAACTACAGGCTAATATTCCCATATAGTGGACAAAGCGTTGCCAGTTTCCCTTTAAAAAGAACAAGAGGGAAAAGGCAATGACAATAATCAAGGCTGTAGGGCGAAATACGCTGGCAACTGCAGTCAGTAAACCAAGTAGACACAGGCGTTGATGGACCTTTTGTTCTTCTTTTATCAAGGCAACCATTAGGTAGAGTTGACCCGCCAAAAAGGGAAGCGAGGTAATATCTGTGTAGGTTTGAATGACATAGGGGGAAAAGTCAAGTAGCAAGAGGTAGAGGGTGAACAGAATATCTGCCACCTGCTGACTAAAAAAATCACGACCAAGGCGGTAGAGGATGTAAGCTGTCCCGTTTATATATAGCAATCCTAAAACCTGTAATACCCAAAGAGATGAAAAGCCAAACAGGCGATACAGCCCCCTAGCATACAAGAACATGGGAAGATTATTCGGATTGCGTGTCAGATAATTGGAAATGGACTGATCATCCAGCATCTCCAATGCTCCTGTAATCACAACCGCTGCATCTCGTCTCACGAGCAAGTTGGCCGATACAATCACCAACACTTGAAAGACGAGGGCGATGCTAATCAAGATTCTCTTGTGAGCCATGGCGTATCGATAGGCCTTACGAGCCACCTCCTTTTTCCAGACTAGAAAGAGGGATAAAAGGACCAGTACACAGAGAAGGGCGCTTGGAAAGTTCCCTAGTTCCTGAACAACAACAGCTAGCCAAAATAGGGCTATCAACCACATCACTTTCTGAAGGCAATTAAAAAATAGAGAATACATGCTACTTATTATATCACTTTATACACTAGATTTCTATCTGTTACAAAAAAGTGAGGAAAAGCCCACACAAGCTGCTCTTTCCTCACTCTATGTTATAAATTTGGCTGACCTTCTTCAACCATCAAAGGCTGGTCTCCCCAAACTTGCTAGAGAATATCAATCCTGCCAGGTTTCTTGGTTTTCTTTGAATTTCTTCAATAAGGTCAAGCCATCTGCATTGATATATCCTTGAACCTTCGCCACTTTTATCAGCTCACTATAGTTTGATAGGGTTACCAATTTAACCGCTGCCTGCTCAAAATTATCCGCTGCCTTAGGCAATTCATAGGTAAAAATAGCTACCACACCGAGGACGTCTGCCCCTTCACGTTTTGCAGCTGCTACCGCGTCCAACACAGAGCCACCAGTCGAAATCAAGTCCTCAATCACGACCATTTTTTGCCCCTTCACGATGCGCCCTTCTACTTGGTTACCTGCCCCGTGGTCCTTTGGTTTGCTACGGATATAAGCAAATGGTAAATTCATACGGTCAGCAATAATAGCCCCGTGAGGAATGCCTGCCGTTGCAGTTCCAGCAATCACTTCTACCTCTGGGAAGGATTCCTTGATTTTTTCCACAAACCCATTTTCAATCAGGCTTCTAGTATCTGGATAAGACAGGGTAATCCGATTATCTGTATAAATCGGTGATTTAATCCCTGATGCCCATGTAAATGGCTCCTCTGGCTGTAAATATACCGCCTTAATATCGAGTAAGTGTGCTGCAATTTCTCTTGATAATGTCATGGTTTTCTCCTTTATTTTGTTTTGTGATAATGGTTGACACCTGAGCCTAGAAACTAAGAAGCGAAGATAGTCAGAGGAGTAAAATAATCCAGTGGATTATTTAGCCCAAACTTAGAAATTAAAAATGAAGGCGATAAATAGGCTGAAAACCTCCACTGGAGTTTTTCACTCAGCAAATTTTCTATTTCCTAGCTCAGGCTGCTGGGGTCACTTTCCGATTTCTAGGTGACCGTTGAAACAGTTCACCGTTCTGCTGGGGTCACTTTCTTGTTTCTAGGTGACCGTTGAAACAGTTCACCGTTCTGCTGGGGTCACTTTCCGATTTCTAGGTGACCGTTGAAACAGTTCACCGTTCTGCTGGGGGCACTTTCCGATTTCTAGGTGACCAGTTGAAACAGTTCACCGTTCTGCTGGGGGCACTTTCTTGTTTCTAGGTGACCGTTGAAACAGTTCCCCGAACTGTTTCAATCCTATTTTCGCTTAGACCTTTTAACGTCCTCACATCTTATGTAACTGAGTTCGGGCTAAAAGCTCGGAAAAAAGATAGGCAGCTGTTTTGGCTTTAGCCAAATTACAGATGAGAATCCCTTTGGGGTAGATTTCCTCGTGTTCATCGAACACGTCGTCAATCTCCTATTTTTCAGTCGCTTTTTACACGCCCTCATATCTTAATTGAACACGCCCTAAACTCTGTGCGAAAAAGATAAATACTCCTAGCTTCAAAGGTATAGTATACCTTTGAAGCTGAGAAATAGGCTGAAAACCTCCACTGGAGCTTTTCACTCAGCAAATTTTCTATTTCCTAGCTCAGGCTGCTGTGGTCACTTTCTGATTTCTAGGTGACCGTTGAAACAGTTCACCGTTCTGCTGGAGTCACTTTCCGATTTCTAGGTGACCGTTGAAACAGTTCACCGTTCTGCTAGGGTCACTTTCTTGTTTCTAGGTGACCGTTGAAACAGTTCACTGAACTGTTTCAATCCTATTTTCACTTAGACCTTTTAACGTCCTCATATCTTAATTGAACACGCCCTAAACTCTGTGCGAAAAAGATAAATACTCCTAGAAACTTCAGTTTCTTCGTCGTATTTCCTATTTTCGCTTTGAGTTCTTTACGGGCTTTGTATCTTATTATTCCACTCTTTATAGATGGTTCGGTAGGCTGTTACAGGGTCGGCTGCCTGTGTGATGGGGCGGCCCACAACGATATAGTCACTACCGATTTGATAAGCGTCGCCTGGAGTGACCACTCTCTTTTGATCGCCCACTGCTGCACCTTGCGGACGGATACCCGGGGTGAGACAGATAAAGTCAGGCGCTGTGGCTTGTTTAATAGCCGCTGCTTCTTGGGCTGAGCAGACCACACCATCCAGACCAGCTTCGTAGGTTTTTTGCGCATAGTGTAAGACGGAGTCTCTCAGACTACTTTGAATATTTTGGTATTCCTGCATCTGCTCTTCCGATGTCGAGGTCAGCTGAGTCACGGCAAGGAGCTTGATTTCTTCCCCCAAGCCAGCCTTGGCTGCCCTCATCATCTCAACCCCACCTGCAGCATGGACATTCGTCATATCTACCCCAAGCCCTGCTAAGACCCGCATGGCTGATTCTACCGTATTGGGAATATCATGCAGTTTCAAATCTAGGAAGATACTATGCCCCAGGTTCTTGATATAGGTAATCATCTCAGGACCTACTGCGTAGTACAACTCCATCCCTACCTTAACATACAGGCTTTCATCACTGGGGAAAAGTCCCAAAAAGGCTTTGACCTGCTCAAAACTCGGAAAATCAAGGGCAATAATTGGTCGTTCTTCTCTCATTTCTGCTTCCTCTCTATAAAAATAACCTTGTCCAACTAGACAAGGTTGCACGAAAAGAAGGGCTAGACCCAACTTCTACCATGAATACCTTTCTAGCCTCTCTGGACTGAGTTAAAGGGATAATCTGTTATTCTCCATTCATTCTACTAATTTATCTGACGATTGTCAACTCCTACTCTCATAGACTTATAAAATAGAAGGGTGCAAGTCTTGGCGCACTTCTTGCCGCAATGCTTCCAGACTCCTAATCCCGTATTTGACCAGCTTCTCTGGTAAGTCCTCAATAATGCTAGGACAGGCAAATGGGTCAGTAAAATTAGCCGTACCAACACCGATAGCTGAAGCTCCCGCCATCATCATCTCCAGAGCTTTTTCTGCCGAGTCCACCCCACCCATTCCGATAATAGGGAGGTCCGTCGCCTGCGCTACCTGACGGATCAATTTTAGGGCAACCGGAAAGACTGCTGGCCCCGACATTCCCCCCGTACCATTTGCGAGAATCGGTTTGCGATTTTTCAGATTGATGCGCATGCCTACCAAGGTATTGATCATCGTCAATCCACTGGCACCTGCTGCTTCTGCTGCCTTAGCCAGTAGGGTAATATCTGCCACGCTCGGTGTCAATTTGACATAGACAGGAACAGCGGAAGCATCGACCGCTGCTCGTACAGCCTCATAAGTCAATTCTGGCACCTGACCAATCAGGAGTCCATGGTTCCCGTGGTCAACATTGGGACAGGAAATGTTAAGTTCAATCGCATGAACATTTCTAGCCTGAGATATTTTTCCCGCTACATAGGCATATTCTTCATTGGAAAAGCCTGCGACGTTAGCAATAATTGGGAGATTCGGAAAATTCCTCTCTAGCCAGGGCAATTTCTCTGCTAGGACGGCATCCACCCCTGGGTTTTGTAGCCCAATCGCATTGAGCATACCAGACGGCGTTTCTGCGACACGGGGCGTCGGGTTCCCAAATCGTGGATACTGGGTCGTCGCCTTTATCATAATGGAACCTAGACGATTCAAATCAAAATAATCTGCATACTCCTGACCAAAGCCAAAGCAACCTGAGGCAGGAATTATAGGATTTTTCAAATCAAGACCCGGCAAGGAAACCCTCAAACGATCTACTATCATCTCATCCTCCTTCTCATAAGACGAGGCTCCCTGTCGCAAAGACAGGTCCTTCCTTACAGACACGCTTATTTTCGTGTTCTTGCCTACCTTTGGGGCGAACCACACAGGCATAGCAAGCCCCCATTGCGCAAGCCATACGGGCTTCAAGAGAAAGATAGGCATGCGGATGGTCTTTAAAGTGCTGATCTACATAATTCATCATAGCGGGTGCACCACAAGCATAGACAGCATCAAAGGACTCAGATAGGCGGTCAACAACTGTAGAAACATTGCCTTTTTGTGCATAACTACCATTATCGGTTGTCACAAAAACCTGACCGTAGCGCTGCAATTCCTCCTCCAAGATAACTGCCTGACGGTCTGCAAAGCCAATCACAGAAACCACCTGAACGCCTCTTTGATAAGCCTGTTTTGCCAGCTCCACCAAGGGAGGCACACCGATGCCGCCACCGATAAGGAGGATTGTCTGACCTACTGCTAAATGATCAAGAGGAAAACCATTACCCAGTGGCCCCATGACATCGACTCGGTCTCCTATCTGCAGATGGGAGAAAAGAGCTGTTCCCTGACCTTCAATACGATATATCAAACGAACTTCGCCTTTTTCACCATCGATTTCAGAAATGGAAATCGGTCTGCGCAGCACCATGGACTTATCTGGCACCTTCAGATGCAGAAATTGCCCCGGCTTCATCTCTCTCACCATCTCCCCTTTCAGAATCAGGGAAAAGATGTTTGGAGCCAAGCAATCTTGACGAACAACGGTCATCATTTCTTTTAAAATCATGTCTCCTCCTACAAAAAAATAACCCTGCCTCAGGCAAAGTTACACGAAAAGAATGAACCAGCTACTATTCCAATTTTAACAGCACATCTGTGGCATTACACAGCTTGCATACTCTGAAATCGCTAGTCTCTTATATCTGTATTCGCCTTTTTTGCCTCTCTGGACTCAATTAAAGGTTTTATTATTCTGCATTATACATTTTTCGCCCATTTTTGTCAAATCATGATACAATAGGACTATGAGAATCCAACAACTACACTACATCATAAAAATTGCTGAAACAGGTAGCATGAACGAGGCTGCCAAACAGTTATTCATCACCCAACCCAGCCTCTCCAATGCTGTCCGCGACTTGGAAAGGGAAATGGGCATCGAGATTTTCTACCGCAATCCCAAAGGGATTACCCTTACAAGAGATGGGCTGGAATTTCTCTCCTATGCCCGTCAAGTCGTCGAACAAACCGAACTTCTGGAAGAACGCTACAAGAATCCCGGAGCTAAACGCCAGCTTTTTAGTGTCTCTTCTCAGCACTATGCCTTCGTCGTCAACGCCTTTGTCTCACTCCTAAAAGAGACAGATATGGAGGACTATGAACTCTTCCTGCGGGAGACACGGACCTGGGAGATTATCGATGATGTCAAAAATTTTCGCTCAGAAATCGGAGTCCTCTTCTTAAACAGCTTTAACCGTGATGTCCTCCTGAAGATGCTCGATGACCACCGGCTGAGCCACACCCACCTCTTTACGGCAAGGCCCCATGTCTTTGTCAGCAAGACCAACCCTCTGGCCCAACAATCACTGATTACCCTAGAAGATTTGGCAGACTTTCCCTACCTCAGCTATGAGCAAGGGATTCACAATTCTTTTTACTTCTCAGAAGAAATTCTCTCGCAAGAACACCATAAAAAGTCCATCGTCGTATCCGACCGTGCAACCCTCTTCAATCTCCTCATTGGACTAAACGGCTATACCATTGCCACAGGGATTTTAAACGCCAATCTCAATGGTGACAATATCGTCTCCATCCCCCTTGACTACGACGATGACATCGAATTGGTCTATATTCAGCATGAAAAAACGCTCCTTTCTCCGATGGGGGAAAGATTCATCCGTCACCTGCTCGAAGAAGTAAAATTTGATGACTCCTCGTCCAATTAAGCCCACCCCATGCCAATCACAAAGCATCATGAAAGCGTATCGCAAGAAGAAGTGAAAATAATTCAACTTTTCTTTCGGAAAACGCTTCCATTATGCTTTTTTTTATGCTATAATAATTCTATCATATACATAAGGAGTGATCTATTTTGGCACAAAATAAACTATTAGCAATGATTCTTGCTGGCGGACGTGGAACACGCTTGGAAGGGTTGACCAAAAAGGTTGCAAAACCTGCCGTTGCCTTCGGTGGAAAATATCGGATTATCGACTTTCCACTCAGTAACTGTGCAAACTCGGGGATCGACATTGTCGGTGTCTTGACCCAGTACGAGCCTGTCCTCCTCAATTCTTACGTTGCCCAATCACAGCGTTGGGGCTTGGATGTGCAGGGTTCGGGTGTCTTTGTGCTTCCTCCAAGCGAAAAAATAGAAGGATTCGGTCTTTACAAAGGAACAGCTGATGCCATTACCCAAAATATCGACTTCGTAGACCTTCACGACCCCGAATATGTCCTCATCTTATCCGGTGATCACATCTATAAGATGAACTATGATAAATTGCTGGATACCCATATTCAGAATGAGGCAGATGCAACGATTGCCGTCATCGAGGTACCGATGAAAGAAGCCTCTCGCTTCGGTATCATGAATACCGACAGCGACTACCGCATTGAAGAATTTGAAGAAAAACCAGCCAAGCCAAAGAGCAACTTAGCCTCCATGGGAATCTATATCTTCACTTGGAAAACCCTGCGGAAATATCTTCTTGAAGATGATAAGCTCGACACCTCCTCCCATGACTTTGGACACGATATTATTCCTAAATATCTGGCAGACGGTAAGCGTCTCTATGCGCATCCATTCCGTGGCTACTGGAAAGACGTAGGAACTGTCAACAGCCTCTGGGAATCCAACATGGACTTGATTGAACATGCTGATGATTTAGACCTCTCTGACCCTTCTTGGAGAATCTACTCAGAAGATTCTGGCTCTCCAGCCCAAGTTATCGGCAGCAATGCGACTGTCCGCAGTGCCTATATTGACAAGGGGGCGATTATTGAAGGTCGGGTCGAACACTCTGTCATCTCGACCGATGTTGTCGTCAATCAAGGGGCTTTCGTGAAAAACTCTGTCCTTCTGCCAGGAGCAGTCATTGGAGACAATGTTCAATTAGACTATGTAATCGTTGCAGAAAACGTGAAAATTGCAGAAGGAGTCAAACTCTCCGGTACTGCTGATTCTATTCTTTTAATCGATAAAAACGTAAGCAAGTAAGAAAGGATTACCATGCTAAGAAATACACTAGGAATCGTAAATATTGAAGGAAATAATGTCCATTTTGGAGATGTCATGGATCATCGTGGGATTCAAGCCTTCGGATTTTTAGGGCGCTACCGCTTGATTGACTTCGTCCTTTCCAACATGTCCAATTCTGGTATCAGTGATTTCCAAGTCTACATGCCTGCTAAAATGCGCTCGACTATCCAGCACGTTGGAACGGGAAAGCACTACAATATCAATAGTAAACGTGGCAAATTGCGCCTTTTAAACAGCGTGACTGATCCAAATTCCATCTACCAGCACGACATCAAGGCCTTCTCAGACAATATTCACTATATTGAAAATTCACACAAGGAATATGTTCTCATTGCCCCTTCTTACTTCATCTACAGCCAAGATTTTTCAAAATTATTGGATGAACATGTAGAGACCAAGGCAGACATCACCGTCTTGTATAAAAATGTCACCAATGCCAAAGAAAACTTTATCGGTTGCCAAACCCTTAAATTTGGGGAAGATAAACGAATTGTTGAATTTGAAGAAAACCACGGCAAATACAAGAATCGTCCCGTTTCTCTCGAAGCCTACTTCATGAAACGCACCCTTTTCCTCGAATTGATTAAGCGTGCTAATAAGGTATCGGCTCTTTACTGGCTCAAAGATATTCTGCGTGATGTAGTCGATCAATATCGCATTGTCGGCTATGCCCATCGTGATTTTGTAGCCTGCATCAATACAGTGGAAGCCTATTTCCAAACCCAGCTGGACCTGATCGATCCAGACACGCGCAAACTCCTCTTTAAGAATAACTGGCCGATCCATACGCAGACCAGCGATAGCTCCCCATGTCTCTATGGTCCCCTTGCTGAGGTCAAACGGAGCTTGATTTCAAACGGAGGTACCATCAATGGTCAGGTCGAAAATTCAGTCATCGACCGCGATGTTATCATTGAAGAAGGGGTTGTTATTAAAAATTCTATTATCTTAAACGGTGTTACCATTAAGAGTGGAGCCAATATTGAAAATGCCATCATTGACAAAGCAACCGTCATTTCTCATCCCGTTGATATTAAAGGCAGTGCTACTGCACCAGCGTATTTGAAAGCCTATCAAGTTATTTAGGAGGAACTATGTCCAAAAAATCTGTTCTCTTTGTCGCCTCAGAAGGTCTCCCCTTTATTAAAACGGGGGGACTGGCAGATGTTATCGGATCCCTCCCCAAAGAACTCGTCAAGCAGGGAATGGATGTGCGAGTCGTTCTGCCGCTCTATCTCAAAATCGCCGTCAGCAACCACGCGGATTTTGACTATGTTTCTAGCTTTGATGTTCGAGCAGGTGATATTCAATCCATGGCCAATGTCTACCAACAGGTCGTAGACGGGGTCACTTTCTACTTCATCGAGCATCGTGACTTTTTCGAGCGAAAAGACTTATACGGCTACGATGATGACGCCATGCGCTTTGGTTTCTTCCAGCACGCAACCTGTCGCCTGCTAGAAGCTCTAAACTACTTCCCCGATGTCATTCATAGCCACGACTGGCATACAGCTGCCATCTCCTTCTTATGCCGAACCTTTTATAGCTATCGTGAGGAATTTCGTGCAATAAAGCATGTCTTTACCATCCACAATCTAGCCTTCCAAGGTATCTTCAACAAGCAGGCCCTCTGGTCTGCCCTGGGCATGGATTACAGCTACTACATCGATGGAATTGCTCGTTTCCACGATGATTGTATCAGTTTTATGAAGCTCGGCATCCTGTATGCGGATAAGGTGACCACCGTGTCTGAAACCTACGCTCATGAGATTCTGACCGAAGAATTTGGCGAACATATGGAGCATGTCTTAGAATTGCGTCGCCATGATTTGATTGGTATTGTCAATGGAATCGACTATGATAGTTGGAATAGTCAGACAGATGGCTACCTAGCACACAACTACAGTCTAGAAACCCTTTCAGACAAGAAAATCAATAAACTGGCCCTCCAAGCACAGTTTGGTCTCCCCCAAGATGAACAGGTGATACTGGTTGGAATCGTATCTCGCTTGACCTGGCAAAAAGGCTTCTATCTCTTGACAGAAGTTCTCAACCAACTCTTGCAAGCGCATGTCCAGTTTGTCATTCTGGGAAATGGAGAAGCCGACATCGAAAACGCCTTCCACTACTTCAAAGACGCTCATCCAGACAAATTTGCCTTCTACAAGGGCTACAATGAACCTCTGGCACATCAGATTTATGCCGCTAGCGACCTCTTCCTCATGCCATCTATGTTTGAGCCATGTGGTATTAGTCAACTGATTTCTATGCACTACGGCACTCTACCACTGGTTCGCGAAACAGGCGGACTGCGCGATACTGTTCCTCCCTACAATATCGTGACCAAAGAAGGATGTGGCTTTAGCTTCTGGGGCAAGGATGCCTACAACATGAAACAGGTCTACGACCTTGCCCTTGATACCTATTATAATCGTCCAGAAGATTGGCAAGAGTTGATTCGTCAGGCCATGACCACAGATGTCAGTTGGACTGCTTCGGCCCAACGCTATATCGATCTCTACAAGGAAATCACTTACTAATCCTCAATAAAAATCAAAAGTAGACTAAGATACAAAGGGCGTGTAAAAAGCGAATGAAAAATAGGAGATTGACGACGTGTTTGTTGAACACGAGGAAATCTATCTTTTTTCCGAGCTTTTAGCCCGTGTTCAATTAGTAAGATACAAAGCCCGTAAAAAAACTCAAAGCGAAAATAGGAAATCTGACGAGTGAAAAGCTCCAGTAGAGCTTTTCAGCCTATTCCTTTAAAATAAGATGGAACTAATTGAGAAAAGCGGTGACTTTTCTTAGTTCACCTACCTTCGGCTAACCTTCTAGTTTGCCTTTTGATTTTTAAAGAGTATAACGCGTGTGCCTATGGATACAGGAATGGTTGGGGCAGGATTGTCCCAACCTCATCATTTTCTAGAAAGGAGAGTCTATGACCTTCACAGATCTTGATCTATATTATTTACATACTGGTGAACACACCAGCCTCTATGAAAAATTCGGAGCACATATCGTCAAAGAAGGCAATAAAATTCTTGGTACAGAGTTTCGGGTCCTTGCCCCTAATGCGCAATCTGTATTTCTAGTAGGGGCATTTAACTACTGGCAAAAGACCCATCCGATGCAGAGGGAGCAAGACGGGGTCTTTCAGCTCTATGTAGATGGTTTAAAATCATTTGAGGACTATAAGTACCTCATCGTGACCCATGATGGCAGGGAACTCTACAAGGCAGACCCTTATGCCTTCTTTAGCCAACTTCGCCCGGATACTGCTTCCACCACCTATAACTCCCGCTACAAATTCAAGGATGACACTTGGATGTATCAGAGAGTCAATTATGATTTCAAGGAAGAACCATTTTCTGTCTACGAAGTCCACTTGGGGTCTTGGAGACAAAAATTGGCAGAAGGGAAAGAGGAAGCAGGCAGTTTTTATTCTTACAAAGAAATCGCTCCGCTCCTCATCGACTATGTCAAAGAACATCAGTTCACCCATATCGAGCTATTACCGATTACAGAGCACCCACTAGATGCTTCTTGGGGCTATCAAGTGACGGGCTATTACAGCCCAACTAGTCGCTACGGCAAGCCTGATGAACTAAAGTACCTCATCGACCAATGCCACCAAGCAGGAATTGGCGTTATCCTCGACTGGGTTCCACTTCATTTCTGTAAAGATGCTCACGGACTCTACCAATTCGATGGTAGCTGGCTCTACGAATATGAAGTAGAAGGAGACCGAGAAAACCTACAATGGGGAACTGCTAATTTCGACCTTGGTAAGGGAGTAACCCGTTCTTTCCTCCTCTCCAATATCAAGTATTGGCTGCAAGAATTTCACTTTGACGGGATTCGTGTTGACGCCCTCTCCTATCTCCTCTATTGGCGAGGGGAAACCGAAGAGGACAAGCTCAATCATACCGCCATTGACTTTATCAAGCGGGTCAACGCCTTGATTCATACTGAATTTAAGGGAGTCGTCATGATTGCTGAGGACTCATCCAGCTATCCAAAAGTAACCCATGCACTCGAAGATGGGGGACTAGGATTTGATATGAAATGGGATTTGGGCTGGATGAACGATACCCTCAAACACATGGAACGACCATCCATTTATCGCAAACACCATTCTAATGAGATTACCTTTGGCATGTACTATAATCCGAGCGAGCAGTTCATCCTCCCCCTATCACACGATGAAGTGGTCCACGGAAAGCTCTCCATTGTCAACAAAATGAATGGAGATTATGAAGATAAGTTCCATCTCGCACGTGCCTACTACAGCTACTTTTTTGCCCATCCTGGAAAAAAACTCCTCTTTATGGGAAATGAATGGGGACATATCCGTGAATGGCATGAATACACCCAAATGGACTGGAATCTCCTTGACTTCCCAATCCATCAGGCCTTTGCCCAAATGATGAAGTCCCTCACGACCTTTTATCGCAAACACGATGCCTTCTGGAAATACGACTATCAAGCCCATGAAAAAGGCTTTAGATGGGCGAAAATTTTAGAGGAAGCGAATTGCTATGCCTTCTGTCGCTATAGTGACAAGGAAGAAATCCTTGTCGTGACCAACTTCAACGATCAGGAAGTCTACGACCTGCCTCTCGACTTACCTGACGGCGCTAACTATCAGCTCGTCTTTTCTTCTAATAGCATTCCGACGGCAGATTTTACCTTGACAGCAGATGAGAAGGGCGCTCGTATCACCATACCACGCTTGACGACCTACTATCTCAAGCGCAGTAAGAAAAAAGCAAGAAAAGCAAAGTGATACTCTATAAAGAGAAAAAAACAAAGAAGGATTGAATGAAAATAGACATTCAATCCTTCTTTGTTTGATAGGCTCTTTTATTCAACAGCTGTATACTTAGCTACTTCTTTCAAGTAGTTTTCATATTCACCTGCTTCATCCAATTCTTTAATAATTTTATCAATCTCTTCTTTTAAGCTCCCGCTATCTTTGGGCATCACAATGGCTTTGGCATTGGTATCTATTTCTGGGAAGCTAGCTTCCGCCATGGCAAGGTCCTTATTTTGAGTGACGTACCCCAAGGCAACTGGAGAATCGAGCAAGACGGCATCTACTTGACCTGATTTCAACTCGTTAATGGCTTCTCCCATTTGAGTCAAAGAGACGATGCTAGCCTCTGTCAACTTCTCTTTAGCATAGACTTCTTGGGTCGTTCCCTTTTGAACGGCCAATTTTTTACCGGCTAGACTATCGGTAGAGCGATAGCTAGCTGCCTCATCTTTTTTGACCAACAAGACATCTTGCACACGATAGTAGGCTTCTGAAAAGTCAAATACCTTCATCCGATCTTCTGACATGGAGAGTCCTGCAATCGCTATATCTGCCTTCCCATTTTGGACACTGTTTAACACATTATCAAAGCTCATTGAGGATACTTCCAGCGTAACTCCCAATTTTTCAGCAATCTTTTCTGCCATGAGAATATCAGCACCCACAACCTTATTTTTTCCATCTACCAATGTCTGAAATTCAAATGGTGCATAGTCTGGGCTAGTCGCCACAACTAGAGTCCCCTTTTCTTTGATTTTCTCCAAGGGTGTCTTTCCAGCTTCCTTACTATTTGAGCCACATGCCACCAAGCTCAAGCCTGCTGCTACTGCTACTAGCCCTGCCATCATTTTTTTCAATTTCATCATTCTTCCTCTTTCTATTATTACGATACATGGTTCATCTTTCTAATCATTCCGTCCAGATTAGAAAGTATCATCGGACTTTCGCTATCATTTTCATCTCATTTTCTCCTATTTTCAAAAGATGATTCTATTCTAAAGAATTTTTATTCACTTGTCAAGTATTTTTTTGTATTTTTATGCATTTTATTATAAATAAATAGACTCTCTGTGACTACAGAGACAAGGTGATGACGTATCCTTTTGATTTTTGTTGAGTATTATCCGCTATGTACACCTTCATATCGCGTTTCTGTTCGTAGAGTCACATTTTCACAATCCCTTCCTCTGACAGTCCTCATTTCTTGTGTCAGACTTAAAACAGTCTATTCCCAGACTGTTTTAATCCGCTACCTCTTGATAGTCAGGCTTGGGAGTCACTATTGGGCTCACCGGTAGCAGGTACCTGCGGAGAAATTGCACCTCAGAAGTACGACATGCCGGTCGTACTTCCAAAAAGACCTGACACTGCTGCCAAGCCTTCCCCATCTCCTAGCGAAAATGTTTATCCCATTCCCCATCTTCTCCTTTTTGGGTATAAAAGAATTCAGATAGGTTGGGGTCATCCATGACTGTTAGAACTTCGAGAAGATCGTAGGCTAGATCCATCTGAGCTAGATCTGCTTTCGGCAACCAAAAGACCTCTCCCTCAGCACTTGAACGGAGCTGACCCGAAAAACTGGTGGTTTTATACAGAAAGACCATGTAGCGATGCCCCTCGCTATCTGGCCAATGCTTGAGACCAACTAAGTGAGGAGCCTCAATGGTCAAGCCCGTCTCCTCCTCAACCTCTCGAACCACAGCATCGTGAAAATTCTCTCCAGACTCGATATGCCCTCCTGGAAAAGCAATACCAGACCAGCGGTACAATGTGGGGTCTCTACGCTGGGCAACCACCCGTCCTTCAGCATCTTCAATGAGGCACATATTGGTCAGGGTGACGAATTCTTTACGCGACATTGGTTCTCCCTCCTGTTCTGTTGATAGATCATTCTCTTTTCTACTAGCTCCTTATCTAGGTGGAGCAGCTTGCTAGTGTAATCATTTATACTCTTTAAAAATCAAAAGGATACGTTGTCAAGAGTCTCGGTGAATTGAACTCGAGCTAAAAGCTCGGAAAAAAGATAGGCAGCTGTTTTGGCTTTAGCCAATTACAGCTGAGAATCCCCTTTGGGACAAATCTTCCTAGAGTCTTTAGACTCTTCGTCAGATTTCCTATTTTCGCTTTGAGTTTTTCACGGGCTTTGTATCTTAGTCTCCTTTTGATGTTTATTGAATATAAGAACTGCCTTATGAGGGAGTGACAAAATGGAGTAGTTCCTCCAATAATACTTGGGTTCCCTCTTCATTAAAATGAAGTCCATCAGAAGTATAGGCAAATTTCAAATGTCCATCCTGCGAAAGAGTCTGGTTCACATCTAACAATGCAATCTGCTCCTGTGCACAATAGGTCATCAACCATTTATTGAGTTCTTCTACCCGGCTGTTATCCACCCGATCTCTAAACAGGGCATAAGCGACAGTCGTCACGAAAATTGAAATATGGCGCTCTCTACATTTTGTAAACAGATTGCGATAGTTTTCCTTGATGTCCTCTAGCTCATAGGCTGTGATAATATCATTGATTCCAAGTGAAATCAGGACGGAAGAAAGCGGTTTTTGTAGGATACTATCACTATTTTCTACTACCGTAGCTAGGGTCACTCCTCCTAAACTCAAATTAGTATAGGTCGGAATAGCAACCGAACAAAGACGACTATCTCCTAGAATGATATTCTGTTCCCAATCGGACTCTAGGAACTGCTGGTAGAGGGTCCGATAGTGGTGTTTACTCCTCTTCTCCCGTTTAGGATAATCAAAGTAGATACTTCCGATAATTTTGAGAAAGTCCTCTCTATCATCTACATCTACTGACGACGCTTTATCCATCAAATAAGCCTTTGTTTTTGGTGAAAAATAGGTCTTATATTTTAGATAAACTGCTTTAGAAGAAATGTAAATAGCTCCATTTGGCATGTATAATTTTTTCGGATCGTTTTGTCGCCGATAATTGCCTCCTACGCCAACAATATCCTTTGCATAATCATTGTCATCTAGCTCTGTAAATAAAATAGGAGATTTATCTACTTTTACGAAACTAACCACATTCTCTACATCTTCGCTCTCATACAGTTGCAAAGCCTCTCTGATATGAGCGCCTGTCCGTAAGGGAGAAGTGACTTGGAGAAGGACAAACACTTGGTCGTCATCAAAGTCTTTCAAAAACTCTTCATTCACTTCGTAAGATGTCGTTGTATCCAAGGCTAACTCCTTGGGTCTTAATAAGACCCGAATTCCCTTGCTCTCACAAATTTCCTTGTAAAGGGGAGAATCAGTACTGACATAAATATCTTCCTTGGCAAAGCACCCCGACTCAATAGCCGCATCAATCGTATGGAAAATCATCGGTTTTCCATCTAAAAATAACATATTTTTATTCGGCAATCCTTTAGAGCCCGCCCGCGCTGGAATGATACAAACTGGTTTCATTTTCTTCTCCCTTATTTTATCTTCTTAGCAGGAACACCGACATAGGTTCCCGACTCCAAAATCGGCTGAACAACAACTGTCCCAGCACCTAATACTGTGTAAGGAGCAATCCTTAGGTTCTGAATGATGATGCTACCGCTACCAATATAGCAACCCTCACCAATGGTACAAAGACCATTGATTGTGGTGCCAGGTGTAATATTGCAATGTGGGTGAACCAGTGAATGATGCTCAACAATGGCTCCTGTATTGATGATACAGTTGTCATAAATCTCAGAGTCCATCCCTATGAAACTGCTAAAACCGACAAAAATCCCTCGACCTTTGATACTATCTTGTGAAAAAATATTTGCCTGCCGGCTGATAATATTGATCAAGCAGTCATAATACTGCTCTGCAATTTGCTCAAAAATTTCTTTTCTCTTAATATTATCACCAATCGTGATAAATACACAGTCTACTATCTTATCCCTTAAAAAAGTAATGATATTGGAAGTATCACTAAAGACAGGGTAGCCCCTATATTCCGTAATATCCTTATCATCAAAGTACCCTACAAACTCATACTCTTCTTGATCAATCCAAGGTAGTACCCCATCTGAAAAACTGCCTGCTCCAATAAAGGCTAATTTTTTTTTCATCATCTGTCCTCTACATATCTGAAAATTCTTTAACCACCTTATCGCCATTTTCTTCCAGATAGTCTACAATGATGGCCACCGCCCTATCTGAAGAATGTGCTTGCTCATAAGGATTACTGTAGTCCTCTACAGCCTTCAACTTTTCTAAGCCTAACAGGATTTCCCCCGTATTTGCCCGAACATCTATGACACTTTTCCCTCTTAGACGTCCTAATTGACGGTTTCCAATATTTAGGGTGGCTACCTGTAAGGAGGGAACCTCAATCAAGCCAGAAGAGGAATTGCCGATAAGACCATTGGAATGCTTGATTAGAGAATGGTAGGCCTGGGTCGTTAGAGATGTAAACTGGTGGCAATTTGAGTGTTGGTCAATGTAGTCGTTGATTAACGTCCGTATCATATCCGAGTCTGTATCGGAATTAGAACCGATAAAGATGCACTGTTGAGCTGCTTTATCCAAGGCTGCCAATAGTTGCTGCACCTGTTCTTCTACCCGACCATCCTCTAAGGTTACTGGATGAAATAGAACAACATAGTAATCTTCTTCCAAGCCTATCTGCAACTGCTCCTCTAACTCTGCTTTCGTTAAGAAGGTTTGAGACAAGACATTCTCGACTCCTAGCGCACCTATGGTATGAACGTTTTTCTCCTGTTCTCCTAATTGTAAGACGCGTTTGTGAAATTCATCACTTGCTACAAGGTGAAGATGGGACATTTTTGTAATCGCATGTCGAATCGATTCATCAAAGTTCCCAAGGGTTTTTTCGCCACCGTGAATATGACAAATAGGAATCGTATAGATCAAGGCAACATTGGCTACCGGCAACATTTCATATCTATCTCCTAAAATGATGATCAAATCATACTGGTTCTGTGAAAAAATATGTCCCAACTGCTGGGTTAAAAGAGCCATTGAGGTCACAATCGTCTCTTTAGAAGTGTCTTCCAGATGTAAGGGAACTTTTATGACTTCAAAACCATCCGCTTCAATTATTTTATAAGTATAACCATACTTCTCCTCTAAATGCATGGCTGTTACAATTACTTCCAGCTGAATCCCTTCTTGGGCTCTTAGTTTTTTCAGCAACGTTCTCATGATGCCGTATTCTGCTCGTGAGCCTGTCACTACGCAAATCTTTTTCATTTGTATCATCCGTTCCTTTTATTCTGTTTTTATGAAGTAAGCTACCAGTAACCCCATATTGTTTTGGGTCCCTCCATCCCACCTGCCACACCCAAGGTAGGCCACTGAGTGAGTGGGACATCCCAGTCTATAGTCTTTTCGTTTACTTTTAGTGCTTGCTCCACTCGTGTCAATAGCGAGAGGATCCTTCAACAGTCTAATGACTGTTGAAGCGAGCAAAGCAAAAATGGGATTGAAACCGTTCGGTGAACTGTTTCAGCCTGAGCCTAGAAATTTGAGAGCGAAGTGGGCAAGGTTGGAAATAGGGAAACGGAGTTTCAAACCACCACTTTTTTGATGAAAGGTGGTAGGCTGAAAACCTCCACTGGAGCTTTTCACTCGTCGAAGTAATAAAAGGTAAACTAAGTGAGTATAAAACAAAAGCACTATCATTTTCATCAAGTATCTACTAGCAATCAGGAAATGCAAGTCCCATCGTTTGTCAGCTTATCCCTGCCAATCAAAATCTGAATGTCTAATCAGCTCGTCCTCTATAAAATCATGTTCACTCGTTTGCCCTAGCACCTGGTACCAATCCATGGGAGAAATACCATTTCCTGGGCGTTTTACTGTAATATTTTCTTCTGTAAAGCGTTCACCTTTTTGGATTGCCCTCTTAGCAATAATGGATTTGCGAGCCACAATCTTGTTCTTGATTTCTGCTGCTACAGGTTCTTTGATATTCCGTCCTAACGATTGTTCAGTCACACGTACTCCTGATACTAATTTTGCTAAAATATCTGGAGTTGCGCTGGCTTTATGGTCTGGTCCAGGCATATTCTGATCCAAAGTAAAGTGTTTTTCAATGACTTCAGCCCCCAGAGCTGTTGCTGCAATCGCCGCCTCGTAGCCAATACTGTGATCCGAAAAACCAATCTTATGCCCCTTAAATTCTGCCTGTAGGGTAGGAAGAACTCGTAGGTTTAGATCTGAATAATTGGTCGGATACTCTGTCGTACAATGGAGGATAGTAATATCACTTGTTCCATTCTTCTCTAAAATAGCTACTGCTTGGTGAATCTCTGCCATGGTAGCCATCCCTGTTGAGAGAATGACCTTCTTACCTTGTCTGCCGATTTTCTCCAAATAGGGAAGGTTGGTAATCTCTCCTGATGGAATTTTATAAACAGACATTCCTGTACCAATCAAGAAATCTAATGACACATCATCAAAGGGGGTAGAAAAAACGTCAACCCCTTTTTCATTACAGTAATCTCTCAACTCCAGATATTCGTCAAAACTAAGCTCTAACTTCTTGGTCATCTCTAACTGACTATCTGCTTCTCCCGTTGTCTTTTTTTGGTAGTCTGCTTTGGGAGCAAACTTAGAAATCAGTAAATCTGCTTTAAATGTTTGAAATTTCACTGCATCGACGCCACATTCAACTGCAACGTCCACCATTTTTTTAGCTAGTTGAAAATCTCCATTATGATTACAACCAATTTCTGCGATAAGATAAACCACTAATTTTTCTCCTCTATTGTATTCAATGCAGTTAGGCTACTGCAAAAGGCCAAGAGACACTCGGATGAGGTTCAATAGCCCATTTCTTTCCCTCAACCGCTTCATGATTGCAGAGAATCATCCACGGCTTTGGTTTTGACACTCCATCAAGATTAAAGGGCTTGGTCAACTTGTCTCGGTGAGTAAACAGTTGACCGAGTATCATGTTGATTTTCAAAAAGTATACCTAGCATCGTCTGATTCCAACTATTTGATGCCTACAACAAGAACACCTTATTGTTGTCGTTTATCGTTTACGGACGAACGTTATGATGTAGCTTCGATAATAATAAGCATAGGCGAATAGGATGACGAGACCGATTGACCAACGGAGCCACAGCCATTGGCTAAAGGCAGTCATCATAATAGCGTAAAGGAAACTGACGGTAACTAAGACCACGTAGGTCTTTTCACTGACATCCTGATAGCCATATTTTTTCTTAGAAACCAAATGATGTAGTAACAATAGGAAAAAATAGGATATGAGGGTCGCATAAGCAGCTCCATTGATTCCAAAATTGGGAATCAGAACCAGATTCAAAACAAAATTAAGACCCGCTGCTAGTAAGGTTCCCAAAGGAATCATCCGAGTATCTGCATAATAAAACTGGATATTCACTGGAAAGGTGTAGAGAAACACAAAGAAATAGCTGACAACTATCAAGGCGATGAAGTTATTCCCATACTGATAGGCTGTGCCACCTAGAAGTAAAGAAAGCTCTGGAAAAATCGTCAAATACCCAAGGGTTAAAAAGAGACCGATTGAGAGGTACTGCGTAATCACCTGTTGCAAGTGTGCCAGTTTTTTCTTTCGAGCATCAAAGAACCAGGGAACCCAGGCAGTATTGACACTTCCTAACACAATCTGAATGACCAAGCCGACATTATATCCAAAGCTATAAAGAGCCACTTCCTTCGTTGTCATCATCTTCCCCAACATGATACGATCCAACTGATTCAGTAACTGATGTCCCACATTATGAAAAATGAGCGGCAACGAGACAGCTAAGATAAACTGGATATATTTGCGGTCTAGCAATGGTTCTCGTCGGCTATATAAGAAATAGATGGCTACAAGAGCAACCAATAAGCTGGGAACAAAATTGCCAATGACCCGAGCGAGGAAATCATCCTCCATCCAGTAGATTAGTAGGATGGAAAGAATCGTATTTAAAATAGCACTGATGGCAGAAAAATATAGGGTGACGGTAGCCTTCTGATGTTGGATAAAATACTGTCCCCAAAAATTAACCACATATTGACAGTAGCTTTGAACAACTAAAGCAAGTGTCAAGGGCGGGGTTAAGTCTAGTAGCATAGAGAGTTTATCTTGGATTAGAATAGTCACCAAAAGTACAGTCACAAAGAAGATATTGGAAAGGGTGAAGGCACTCACTGCATACCGCTGATACTCTGCTTCTGGATACTTAACCCTCGCTGAACTCAGAGACCCCGCCGTTTGTAAGCCGATAAAAAGGGAAAACAAACTTATCCAAGCCATGTATAGATTAAACTGTCCATAGACTTCTGGAGAAATAATGCGGGTATAGATAGGCAGAGTAATAAAAGCCAAGCCTTGAATCAGTAAATTTCCAACTGTAAAGATCATACCCGATTTAAATAATTTACTTCTCACACATCTTTCCTCTCATATCCCATAACACTATTTTTTCACCGACACAACTTAGATACTCAAGCGCCGTAGACGAGTGAGTAATTCCCGTATCAAAGTAATACTTGCCGACAAATTCATAGAGTTCCATAGGGACATTCTGTTTCAAAAAAATAACACCTTTAATCGCTGAATAGTCCACCTGATCTCTAGGATGAACCTTAAAATAGATTGTCCTATTATCCTTATAGGAGTCAACGATTTCCTGGTAAAAGGCTAGCTGCTGCTCAGCAGTTTCAAATCCAGGCAAGCCATCTTGATACAGAGGCTGCGTCAGTACCAACAGGCTATCTTGGGGGCCAACCTCAATCGGTTCTACTGCAAACAAGGCAAGCAAACGTTCTTTTTGAGGGTCTGACAAGTTGGAAAATAATTCGACTCTCGGTACTTCTTTACACTTTTTCCTTCGCTTATCTGTTTCTTTCAGTACATCTATGCTATTTAACTCAATCTGTTTGGCATGCTTGCTATAACCAAAAGGTAAATAATTCCTAAAAATAAAATAGTAAATCTGCCGCAGACGAGAAAATTCGTCTGGATAAGAGTGATAGGCATAATAATTGTAGCCATCTTCCAGCAGATAATGAGGGATTTTGTGCCTTCTCAAATATTGACCGATATGTGTCCAATCATTAAACAAGTAAATATCACTATCCGCTTTTAAATCATACTGCTCATAGTTCGTACACGTTTCATCCTCAAGGAAGATCGTTCCTGTATAATTGAGGCTTCTCAACCTCTCAACTAAGAGTTCTCTATCACGAATGCTATCAAATAATAAAAGCTGACTCTCTTCACACCAGTCTACGTGGCACATCGTAATGAGCAGATGGTAGACGGTGTGACAAATGTATATTTTCTTCATTCTTCCCCATTCATTGAAAAATACTAGATATTCTTGGACTTATTGTATACTCAATAAAAATCAAAAGGCAAACTAGAAGGTTAGCCGAAGGTAGGTGAACTAAGAAAAGTCACCGCTTTTCTCAATAGTTCCATCTTATTTTAAAGAAACAGGCTGAAAAGCTCCACTGGAACTTTTCACTCGTCATGTTTCCTAATTTTCAGTCGCTTTTTTCACGCCCTTTGTATCTTGTAATTGAGTTCAGCCTAAAACCTCGGAAAAAAGATAGGCAGCTGTTTCAGCTTTAGCTGATTACAGATGAGATTGAAACAGTTCGGTGAACTGTTTCAACTGGTCACCTAAAAATACGAAAGTGACCACAGAAGTTCGAGCCTAATACTCAATAAAAATCAAAAGTAGACTAGCTTTCACACTTGAGAATTGTGAAAGGTTGGATAGGAGATTAGCACCGCTAATTTCCTTATAATCGAAGGCGAATGTAGTTGAAATAGTTGGTAACTATTTCCATCTTATTTTAAAGAAACAGGCTGAAAAGCTCCACTGGAGCTTTTCACTCGTCATGTTTCCTAATTTTCAGTCGCTTTTTTCACGCCCTTTGTATCTTAGTCAACTGAGTTCGGACTAAAAATGTGAGAAAAAAGATGAATCGGATTGATGACCTGAGTCATCTGCCCCAATTCCCTATTTTTCTTGACATTTTCTTAACGTCCTCACATCTTAGCTAAGTTTGTATTTGTTTTTCCAATGATCACAAAATAGAGTAAAGGGATGACAAAAATTAAGGAGGTTGTTGCCTCAATCAGCGACATTGCAAAGACAAAGGCAAAGATAAGGCCGATATAATCCTTAGACACCTTCCACAAGCGAATAAAGATATGGAGTAGCTGTCCCATAAATGCAATGGTACCTAAAATACCAAAATGAATCAGATACACTAAGAAAGAATTATGGGCTGTTATACCAGTCCCAAACTTGCTCAGCAAGCGAATCGGTGCGACCATTCCTTGACCGAGAATGGGGTTTTCTAAGAATATTTGAAAGCCGTATCCCCATTCACTAAAACGCTTGATATTACTGCCGTCCTTCACATACGATTTTGCAAAGAACCTCTCGAGTAATTCATTAGGAATAAAGAGGGCAAAGAGACCGAGAATACCGACAAACAGCAAGAGCTGCTTCAGAGTAATCCCCTTCTTGGTCACCAATTTATACAGTAGCACCAAGACGATGGGGACAACCGCTCCACGAGAACCGGTCATGACAATCGGAACACTAATCACTAGCCAAATCGGTAAATAAAGTTTCTGTCCCCCTAAAAAACGATAGAGGGCGATAAGATTCGGAATCATTAGATAGGCTGCTGTGAAATTGATGTCATAAAATTGCTCTTTATCAAAAAAGATGCCATATCTCAAAAGATTGTATTCTTCATAGGGCAACTTACGCTGGACCACCATGACAATGGAAAAAATAAGGGCAGACAGTAGGTAGGCTCTTGTTAAGCACTCTACTTGCTCCTTGGAAAAGGGCATTACAGATACCAAGAAGAGGGTCACTAAAATTAATCCATAGGCCTTTAAGGCATCGGGATCGTAGGGGCGGACTAGACTCGATAGTAGAACCACGAGTATCGGGAGACCATGAATGACCAAGTCCCTGACTTTCACCTCTACCTTCAACCGATTGACCAAGAGGTAGGCTCCTATTGCAGCTACTGCTATAACGAGACAGATATAATAGGTCCCTAGGAAGAAAAATTTCGTCCTAGCAAGGATCAAACCAACCATATTGAGCGATAGGGCAAGCGTCACTATCCATGAAAGGTATCGTGATGTATTCATCCCAAATTTCATTCTAATTCCCCCTTGTTAACAACGAATGACCGTATGTCAGACACCTTAATAGTCCATAATTCCTATCATGTACTGCTCTTAAAAATAGTCTCTTACTAAGCCCCAAGGAGCTATTGTACTTATTATGATACCACTTAGGGTATTTCGTAACAAAGCGGTCTACAAACTGAAAAATAGCGGAACGACTTTCGTGTGATTTGATCGCATTTAAAACAGCCCCGTATAGAACAATTTTTATTCCTAGATGTTCCATTTCTTCTTGAAATGCGCTATCACCATGTTCCTCTATAAAAGCAAAGGCAGCTAGCATGTCGTATACTGTACGACTCGAAACAGCATTTGAGAGCGAATCTTGTCTTTGGTAATAATAATAGGTTGGCTTTCTTAGTAGCGCAATGTTCTGCGCCTGAAGCAAAATAACCGGCACCAGGGCTGCATCTTCACAATTATACAAGTGAGGCAGGGTGAATCTCTGTAAAAGCTCGGTCCGAACAACCATTGACCAAAGTGCTTGTGAAGCAAGAGCGACTATCTCTCTTTGGCTGGACGAATCCCTTAACCCCGCAGGGAGAGCGACCCTTATTACACGCTTGTCATTGTAAAATTTATAATGCTCACTCAGCACAATGTCGCTATCATTTTCATTCAGTATGGCCACAATATGTTCTAAAAAATCAAGTGCATACCAGTCATCGGAATCTAAAAAGGTGACATAATCTCCCGTTACGAAAGAAAGCCCCCTATTCCGTGAGTCTCCTGGACCAGAATTCACCTCTTTTTCAACAATGCGATAGGGAATCGACTGCTTGCTTAGATATTCTGAAGCCACCTTGACCGTGCCATCTGAAGAAGCATCATCCACCATCACGATTTCATGAAAGGCATGGGTCTGCTCAAGCACGGACTTTAAACACCTGATCACTGTATGCTCACTATTATAGGTTGGTATAATAACTGAAAACTTTACCATCTACCTTCTCCCCACCTTTCCGACCACTTCAATAGCGTTACGCTTAAAATAGCTGATGAAGCAATACCGTAGTCTGGCACTAAGTGACCATTTACGACAGTTTGCTAACCGTTGCTCTATCTTTTCGTTGCTCAATTTATAGTGTCTTACCAATCCAAAATACTGGGTCGAAAGACAGCTCTCTAGACTTCTGCTTTGGATGTGATGTCTTTCTGCATAGTCTAGTAGAGTCTCGATAATATATAGTTTATTCAACCCATTGATCCTATCGAGACTAGTAGCCATGATAGAATTGGCACGACTACGGTAAAGATAAAATATCAACGGATAATACTTAACCAAGGTCGCTTTCATCAATGCAGTGAAGGTAAAGAGGACATCTTCATGTAGCAAACCGTCTAAAAAATAGAGTTGATGCTCTTTTAAGAAAGAGTGCTGATATAGATTTGCCCAGGCTTCGACCCTGACATTATTGGTGATAGGCTCTAGAAGATGGTCTGCCATTTCCAGCCCTGACATCTTCTCTTGTAATCTTGGATGGGCTAGACGCCTTTGAATACTCTTACTTGTCGAAGTCTCTCCTTCAATCAGGTAATAATATTCCCCCAAGGCAATCTCCACCCCATCTTTCTGAGCTCCGCGTAATAATAACTCAACCTTATCAGCTTCTATCACATCATCGCTATCTACAAAGAGCAGGTAATCTCCCTTGGCCACTCTCATGCCACTATTTCTAGCAGCTGACAAGCCTTGATTCTGCTGGTGAATCACTGTGGTTCTTTCAGCATAACGGGTCGAATAGGTCTCTAGAATCCTACTGCTCGAATCGGTTGAACCATCATCGACAAGAATCACCTCATATTGAATCTGACGATCCAGTTGATACACGCTATCCAGGCACTGGGAGAGGTAGGCCTCTACATTGTAAATGGGGATAATGATGCTTAATTCCATTCCATCTCCTTCTTCCTAACCATCCGTTCCTCGCTAGCTAATAGCAACTGCTGTTTCTCATTTGCTGTCAATGTATCCACATTAAAGCCATACTTTTTTACATAATCTGAGGAAGTTGGGAGCTTTTTGATGATTCTAGCTGGATTTCCTGCTACAATCACGTTGTCGGGAATGCTCTTTGTCACAACACTGCCTGCACCAATGATGACATTGGTGCCAACGCTAACTCCGGGTAGAAGGATGGCTCTAGCACCTATAAATGTATGGGACCCTATCTTGATTCTACCAAAGGTATCTGTATAATTGGCATCTAGCTTGCAAATACTATTATCATGGGTAATAAACTGTACTTCCGTCGAAATGGTAACATAATCGCCTATTTCAATCAGATAGCTCTCAGGAGTCGTAATATCAGAGTAAATCTTACTATTGACACCAATAAGCATTCCCTTTCTCCTGAAATAGTCATTTAATATCTCTGTATCTCTTCCTAAAAGTACATATTTTATTTTCGTTAATAAATAGTTTATATTCATCGTTCTACTGCCTTGCTTCGAAGTAAGTTTTCAAAAATAAGGGTCCGTAACCGATGGGGAAGCAAGGCTACTATCGCCTGGATAAGAACCGTTTGATAGTAGTCGAAATGGCTAATAAATCCCGTTTCCAAAATTTTTCTACGACCCTCACAGTATTTTTTCAGGTAGGAAAAACCGCCGCGTCTTTCAATCATGCCAGCACCTGTTCGGACATCCACTAGGTAGTCATCTAGGTTCGTCCCTTTGGCCCCTGCCAGCAACATTCTGACCCAGAGCATATCATCTTCCATCAAGGGAGCATCTTCATAATTTCCTGCCCTCAAGACACTGCTTTTTTTAAACATTACGGTTACATGATTAAAGGCACTCCGCCTTTTCTGATAGCGCACAATCTCCTCGTGTTCGAGCGGAACCTTGCGGACCGCATTGGGGTGCTGAGGATCTGTCGTAAACTCGAGGATATGGCTACCACAAATATCTAATTCCCCATCCTTTTCAAAGCAAGCTAGTTGCTTTTCAAATCGTTCCTTACGTGCTATATCATCAGTATCCATACGTGCCACCAATTCATGGCTACAATGGAGCATTCCTTCACGTAGGGCGAGACCGAGACCTACATTTTTCTCTAGAGGTACCCGCTTGATAAGGCCGGGAAATCGTTCTTGATAGGAATCCAATACTTGATACAGTTCCTGCGAAAGGGGACCATCTTCTACAATAACCCATTCCGTAGCAGGCTGTGTTTGATGCAGCAAACTATCGAAACACTCCTGTAGATAGCGAGGATTTTCTTTGATATATAAAGATAACAAGACACTAAATCGTTTATCCATTTCCCCTATCATACCCTTTCTTTCACACTGGCTACAATCCTTCTTAGATGATCGGTGATATAGTCCACATCTTCATCACTGAGCTGTGTATGCAGCGGTAAGGTCAGCGTCTGTTCAAAATAGTGGTAGGCATTTGGATACTCTTGAATATCAAATCCCATATTGGCATAGGCTGTCAACAGTGGCAAGGGCTTATAGTGAACATTACAAGCAATCCCAGCTTCTGCCATCTTCTCAATGATCTGGTTCCGTTCCTCTAGGGTAGCCTCTTTGATATGAGTAATATACAAGTGCATAGACGATACATAATCTGTATGAAAATGCTGAAGAGGCTGAATCCTTGTCCCTTCAAAGGCCTGATTATAGGCTGCTACGATTGCTGCCCGTCGCTCCAATAAGTCTGGGTAGCGTCTCAGTTGAACGAGACCAATGGATGCCATGATGTCCGTCATATTGCATTTAAAACCTGGAACGACAATATCATACTCCCAAGCTCCCAACTTGGTCTTTGCCAAAGCATCCTTGGTTTGACCATGAAGTGATAAGATTTGAAATTGACGATACAATTCCTCATCATCTAAGTTTGGATGAACTTTCCAGGTCACTGCCCCACCTTCTGCTGTCGTCAAATTTTTCACAGCATGGAAAGAAAAGGCTGTAAAGTCTGCAATCGTTCCAATTTTTCTCCCCTTGTATGAAGCTCCAAAAGCATGGGCGCTGTCTGATAATACGACAATTCTACCAAAAACTTCTTGAAGGGGGGAAGAGGCGACAAATGTTGAACGATTCCTCTCTACTATCTCGTACAGCCTGTCATGGTCACAGGGAATCCCTGCCAATTCAACAGGAATGATGACCTTGGTGTGGCTTGTGATTGCTTTTTCCACCGCATCATAATCCATTTCAAAATGATCTGCTTGAATGTCTACAATGACAGGCTTTGCACCGACATGTTCGATTACACTACATGAGGCAGTATAGGTCATGGCTGGAACGATAACCTCATCTCCAGGACCAACTTCCAGTACACGTAGGACCAGTTCCAAGGCCGCTGTCGCTGAATTGAGGCAGACTGTCTTATTCGTTTCAGTATACCTTGACAATTCTTGTTCAAATTGTTTGGTTTTGGGACCTGTCGTAATCCACCCTGAACGAAGACTGTCTGCAACCTCTGCAATTTCTTCCTCACTAATATCTGGAGGGGAAAAGGGAATCATTTTCTTTTTCATCATTTCTCTCACTTCACTACTTTAATGACGGTCTGACACATAATCCTAAGGTCATTCCAAAAGGAAAAGGTGCGGATATAGTCTAGATTATAGACCATCTTATCGGGCAATACCTTCTTGACATAGGCCTCATCAGCAGTCATCCCAAGACTCATATAGGTTTCCATCAGCCTGTCTTCATCTTTATAGGCGATGCTAGCCGGTGAGGTAATACCTGCTGGTAGGAGCAGGGTGGCCTTCATCTCATCCGTATAACAGTCTGTATACTTTTTCACTTCAGGTCTCACTCCAACAAAGCTCATGTCTCCTGCCAACACATTACATAACTGCGGAATTTCATCGATACGATACTTCCGGATCAAACGACCGACTCGCGTGATACGACAATCGTTCCCAACCGTCACTAAACTCCCTTTTTTATCCGCATCCGCCACCATTGTCCGAAACTTATAAATGTTAAATGTTCTTCCGTATTGGGTAATCCGTTCTTGACGATAGAAAACAGGTCCTGGACTATCCAATTTTATCCAAAGGGCAAAAAATACTATTATCGGTGACAAGAGAAAAAGCAACAGAACTGCCATCACCCTATCAAAGATAGATTTGCACAGCAAATCACCTTTTTTACTGGCAAGAATCCTTTGATAAGGAGCCAGTACATCCTTATCCCCAGTATTCATAAACATTTGATTGTCCATCCTTACTCCTGCTTGGCAAACTCTAGCAATCTATTTTTTAGAGTCTCAGAATCATCATCTAACAAGGTGCTAATAAATTCTTCAATCTCTTCTCGTTGTTTGTAGGTAACACGTCCTACAAAGATCTTATCGTATATCTGGTCTGTGGTCCGTTCTCTCGTTGCCAGCAGTTCCTCATATAACTTTTCTCCTGGTCGAATACCACTTTCAACAATCCCGATTTCTTCTTCTGAATACCCACTGAGGGAGATAATCTTTTTCGCCAAGTCAAGAATCTTAACAGGCTCCCCCATGTCCAAAATGAAAATTTCTCCACCATTCATCAAGGCTCCTGCCTGAATGACCAGGCGACTAGCTTCTGGAATGGTCATAAAAAAGCGGGTCATACGGAAGTCGGTCACGGTCACTGGACCGCCCTTGGCTATCTGCTCCTTAAACAGGGGAACCACACTACCACGACTCCCTAGAACATTGCCAAATCGAACAGCCGCAAAGCGGGTCTTTCCGGGTTCGTTGAGACTGGTGACAATCATTTCTGCCACCCGCTTAGTGGCCCCCATGATATTGGGCGGATTCACAGCCTTGTCTGTCGAAATCATGACAAATTTCTCCACCCCATATTCTTTGGCAGCCTCTGCCACATTTTTAGTCCCATAAATATTATTTTTAACTGCTTCTGTTGGATTGTATTCCATCAAGGGAACATGCTTATGGGCAGCGGCATGGTAGACCCTATCCGGATGGTATTGCGCCATGATTTGGAAGATCCGTTCCCTATCTTGAATGTCTGCGATAATTGGAATAATTTCAATATTATTGCGGTAGCTCATCGACAGCTCTTTATGAATCAAATAAATCGAATTTTCTCCATGTCCTAAGAGCAACATTCTAGCAGGCGAGAAACGAACCAGCTGGCGACAGAGTTCCGACCCAATGGAGCCTCCTGCCCCCGTTACCAGAATCGTCTTTCCTTGAATGTTCGAGTAAAGACTCGATTGATCTAGTTCAACTTCTTGACGACCTAGCAGGTCCACAATATCAATTTCCCGTAATTTGCTGACGCTCACCTGACCAGAGAGAATATCTTCTTGCCTTGGAATCGAATACATCTTCGCCTTTGTTTTCTTACAGATGTCGTAGACTCGGGCGTATTCCTCCGAATTTAAAGAAGGGATCGCAATGACGATTTGTTCAATTTCATAATTTTTGACAATCTCTGGAATCTTCTCCTCCGGCCCTAGCACTCGGACACCATGCAGTAAGGTTTGCCACTTGGCTGAATCTTTATCTACAATTCCGATAACATCAATATCTTTAAAGGAACGATTGGCCGTTTTCAAAAACAAATCTGCACCTTGACCGGCTCCCACCACCAGCGTTCGCTTAGCCTTAGCGGACTTGCGCCCCAGCAAACCACCATCCTTAAATTCATAGGTCATCCGCCAAATCAAGCGCGATGCCCCAATCAGTAACAGAGAGAAAATATAGCTCAGTAAAATAAAACGATAACTAAAGACAATTTTCTGACTGAAGATAACGATTACTGAAATAGCATAGCTCAACAAGAGATTTTTTGCCATTTGCCAAAGTGCGATGTAATCCGTAAAACGATTTAAGATGGAGTAGACATGGGTCGCATAACCACATATTAGATAGACCAACCAAATCGCAGTCAAAAAGACCAACATTCGTTGCAAGGATAGATCGATGTAATTATCCAAGAAAAATTGAGTGATAAAACCACTCGTATAGATAATCAAAGCGTCTACCACGATTAAAATAAAACGTTTCTGACCACGTGTCAATTCCTAGTCCTCCCTCTTACTATTTGAGGTTCCTTTCTGCAGTTCTACGCCCTTGCTTCTGAACAAGTCTCCTGCTACTTGCTTGATGAATGACATTCAAACCCCACCACTTCTCTTTTTATGGTTCGGGCTACTTCCTTCAACTTTCCTGACAAACGAACAGGTTGGACAAAGTAGCCCTACTATCTCATAAAACGACTCATTTCCCCAGTGGCGGATTCGTCTGACTTCTTACTTACCAGCCATCACATCTTGAATCGCTGCTTTTGTCGCAGCCAAACTTTCTTGGTTTACTTCCATCATATATAAGGTCGCATCAGGCATCGCATAAGACGGTAGCCCCATCACACCTGTCCCAGTCAGGGCTTGTGAAGTGACACTATAGGTTCCGCCAGACTCTAATTGACCGTTGATTAAGGTTATCATCGTTTCAAGATTCATATTGGTTTGAACAGAATCTTGAATCCCATTTAGAATCTCATTGTAATTTTTCAAAACCGCAGGTGAACTTAATTTCTTAATCAGGCCTGCAATCACCTTTTCTTGATTTTTACCCCGGTCATTATCACCGCCCTGTAAAGAGTACCGTTCACGTACAAATTCCAAGGCTTGACTGGAAGTAAGGTGTACTTCTCCTACTGGGAAGAAGGTGCCATCATAACCTGTAAATTCTTGGTCATTTGTAACCTCTACTCCTCCCACAACATCAATGAGTTTTAAGAAAGAGGTAAAATTCAAACGGACGTAGTAATTGGTCTTAATATCATAAAGATTTTCAAGCGTTTGAATAGAGGCTTCAACACCATAAATTCCTGCATGGGTGAGCTTGTCGTTCTGGTTATTCCCACCGCCTGCAATCGGAACATAAGCATCCCGCGGAGTAGTCGTCAACAAGACCTTTTTAGTCTTGAGGTTTACAGTCATAATAATATTGACATCTGAACGCGAAACGGAAGAAATCGGTCCATAGGTATCGATACCACTGACATAGATGTTGAAAGCATCGCCACTAATCTCAGTCCCCTGGACAGTTTCAACCTTTTTACTAATCTTAAAGGTATAGAGTTTTCTGATTTTTGACGCATCGTAATCTGCGATAATATCTTCAAAAACACTGTTTAAAATAATCGCCTTTGCTTCTTTATTCATCAAGGATTGGTAGGCTGATAAGTAGGTTGGAGCGGTATCCACTGTCAGCGATACTTGCTTCTCCTTTTGGAGGCTCTCCGTCAATTTGGTAATATTTTCAGCGTCTGTGCCAGTTGGCGCTAGGACATTTGTTACCTGACTAATATCTGTAATATCGCTATCTGCTAATACGATGACGCTCATTTCATATTCTGAATAGTTGGCCGTCGAATTGAGTTTATCAGAAAAGCTCGTGACTTCTCGAATAGCAAATAAGGTTGCCCCACTCACTAGAATCAGCATCAGCAAAGATAGCAAGGTGATACGGGGAGCCTTCTTTTTAAGCGCTAAACTACCAAATAACAATACGACAAGCCCTAAAACTGCCGTCACTACTATATTTAGATTACGAAAGGCAAGCAGATGGTAGCGATAAATTGCAAATAAAATAAGTGCTGCCATCACTGTAAAGATAAGAGCAAGTACACGATT
Organism: Streptococcus azizii; assembly: GCF_001984715.1. Taxonomy (GTDB): domain Bacteria; phylum Bacillota; class Bacilli; order Lactobacillales; family Streptococcaceae; genus Streptococcus; species Streptococcus azizii. Next base: position 59,052 of record NZ_MSPR01000014.1, read on the forward strand.
GGCCACCGTAAGTTTCCCACCGTGCTGTTTTTCATATTTTGTTGTCCTTCTCGAACGCTGTTCCATTTTTAACCTCCAGCTATGTTGATTGGATGATAGGCTAGACGGGGACTTTTCCCTGAACTACTATTTTACCATATTCTATTGTGTTTTACTATTATTAACCGCCTCAGTTACCCCTCTGGCTCTTAATACTCTTTAAAAATCAAAAGGATACTTCGTCAACTCGCCTTGGTAAGCTCTCAACTACCTTTAAAAAATAGACTGAAAACCTCCACTGGAGCTTTTTATGGGTTTTGTATCTTGTGGAATTGAGTTCAGCCTAAAACCTCGGAAAAAAGATAGGCAGCTGTTTCAGCTTTAGCTGATTACAGATGAGATTGAAGCAGTTCGGGGAACTGTTTCAACTGGTCACCTAGAAACACGAAAGTGACCATAGAAGTTTGAGCCAAGAAGCAGGAAAGCTAGGAAATATGCAGAAAACCTCCACTGGAGCTTTTCGCTCGTCATGTTTCCTAATTTCTAGTCGCTTTTTACACGCCCTTTGTATCTTGTGGAATTGAGTTCAGACTAAGGTCTGTGTGAAAAAGACAATTCCTCCTAGAGTCTCTGGACTCTGCGTCAGAATTCCTATTTTCACTTAGACCTTTTAACGTCCTCACATCTTAATGTAATTGAGTTCAGCCTAAAACCTCGGAAAATAGATAGGCAGATGTTTTGGCTTTAGCCAATTACAGATGAGAATCCCTTTGGGACAAACACTCCTAGAAGTTACACTTCTTCGTCATGTTTCCTAATTTTCATTCGCTTTTTACACGCCCTTTGTATCTTAGTTTACTGTTGATTTTTATGGAGTATAAACTCTATTGATACCAGACGATTGATTGCCCCTCCTGAGAGACAAGTTCTATTTTCGGATGGTCTGAGACCGCTTCAGCAGAAAGTGCTACAGTGTAGCCTCCATCGGTTTGCTCCATATCATACACTTCCCCATCTAATCGTAACCAGACGTATTGATAGCTAGCGTCTGTCTGCCAGCTAATCGTAGCCAGAGCCTTTCCTTTCTCAATCGTTAGAGCATTAGCGGGCAAGGCCTGCTTGGTCGTAGAGGTATCGGTATAAGGAATGGACGAAAGTGCAGGATTCATCTTCAACTGCCTCATCTTCTCATAATCGAAGTAGGTATTTGAAAAAGTATATTCTGCCACTTCAAAAATAACCATATCTGGCTTAAAGATATTGTAGTAGTATGGGAAGTGTAAAATATTTTGATAATCATGGACAGCAATATAGTCTTCAAAGGCATTCATCAGATATTTATAGCCTCTTCCATTCATATAACTTCCTTGAAACATCAAGACTCGCGGAAGTTCCTTGCCACGTGTAGATACATTTTGATAGTAGGCAAACGCTTGATAATTCGGATCGAATTGCAACTCCCCTGCGAACACCTCTGTCTTAGTGGTCACTATACCGTCTTCCGGAACCTGGATAAGTGGAACAGATTCATGAATAGGGAATTGGGAAACAGGTAGGGAGACTTCTAGTTGACTGGATACCTCAGCATCGTCCAAGTGATTGACCTGAACAGCGGGAAAGTCCTCTTTTACTTTCGATAAAATGGCATTCGTTCCATAAAAGGCCCCTAGATCGTTCCAATGATTGGCATCATATTTTTGATTAAAGACAGCCGTCCCTCTCTGGCTTTCTTCTTTGAGGGTAATCGTATTATCTACATAGCGAACGTTTCGCTTATCAAGAGCCGCAAGAAAGTCATCTACCCAGTCGCGATTGTAGTCAAAGCCGGCAGGAGTATATTCTGATAGCACTGCTGGCTTTGCTGGATTCAAGACGAACAAAAAGGGAATATTTCTAGCCTTGCAATATTCTTGGATAGCTTGAACCATGTCTGCAAACTGCTCGTGATAGTCAAAATATTGATAGGCAGGCGTCGTAAGCCCTGCTCCAAAAACATATCCATCTTTTCCATACTGATAGCTTGGATGGACCATTTTGCCAAATAGGCGATCATTCAAGACCGTGTAACCCAAGATCATCTCATCTCGAAAACCAATGCGGTCATTCACATAGGTTTCAAGAGCCTCCGTCAGATCCCCTTCGCTATCTGTTGAAAATGGATTTTCTGCCAACATGCGGTTATCAATCTCAGAGGAGATGTGGGGTGCAAAGCGAAAGTTGAGAACAGGGATAAGGACAATCAAGGCAAATAGAGTGATTGTCAACAGTTTTATTTTTTTCATCAATATCTCCACTTCTTTTAATATTGGAAATAGATAAAGGGACTATAGGTAGAATTTACCATGAATAAAATCGCCACAATAAAGATAGCTAGCAAGATGACCTCTTGAAGGAAATAACCGACAGCTGTCGAACTGACATTGCCATACCAGCTTTTCACTTTCTGAGACCCCAATAGAGTAGCCCCTATTATCCCTACAGTAGCAAGGAACAACATCTTGGCATCGTAGTAATATTGCCAGGTATAAAATATCGGCTGACCCGTTCCCTTTCCAAGTATCGCACCTACGACCGTTCCAACATCTGCAAGATGTTGAAATCGGAATAATTGCCAGGAAAAGAGAATGATTCCCATCGTTGCCATGTATTTGAGAGCAACTGGTATGTTTTGATAGTATTTATGATGGTGAACAAGGCGCTCCACGACGACAAAGAAGGCATGGATACCACCCCACAAAATGTAATTCCAGCCTGCGCCATGCCAAAGGCCTGTCACAGCAAAAACAATGGCTAGATTACGGAGTGTTTTTTGCTGTCCTTTACGACTTCCCCCCAATGAAATGTAGATGTACTCCTTAAACCACGTTCCCAATGAGATATGCCAACGTCTCCAAAATTCAGAAATGGATACGGAACGATAGGGGAAATTGAAGTTCTCTTTAAACTCAAAGCCAAAGAGCTTGGCAAGACCAATGGCAATGTCAGAATACCCTGCAAAATCATAATAGATTTGCAACATGTAGAGAATCAGGGTTCCAAATGCTGTTAGCTGATCCATGGACTGAATGGAAATTTGAGCCAGACAAGCCCCAAAGGTATCCGCCAATATCACTTTTTTGGCAAACCCAATCATGATGCGGTTTACCCCTTCTGTCATTCGTGTCAAGGAGAAACGGCTCTGTCCAATCTGGCCCTGAAAATCTCTCCATAACACAATCGGCCCTGAAATCACTTTCGGGAAAAAGGTAAGGTATAGAAGGCAATCGAAAAAACTGCCAGCCGTTGCCTGCCCTCGGTAAATATCTGTCAAATAGGAAATGCTCGAAAAGGTAATAAAGGATATTCCAAGGGGAGCCAACAAAGACTTTGAAGGGAGCTGTTCCCCAAACAAGCTATTCCAACACTGGATTAAAAAATTAGAGTAATTGAAATAAATCAAAGGAAAGGTCACCAGTAGAATCCCAATCCCTAATGGAAAGAGACTCAGATAGACCCTCTTTTGAAGAGTAGGCGACTGATACAGATTTAGATAAAGCCCTTTTCCCCTGACAGTGGCAATCCATAAACCGATGACGTATACGACAACTATATAAAAGAGTAAGCGAAATACATTATCAAATGAAGACCACATGTAAAAAACGACACTACACCCTATCAGAAACAACTTATCAAGAGATAGTTTTTTGAAGAGGAAGCGCAAACCATCAATAGAGCAGACCCCCTTGATAATGCTATATCCCAAAATAGAAAAAGGGAAAAAAACGAATAAAAATACCTGTGTTGTAAACAGCATATATAAGCCTCTATAAGATATAGGATTGATGGCACTGTTATAGTCGTTTAGTTTATACCTAAAGGTAGCCACAGCTGTAATTGACTAAATCTGAAACAGCTGCGTCTCTTTTCTTACTTCGACGAGTGAAAAGCTCCAGTGGAGGTTTTCAGCCTACCACCTTTCATTAAAAAAGTGGTCGTTAGAAACTCCGTTTCCCTATTTCCAACCTTGCCCACTTCGCTCTCAAATTTCTAGGCTCAGGCTGAAACAGTTCACCGAACTGTTTCACTCTCCCAGATGATTGGAACTCGCTTTGCCGTACTCTACGATTGTTACTGACTATCGTCAGTATGATTTCCAACCTTCAACAGTCATTAGACTGTTGAAGCAACCTGCAGCTATTGACACGAGTTACCTCGTTTCATTTTCAACCTTGCCTACTTCGCTCTCGGATTTCTAGGCTCAGGCTGAAACAGTTCACCGAACTGTTTCACTCTCCCAGACTAGTGGAGCAAGTACTAAAAGCAAACTAAAGACTATAAAATGTACCCAATTTATTATACCAGTTCCAAAATGAGATGTCAAGTCTCTAAAAAACGAGAAACGGCGCCCTCCCTCGCCTTTCCATGCCTTGAAACGGTTGACCTCCCCCATCGATGTCCTCCAAGAACCACATAGGAATATTCAAGAAAAATAACAAATACGGCAAAGAACGATTCCGTGGAAGTTTGCCAAGCCAAACCCCTACTTCCTTTCTTTGCCGTATGTGCTATGTTTCAGTCGGACTCTCTTCAGTCTTCAAGGGAGAAACTCTAGGCTAGCTACTTGCCCCAAGCGTCTAATCTAAAGCCTTGATTTCCAAAATCATATCACGGATTTGAGCAGCCAGTTCAAAATCTAGAAGCCCCGCTGCTTCCTGCATTTGTGCTTCTAATTTCTTCATCATATCACGACGCTCTTGTTTATTGAGACTTTCAATATCTACCGTCTCTTCTCTATCAGGAAGGACTGCTTTTGTCACGCTAATTAAATCGCGGATTTCTTTCTTAATGGTCTGTGGGACAATCCCATGTTTTTCATTATATTCCATTTGAATCTGACGGCGACGAGCAGTCTCATCAATGGCCCGCTGCATCGAATCCGTCACTTTATCCGCATACATAATAACATGGCCTTCACTATTACGGGCTGCGCGTCCAATCGTCTGAATCAAACCGCGTTCGTTTCGCAAGAATCCCTCTTTATCAGCATCAAGGATCGCAACGAGACTCACTTCTGGCACATCAATCCCCTCCCTCAGAAGGTTGATTCCGATGAGGACATCAAAGACGCCCAGACGAAGGTCACGGATAATCTCTGTCCGCTCCAAGGTCTTGATGTCGCTGTGCATGTACTTGACCTTGACTCCCATTTCTTTGAAGTAGTCGGTCAAATCCTCCGCCATTTTCTTGGTCAGCGTGGTGATGAAGGTTCGTTCCCCTTTTTCTACCCGTGCATGTATCTCTCCCAGCAAGTCGTCCACCTGTCCCATGGTTGGACGGACCTCAACTTCTGGGTCTAACAGTCCTGTCGGACGAATAATTTGCTCGACAATGGTATCTGTCTGTTCATTTTCATAATCACCCGGTGTCGCAGATACGTAGACGATCTGATGGACGTGGCTTTCAAATTCCTCCCGACGTAAGGGGCGGTTATCTAAGGCACTCGGCAGACGAAAACCATAATTGACCAGCATTTCTTTGCGCGAACGGTCTCCGTTATACATCCCCTTAATTTGTCCCATGGTCATGTGACTCTCATCAATCATGATGAGGAAATCATCTGGAAAGAAATCAAGCAGGGTATAAGGTGGCTCACCTTCACTCCGTCCGTCCATATGACGGGAGTAATTTTCGACACCGTTCGTGTAGCCCATCTCTCGTAACATTTCAATATCGTATTCTGTCCGCTGTTTGAGACGTTGGGCCTCGAGCAGTTTGCCTTCTTTTTCAAAGACTGCCAACTGGTCCGCCAGTTCTGCTTGAATCTTGCTAATGGCTGTCTCCATATAATCGTCACTGGTCACGAAGTGCGTGGCTGGGAAGATTGCCAAGTGGTCCACTTCTCCTAAGACCTGCCCAGTCAATGCCTCGATTTCTCGAATACGATCGATTTCATCACCAAAAAATTCCACTCGAAAGGCATGCTCATCTCGGCTAGCTGGGAAAACCTCTACTACATCACCACGAACACGGAAACGGCCGCGTTGAAAGTCAATGTCATTGCGTTCAAACTGAATATCCACTAGATCATTCAGCAACTTATCCCGTGAGATTTCAAGCCCTGGACGCAGGCTGACCACACTATCAGCATATTCCTTGGGTGACCCCAGACCATAAATACAGGAAACGGAAGCAACTACAATGACATCGTTACGCTCTAAAAGCGCTGAGGTCGCCGAGTGACGGAGTTTATCGATCTCATCATTGACCGAGCTATCCTTTTCAATATAGGTGTCACTTGACGGCACATAGGCCTCCGGCTGGTAGTAGTCATAGTAAGAGACGAAATATTCTACCGCATTTTCAGGAAAAAATTCCTTAAATTCGCCGTACAGTTGTCCAGCTAGGGTCTTGTTATGGGCAATAACTAGAGTAGGCTTGTTGACCCGAGCAATCACTTGGCTCATAGTATAGGTCTTTCCTGTTCCTGTTGCCCCCAGGAGAATCTGGGCCTTTTCGCCCCCTTCGATATTATCGACCAGGGTCTCAATCGCCTCAGGCTGGTCACCTGAGGGCTGATACTTTGACACTAATCTAAACTTCTGATTTGTTTTTCTATCAATCATACCTTACCTCACCCTCCTATTCTATCATAAATGAAACGGAATAACTGTTTTAGAAACCAAGAGCCAAAAAGGGGCTAGTTGGCTTTCTTCTGACGCAGTACCCATACCAGATAAGCACAGGCTAGGGACAAGACAAGGGAGGCAATCATACTGCCTTCCGCTCCAAATTCCCCTCCCGATACGTAGTCGGGAGCTGATGTCGGGGAAAATCGCATCAAGGAAGTGGAAATCGTTATTCCACTGACATTGACACCAAAGACAGTGCCTTGAAAGCAATTCCACGCCGCATGAACTGCTGATACTCCCCAGATATTGTCTGTTTTTAGGACATAGAGACAGGCAAAGAGACCGAATAAGGCAATATTTAGCAAGGAAATCAGATTGACTCCCTCATTTCCCAAATGAAGAAGGGAAAATAGTAGGCTGGATACTGCAAGTCCTATCGGAAGTGAGGTTCTACGGGCCACACTCGGAAAGAGCCAACCACGAGTCGATAATTCTTCTGTCGCACTTTGCAAAAACCAGAAAGGAAAAAGAAAGAGGAGGTTAGCGACATTCCGTCCTGAAAAATAAGTTGCTGTCAATTCAATAGCACCAACCATCCATTGTACTGCAACTACTACACTAATAAGGAGTATCCCAACTCCCAACCCCTTGAATAGTTCCTGAAAGGCATGTGTTTTATACAGACCCAAACCAGAAATCGATCTTCTCTCCACAAACCGTACCCAGAGTAAGATCATGACAAAAGGAAATGCAAAAGCCAGCAACTGTAAAAACAGGGGATCTAACAGATCGAAAAAGCCGAGAATAGACTCCACTGGTAAGAAGCGCTGGGCGATATAAGCGCCACCTACTGCAAATAAGAAGCCGACACTCAATACTATCTGCACTATAAACGGTAATCCAAAAGCGTATAGCCACTGTAGCTGTTTAGTTGCCCCTATCCTTACAGCAGCAAACATCCTATTTTGTCCCATCCTATTGTTCCTCCATGAATTGATACTTCATTCTACTAACTTTTCACCAAATATTCAATTCAAAACGCTACAAAAGATGACGAGTCAAAACATGACGATGTTATATTTTCTAACACAAGACTTTGCAAATCTTTCCTATTTATGGTATACTATCCATTATATTTTAGAAACAAAGAGAGAAAATAGTCTGAAAACCCATTTTCAAACATTTCCTCTGCGTTATTTTTAAATGAAGGAGAATTGAAATGAAGAAAAAATGGTTTACATTGGCAGTTCTTCTGCCACTATTCTTCCTAGTTTCACCAGCAAAAGCCGATGATACAGTGGACATTGTGTCAGATTCGACCTATGCGCCTTTTGAGTTTAAGGACTCAGACCAAACCTACAAGGGGATTGATGTGGATATTATCAACGAAGTAGCCAAACGTTCCAACTGGACGATCAATCAAACCTTCCCTGGATTTGATGCGGCAGTCAATGCAGTCCAATCAGGACAAGCTGACGCTCTCATGGCAGGTACGACGATTACCGAGGAACGCAAAAAAGTCTTTACCTTCTCTGATCCCTACTTTGACACAAACATTATCATTGCGACAACCAAAAAAAATCCTATTTCTGACTACACCCAGCTAAAAGGACAGACAGTCGGTGTCAAAAATGGAACAGCCGCGCAACAGTTCCTGACTGAACACAGGGCCGAATATGGTTACAGCATCAAAACCTTTGATACTGGTGATACCATGTATAACAGCCTGTCTACTGGTGCTGTTGATGCCGTTATGGATGACGAGGCCGTCATTCAATACGCCATTCAAAAAGGACAAGACCTAGCCCTCAATATGAAGGGTGAAGCAATCGGTTCATTTGGATTTGCTGTCAAAAAAGGAAGCCAATACGAGTACCTTGTAGATGATTTTAACAAGGCACTCGCTGCGATGAAAAAAGATGGTAGCTACGACCAAATCATGACAAAATGGCTTGGGAACATTGCCCTATCTTCTAATGACGCTAGCTCTGACTACGGTTCCCTTCTCAGCCTTACTGGAACAATCGGGGCTCTTGCTACCCCTGTCAAATCTTCTTATACCATCGTATCTGACTCCTCTTTTGCTCCATTTGAATATCAAGGAAAAGATGGAAAATACACAGGGATTGACATCGAGTTAATCAAGGCCATCGCCGAGCAACAAGGCTTCACCATAACCATCCAAAATCCTGGATTTGATGCTGCTCTCAATGCCGTCCAAGCTGGTCAAGCTGACGGAGTAATCGCTGGAATGACCATCACGGATGCCCGTAAGAAAATCTTTGATTTCTCTGATGCTTATTACACTTCCAATATCCGTTTAGCAGTTAAAAAAGGAAGTGGTCTTTCGAGCTACGAGGATCTGGCTGGCAAAACTGTCGGAGCTAAAAACGGGACCTCCTCTTATACTTACTTGGAAGAACATGCCGCAACCTATGGCTACACGCTAAAAGCCTTTGATGAGGCTTCCACCATGTATGATAGTTTGAATTCTGGCTCAATCGATGCTCTCATGGATGATGAGGCTGTACTGCTCTATGCCATCCAGCAGGGACGCGATTTTGAAACACCGATGGAAGGAATCGCAACGGGTACCATCGGATTTGCTGTCAAAAAAGGGAGCAATCCTGAACTCATTGAGATGTTTAACAACGGTCTTGCTGAGTTAGTCAAGTCTGGTAAGTATGATGACATCATGAATAAGTACTTCAATGCTAATTCAGATACAGAAACTTCCTCTACTGCTACAGTAGATGAGTCGACCATCTGGGGATTGCTCAAAAATAACTACGGTCAGCTCCTATCTGGTCTTGGCATTACCATCGGACTAGCTCTCCTTTCTTTTGCTATCGCCATTATCATTGGGATTATCTTTGGAATGTTTGCAGTGAGTCCATTTAAGGCACTTCGTGTCACCGCCTCTGTCTTTGTGGATGTGGTTCGTGGTATTCCATTGATGATTGTCGCAGCCTTCATTTTCTGGGGGATTCCAAACTTCATCGAATCAATGACAGGCCAGCAGTCGCCCATCAATGATTTTGTCGCAGGAACGATTGCCCTTTCCCTCAACTCAGGTGCTTATATTGCCGAGATTGTGCGCGGAGGTATTCAGGCTGTCCCTATCGGACAAATGGAAGCCTCTCGTAGTTTGGGAATTTCCTACGGAACGACCATGCGTAAAATTATCCTACCACAGGCTGCCAAGCTGATGTTGCCAAATTTCATCAACCAATTTGTCATTACATTAAAAGATACGACCATTATCTCAGCCATCGGTCTGGTTGAGCTGTTCCAAGCTGGTAAAATCATTATCGCACGAAACTATCAATCATTCCGCATGTATGCAATCCTTGCCATTATCTATTTGATTGTCATTACACTCTTGACACGTCTTGCACGTAAACTTGAAAAAGGAGGTAACTAATGGCTCAATTAAAAATCAATGTCCATGACTTGCACAAGTCTTATGGCAACAACGAAGTATTAAAAGGGATTACTGCCAAATTTTACGAAGGAGATGTTGTCTGCATCATCGGTCCATCCGGTTCTGGTAAATCAACTTTCCTGCGAACGATGAACCTACTTGAAACGATTACAAGTGGCCAGGTAACCGTTGATGGATTTGATTTAACCGATCCAAAGACAGACCTTGACACCTTCCGCTCCAATGTCGGAATGGTGTTCCAGCACTTCAACCTCTTCCCGCACATGAGCGTTCTAGACAATATCACCTTTGCCCCTATCCAACACAAACTAATGGATAAGAGTGAGGCTGAAATCGTCGGAATCGAGCTATTGGAAAAAGTCGGTCTAGCCGATAAGCGTGATGCCATGCCAGATAGCTTATCCGGCGGTCAAAAACAACGGGTAGCAATCGCCCGCGCTCTTGCTATGAACCCTGATATTATGCTCTTTGATGAACCGACATCAGCCCTTGACCCTGAAATGGTCGGAGATGTGTTGAATGTTATGAAAGACTTAGCAGAGCAGGGGATGACGATGCTGATTGTCACCCACGAGATGGGATTTGCCCGCAAAGTGGCAAATCGTGTCATCTTTACCGATGGCGGAGAGTTCCTCGAAGATGGAACCCCTGAACAAATCTTTGACAATCCACAACATCCGCGCCTCAAGGACTTCCTTGATAAGGTGTTAAATGTCTAATATAGACAATATGTAAAGACCCCCAGTTGAGAATTCGTGGATTTACCTGTACACTAGAATAAAAAAACAATCAACTTCTAACAGGAATTACCACACTCAATTGGAGGTCTTATATGTTTCATTTTACCACACTTTTCATCGGAATGGATGTTCACAAAGAAAGTTTTTCACTTTGCTATTATGA
>NZ_MSPR01000015.1 GCF_001984715.1 Streptococcus azizii
AACCACTACAGTTAAGTGACGATAGCCTAGGAGATACACCTGTACCCATGCCGAACACAGCAGTTAAGCCCTAGAACGCCGGAAGTAGTTGGGGGTTGCCCCCTGTGAGATAAGGTAGTTGCTTAGCCAGAATCCGCCATAGCTCAGTTGGTAGTAGCGCATGACTGTTAATCATGATGTCGTAGGTTCGAGTCCTACTGGCGGAGTAAAGAGAAATCTTTAGTTTATTTATGGTCCGTTGGTCAAGGGGTTAAGACACCGCCTTTTCACGGCGGTAACACGGGTTCGAATCCCGTACGGACTATAATTGGAGGATTACCCAAGTCCGGCTGAAGGGAACGGTCTTGAAAACCGTCAGGCGTGTAAAAGCGTGCGTGGGTTCGAATCCCACATCCTCCTTAAGTGATGAAGGTGCTAATCGGTTTGTATGACGACTAGGAAGTTAGCCTGGATATACTTTATACTATTGACGCGGGATGGAGCAGCTAGGTAGCTCGTCGGGCTCATAACCCGAAGGTCGTAGGTTCAAATCCTGCTCCCGCAATTTGATTGTGGATATGGCTCGGTAGCTCAGTTGGTAGAGCAATGGATTGAAGCTCCATGTGTCGGCGGTTCGATTCCGTCTCGCGCCATTTATTGAATAATTCGGAAGGGTAGCGAAGAGGCTAAACGCGGCGGACTGTAAATCCGCTCCTTCGGGTTCGGGGGTTCGAATCCCTCCCCTTCCATATCTTTACGGGCATAGTTTAAAGGTAGAACTAAGGTCTCCAAAACCTTCAGTGTGGGTTCAATTCCTACTGCCCGTGTTTAACTATGGCGGGTGTGGTGAAGTGGTTAACACATCAGATTGTGGCTCTGACATTCGTGGGTTCGATTCCCATCACTCGCCTATTTTATTATTGGGGTATAGCCAAGCGGTAAGGCAAGGGACTTTGACTCCCTCATGCGTTGGTTCGAATCCAGCTACCCCAGTTATAGTATACTAGCCGGCGTGGCGGAATTGGCAGACGCGCTGGACTCAAAATCCAGTGTCCGCAAGGACGTGCCGGTTCGACCCCGGCCGCCGGTATAGTAATAAAGACAAGGTTTATAAGCCTTGTCTTTTTGTTTTGAGGTGATAAAATTTGAAGTTGAGTTACTAAAAATTACTTAATGTTTTGTAGTATAATATGTTATATAAGCAAGAGGAGGAACCATTATATGAAGACACTTTATCATTATACAACAGTTGAAACATTACTTCTGATATTAAATTATAAAACATTGAGATTCAAAAGTTTACTTTATGTTGACGACCCATTAGAACCTTCAACTTCAGACTTTGGTAATCTAGGTGGATTTAAGTATGTGTCTTGTTGGACTGATACTCCTAATAGTATTCCACAATGGACAATGTATTCTGATAATATGACAGGAGTGTGTATAGGAATTAGTTTTGACAAAGAAACTGATGTCTTTTTAACGGAAAAATTTTCTTTATCTGAATCTTCTGAACCAATTGATATGGTAAATGCATTACATCCTGTAAAATCAGGCTTATTAGTTACAAATAATAAATATGTGCCATCTTTGGAACAAATACGGTATACTGATGATGTTTCATTGATTACTCCTCAAGTAGTTTCTTCAGATGATAAATTCACAACTATTAATTTAGCTTCAAATGGTATCTATAAGACAACTGAGTGGAGTTTTCAAAATGAGCAAAGATTTTCTTTTCAAATTTTTCCATTACCAATAGATTTAGTTTTGGAATCAATGAGTGCAAATAAAGGAGATTTGACTGAAATATTTAATAGTTTTAATTCTGTTAAACCTAAAGAATACTTTGATTTAGATTTAAATCCGACTATATTCAATAATATGACAATTACTTTTGGTAAAAGATGCTCTGCTGAAGATAAGTTGAAAGTATCAAAATTTTTAGAGGATAATAAATTTCATATTCCTTTATTTGATAGTTCTGTAAATATAAAGCCTTAAATTAGGTCATCTAATTTATCAGCTAAATCTTTTTGCTTGCTTGGATACAAGTGAGAATAGGTATCAATTGTAGTTGTTATAGAAGCGTGTCCTAGCCTTTCTTTCACAACTAAATAATCTTCCCCCTGATTTATCAATAGAGAAGCGTGTGAGTGTCTAAAATCGTGTATGCGTATCATTTTAAGTGTGTTATCACGTTCAAGGATTTTCTTATACTGCTTTTCTATGGCATTTTTTGTAATTGTGATAGGACTACTTTGAAACACTTGTAGAGTCAAGTTATCGCTAGTAAAATGCTCTAATAGATGTTTTTGTTGCTGTTGCCAATCTTGTAGTTCTTGGCTTAATTTTTTATTGAGAACAATTCTTCTTGTTCCTGCTTTAGTCTTAGTTGTGTTGATATGACTTATCCCTTTATTGACATAGACAGATTTTGTGATATGAATTGTATTGCTTGAGAAGTCGATGTCTTGCCATGTTAGTGCGAGTGCTTCTCCAAGTCTTAATCCCGTAAAGAATAGAACAGTAAAGAGCAATTTGATATTGTATTCTTCTGGTTCAAATAGTGTTAAAAACTGCTGAAATTCTTTTACTGTCCAAAACTGCATTTTAGTTTTTTCAATTGGTAATTTTTTTAGTAGTTTTACAGGATTTGTTGAGTAATAGCCTTTTCGCAAGCCGATGTCAAAAATCTTTTTAAGCAAAATCATGATTTTATTGATAGTATTTGAGCTTAATAGGTTGTCAGAATTTTGGGCTACTTTTTTCCTAAGGTGTTCTCTAAACTGGTAAATGTCTTCATAGGTTAATTTTCCGACATTATCAACTTTTGAAAAATAATCTTTAATGTGTTTATTGTAGTTATTTTCTTGTGTGTTGATATAGCTTACTTTTCGATGATTTATATTGTCTTCTTCTTTTAGTAGTTCATAGAGCATAGAAACAGTTATTTTAGCGCCATAGAAGCGTTCTTTCAGCTCTACACTTCTTAGGTAGTGTTCTGCTTCGGTAGCTTCTTTTTTGGTCTTGTAGCCCTTTCTAACTACTCTACGTTGTTTTAGTGTTATTGGGTCAAAACCATTACTAATATCAACTATCCATCCACCGTCTTTATCTTTTCTAATTGCCATATATTACCCCCTAGAAAGAGAGCTATTTTGGACATCAAAACCAAGTAATTCAGTAGCGATAGAAGCAGGGATAGTTCCAATTCGCTTATTTTGGTACACTCTAAAACCTCTTGCAATTAGTAGTTCTTTTCCCTGTCTGATAATTCGTTTAGAAGTTCCCTCAGAGAAACCAAGGGCAATGAGGTCATTCTTATTTATAGTTGTTATCATGTGACTTACTCCTTTGTATCTAACTTTATCTTTTTGTAGGTAACGTGATTATCGAAATACTGACCGTCTTTATAGACTTTGCTGGTGTATTCCGTTTCATATAGGACGGTTGAGCTGTTATAGTCAAAAGTTTCGTAGCTATAGAACTTATCTTCATCAGGCTTTTTCAAATTGCGTGATGATAAATAGGCTTGTTTACTAAAGTTTTCCAACAGCTCTTGTCCGATACCTTTTTCAAAATATTTGGTAACATATCGACCGCGGTTTTCTTTGCTATCGACATCAACTTTATTTATCCGTACTGCTCCGTGTCCCCAAAGCTCTAATAGTTGCCTATGTGGAATATAGGGAACGCTGAAAAGTAGAATATGAGCATGCCATGCTCCACGTTTTTGCTTTTCTAATACTGCAATATATCTTAATTGGCTTTTTTTAGTTTTAAATATGTGATAGTTAAAGCGTTTGATAAATGTTTTGAGTAAGTCTTTGAATTCGTTTCTCTCGCTGATATTTTCTTTAGTGGTTAAGGTAAGAAAAGAAGTCGTATCATCAAAGTTACAATCGACTAGACGGAGTAAGTTCCACTTTGCTTCTAAGCGAGTTTTTTTCATGCGTTCAAGACGTTGTTCTTGTTCTTCTGGTGTTAGTTCATCAAATGTTCTGCGTTTTGATTTTTCCTTGTTTTCAGCATTAGTATCTATAGTTGATTTTCCTTTTGAAAATATTGGCTTTTCATATTCCCAAATTTCAATATAGGAAGCGGTGCGAATAATTTTTTTATTATAATTACTCATAAAAAAACGCACCTTTATTATAGTTTTCGCCAAAAGACTGTCTATATAATAAATAAACTAGGAGGAGCAAAGCTCCTCCCTACTTCTATCATGTGATCCTAAGCACCGCTCCGCTAAACACGCTTCCAGCTTGCCGACTGCTTGTCGGCAGTTTTGCTTAGGTGTATGATAAGAAGTATGGTTATTTTGCGACGGGTAAAATGTCTGAACAAGAAAACCAGAGATTTCCGTTGAACTGACCGACATTCAAATCTTTTAGTATCACAGGACAAGTTTTATTATTTACCATTTCTTGAACTGTTAAAGTGGGTGTCAGAGTATTTACTTTAACCTGTATCATCTCCATGAAGAAATCACTATTTTCATCTTGAATTGACACATTTAGACGAAATGCAGTAGGCTTATTAGTTTCTCTATCTAATACTTCTGTATAGCCTTTTACGGCAAAGAAGCGGTTACCTAGGAGTTCAGGTTTTAAAAAATCATTGAGTTTCATAATAGTTTCCTTTCTTTTTACCTCCTGCCAAAGCAGTCGGTTTGCTCTTTTTCTCTATTGGAAAGACTGCCTATTCCAACAGAGAAAAAAGACCGTCATTAGTAGTTTGGTAGAATTTTCCTAACTATCTGCAAAAAATCCTGTTTAGTTTTAACATCAACGAATGGAACGATTGTCAGTACTGGTTCAATCGAATTTAGACCATCAGCATGAAAGAGTGCTTCACCTTTTCTATCAGATACAGTAGGCACGTTCTCCAAATCACACATAGAGAAAGCCATTTTCAAGCGGTCAGCCCCTGGATTACCGAGGTATAAAACTGCTGAAATTTGATTTCTCAGTTCAACTGGGATATTCTCAGCATTAGGGTCTTGTGTGGACAGGAGTAAATGACAGCCCGCTTGTCGTCCTTTACGTGCAATTAGTCCTAGATTTTGCAGAATTTCATTCCATAGCTCTTTTCCTTGTTTACTAGAGCCACAACTATCACGAATGGAAGCTAATTCATCAACAAACAGAAAGTTTGGGGTCATTTCTAAATCGTAGGCATCGGCATTTAATGAACTATTCTGTTTGATAACTTCAAACCTTGCATTCATAATATCTACAAATTCTCTTGATAATTTTGCTAACATTTGGGGCGAAGAGCCTATTGCTATTTGCTCACCTAACTCTTCTTGAAGAAGTTTACCAAGGGAATATAAGTCAGCTCCTTTACCATCTACGATACCTAGATAGGTGCTATCATCAGTACCGCACCCCTTTGCAAGTGCATTGAATAAAAACCATTGTAAGGCTATTGTCTTTCCTGTGCCTGTACGCCCGTAAACACCGATATTAGTATTCGATTTTAGGCTGAATTGTTGGGTATTTGACAGTTTAATAACTGGACTAGAAATACTTTGGAAAAATTTTCTTGTTAAATTATTATTGAAAACATACTGTTCAATTTCTTCAATGTGCCCAAGTTGATAAATAACACAATTAGGTAGTTCTTTTTTGGAAAGTAAAGGAAGTCCAAGACCTGCTACCAAATTATCCTCCAAATTCTTTAAACGTTTTGTCCATTTGTCTCCAAAAAGTGGAGCAGAGATAGTTACTGCATTATCGTTAGAGATATCGAAAGTTAGTATAGCAGTATTTAGAATTCTATCCCCGTCAGAATCATATAACTTCAAACTTTCAAGAATATACCAAAGGCGTTCACGGATAAATAAAGTTTTACCTATTCTCTTCTTAATTGCGATAAATGCCTTATTAGTAAGAAATATACTCCCTAAAAGGAAAATTACTACAATTAAACGTGGCAGAAGTAGAGGAATTGCGGACCAGTAGTAAAACAACATTAGAACAAATATAATATTAAAAACTATCCTAAATAATTTAAGTTTTTGACGAGTTATAAAAAACGGTTTCCGTTCAATTTGAACTATTTTCTTCAATTTTATCAGCTTCATTAGTCCCCTCTTTCCAAATGATTGGCAGATACTTGTTGTTTCTCCTAACTCTCAAATTTTTACGAACCGTTGCGTAGTCCTTTAATCCTAGAGTTCCTGCAATGATTACACCATCTTGTTTATCAAGTATAGAAAGTAATATGAAAAAATTTCCCGTTGTTGCGTGTGGTAGCATTGAAGGGAATAATAGTTCAAACTCATTATTTGAAGTAGTGTGGTCACAAATAACTAAGATATTGTTTTCCCACCCGAAGTCAAATTGTTTGTTATCAAGAATTTGAAAATATGGACTGGCTCTAGGCAAAACAATTTGCTTAGCAATAACTGATGTTTCTGTTAATTGTAAAAGAAGAGCACTAGGATTAGAAGTAAAGCCAATAATAGTCATATCACTACTTTCCTTTTATTTCGCTAAATAATACAACTAATGGGAGGAGTGAACCTCCCATTAGTGCTAGATATAGCTATTAGCATGACGTCGTGTCTTACCAGCTGAGATATCTTCCAACATGGTCTTACCATCTTTGTAATGGTGACGAGCAGAGGCATATGCCAGTTTCCGAGCTAATGCAGTCTGGACGGTTTTAAGGCCGAGACGTTTTTTCCAGGCATCTGCAATATCACTCACATCATCGGAAATAGTAACCTCTCCTGTTAGTGCATTAGCCTTGGATTGCAAAGCTTTAAGTTGTCCCTCTGATGAGGAATAGATAAATTTGACAAGTTCTTTAAACATAAGAACACTCCTTTTCAGATATTATATTTAGAGGATATTCCTCTATATTCAGTATTATACTATAAAAAAAACATAAAAGTCAACAACGGAATGCAATATTTGAAAAAAATCTCTCCATGTGATAAAATTTAATACATAATAATGGTCCGATAATGTTAGGAGAAGCTATGGAAACTAGAAATGAAAAATTTAGAAGATTATCAGAAGCTCGAATGACGAAGGTTTTTTCAATTTTAAACATATTGAGAAATCAAAGTGACAAATCAAAATACACTTTTTCAAAATCAGACATTGAAGAGCTATTTGGAGCGTTGGAACAAAAAGGTGAAGAAATAAAAGAGTTTTTCACTAGCCCCATTACAATAAAAACAGTCAATCTTAAAAACTCTTTTCATTATTCTGTGGTTGATACAAGTAATGATAAAGAAGTATCTTTTAAGAAATTATCGACTGCAAGGGTAGAAAAAATTTTTTCACTTATGAATTTGATTGCAAATCTTAGCAATAAATCGAATTATAATTATAGTGATTGGGAAGTGGAAGAATTGTTTTCAGCTTATGATGAAGAAGTAAAAAAATGTAAAGTATTTTTCGAAGAAAAGAGAACAGTATTTAAATATAGTTAATAAGTCATGAATACTAAAAAGTTACTAAAAATAAAAAAATCCACAGTTTTTACGATAGAGAGAATTTCTAATAATGCTGATTTGACTGGTTTTTATTCTTATAAAACCTCAAGAACCAAACTCAAAATCCAGTGTCCGCAAGGACGTGCCGGTTCGACCCCGGCCGCCGGTATAGTTTATAGTAAGAGAACGTTGAGTAATCAGCGTTCTTTTTGTGTATTCCATAGTTCATTTTGCCTCATAGTTTTTCAGTTCTTCCTCAATGAAAATCAAGATTGGACGAGTCAAGGTAGAGGCTGACAGAATTGACATTCGGTAAACGAATACTCTATGAACATCAACAGTAGATTAGGAAACGAAGGCGAAGGTAGTTGAAATAGTTGATAACTATTTCAAGTTGGAAATAAGAAAAGTCACGCCTTTTCTCAATAGTTCCCTTGAATATGAAGGAACAATGTCCTATCTTCGTTTTTAAGCTCGGGCTTCTGTGGTCATTTTCGTATTTCTAGGTGACCAGTTGAAACAGTTCACCGAACTGTTTCAATCCCAAAGGGATTCTTATCTGTAATCGGCTAAAGCCGAAGCAGCTACCTATTTTCTGAAGGGATTCTCATCTGTAATTGGCTAAAGCCAAAACAGCTGCCTATCTTTTTTCACACAGAGTTTAGGGCTTGTTCAATGACGTGAGACTCTGCTCAATAAGTTCCATCCTACTTTCAAATGAACAGGCTGAAAATCTCCAGTTGAGATATCAATTTGACAAGGGAAGATTTTTATGATAAGATTAACTGGTTAATTAAATGATTAAGGATTGGTAAAGTGGATGCAACCATTAGCTCATCAAATTGAACAGACTTTGCATGAAATCATCTTGAATTCGGAGAATCAATTAGAAATCTTAGTAGGAGCTTGTCAGAGTGAGATGCGTCTGACCAATACTCAGGAACATATTTTGATGCTAATTGAAAATAATGCCTTTACAAATAAAGAGATTGCAAAGCAATTAAATGTGAGTCAGGCTGCGATTACCAAGGCAATTAAGACCTTGATTGCTCAAGATTTATTGGTGGCGGTTCGGGATAGTCGTGATGCTCGGATTGTTCGATATAGTTTGACTGATTTGGCAAAGCCGATTGCTGAGGAACACGCTCATCACCATGCGCATACTCTGGCCTCTTATCAGGAGTTGGTGGGTCAATATTCAGAAGAGGAACAAGTGATGATTAGTCATTTTTTGACAGATTTGGTAAAGAAGATTCGGAAAGAAGCATGAGATATATTACAGTAGAGGATCTATCGTTTGTATATGATCAGGAGCCTGTTTTGGAACATATTCACTACCATTTGGATAGTGGTGAATTTGTGACTTTGACAGGCGAAAATGGTGCAGCAAAGACTACCTTGATTAAGGCGACATTAGGTATCCTAAAGCCTAAGGAGGGGAAGGTGCTTATCTCAGAAACCAGTATTAGTGGGAAAAAGCTGAGAATGGCTTATTTGCCCCAGCAGATTGCCAGTTTTAATGCTGGCTTTCCTAGTACAGTCTATGAGTTTGTAAAATCTGGACGCTACCCGCGTCAGGGCTGGTTTCGGAGATTGACAAGTCATGATGAGGAACATATTCGGACAAGTTTGGAGTCTGTTGGGATGTGGGAGCATAAGGATAAACGACTGGGAGCTTTGAGTGGAGGGCAGAAACAGCGAGTTGTGATTGCTCGGATGTTTGCCTCAGATCCTGATATTTTTATCTTGGATGAGCCGACAACAGGGATGGATAGTGGAACGAAGGTTGCCTTTTATGAATTGATGCACCACAGTGCAAAAAAACATGGAAAGTCTATTTTGATGATTACACATGATGCGGATGAGTTACGTGACTATGCAGATCGTAATATTTATTTGGTACGCGACCAAACATCTCCTTGGCACTGCTTCAATGTGCATGACAAGGATGAGGAGGTGACACATGCCTAGCATAGTTGATGTTTCGATTTTTCATTATGAGTTTATGCAACGAGCATTTCTAGCGATTATTGCTATGAGTCTATTTTCTCCGATATTGGGGATTTTCCTCATTTTACGACGTCAGAGTTTGATGAGTGATACGCTCAGTCACGTGTCGTTAGCAGGTGTGGCTCTAGGACTTGTTGTTGGGATGTCGCCGACCATTTCGACCCTCATAGTGGTTATAGTTGCAGCAATTTTTTTGGAATATTTACGGACCTTGTATAAGAGTTTTATGGAAATCGGGACAGCCATCCTCATGTCTACAGGTTTAGCGGTATCTTTGATTGTCATGAGTCGTTCGGGTGGAAAGAGTAGTTTAAGCCTAGAACAATACCTATTTGGCTCAATTGTAACGATTAGTCAAGAACAGGTGATGGCTCTTTTTGCGATTGCAACAGTTGTACTAGTCTTGACCGTGTTCTTTTTACGCCCCATGTATATTTTAACCTTTGATGAGGATACAGCCTTTGTGGACGGTCTGCCTGTTCGAGCGATGTCCCTTGCTTTTAATATGGTGACAGGGGTAGCGATTGCGCTCATGATTCCAGCCGCGGGTGCTTTATTGGTATCAACGATTATGGTTTTACCTGCCTCAATCGCGCTTCGCTTAGGAAATAGTTTCAAAATGGTGATTGGGCTTGGCATGGTGATTGGGTTTGTCGGAATGCTTTCCGGACTGTTCCTGTCTTATTATGCAGAGACGCCAGCTAGTGCAAGTATTACGTTGATTTTTATCAGTATCTTTCTGCTGATGAATGTTGTCCATAGATTGAAAAGATAGGAGAAGCTATGAAAAAAGTAGTAGCATGTCTAATGGGACTCAGTGTCCTTTTGCTAGTAGCATGTGGGTTGCAGACGGAATCAAAAAAGAAGGATATTCAGATAGTGACGACCTTCTATCCCGTCTATGAGTTTACAAAGCAAGTGGTAGGGGAAGAAGCAGATGTTTCTCTTCTTGTGAAAGCAGGAACCGAGCCTCATGACTTTGAACCGTCGGCTAAAAATATTGCAGAAATTCAAGGAGCTGACGTTTTTGTATATGAAAATGAAAATATGGAAACTTGGGTACCAGACGTGTTGAAATCTGTTGATAGCAAGAAAATCCAGGTTATCAAGGCGACAGAAGGGATGTTACTCTTACCAGGTGGTGAAGAAGAGGAAGAACATGAAGAGGGAGAAGAAGGGCATCATCACGCCTATGATCCCCATGTGTGGCTCTCACCAGAGCGTGCTATCTCATTGGTAGAAAGGATTCGCGATGGCTTGGTAGCTAAGTATCCGGAGAAGAAAGCAGTATTTGAGAAGAATGCAACAACTTATCTGACAAAATTACAAGCCTTACATGCGAGCTATCAGGCAAGTTTATCGGTTGCTAAGCAAAAATACTTTGTGACCCAGCATAGTGCTTTTTCTTATCTAGCCTTGGATTATGGCCTGAAGCAGGTATCGATTACAGGGGTATCTGCTGATCAAGAACCAACCCCTTCTCGTCTGGCAGCATTGACCAAGTATATCAAGCAATATGGGATTCAGTATATCTACTTTGAAGAAAATGCTTCAAAAGCAGTAGCGGAGACCTTGTCAAAGGAGACGGGTGTAGAGTTGGCTGTCTTGAATCCGTTAGAAAGTTTGACGGAGGAAGCGATAAATAACGGAGCGGATTATATTTCAGTGATGGAAGATAATTTGAAAGCCTTGGAAAAAACAACGAGTCAAGCTGGACCGGACATTCTCCCGGAGGAAGGAGAAGGGACAGAAAAGACAGTCTATGCTGGTTATTTTGAGGATAGCGCAGTTAAAGACCGGACTCTATCTGATTATGCAGGAAAATGGCAGTCAGTCTACCCTTATTTGCTAGATGGAACATTGGATCAGGTCTTTGATTATAAAGCTAAATTGAGCGGTCAAATGACGGCTGAGGAATATAAGGCTTACTATGACAAAGGTTACAAGACCGATGTGGAGCAGATTCGTATTAGCAATGATACTATAGAATTTGTGAGTAAGGGTCAAGCAGAAAAACACACCTACAAATATATGGGTTATCAAGTCTTGACTTATAAGAAGGGAAATCGAGGGGTGCGTTTCCTATTTGAAGCAACAGATGCCGATGCGGGACGTTTCAAGTATGTGCAGTTTAGTGACCACAATATTGCCCCAACGAAAACGGGACATTTCCACCTCTTCTTTGGTGGCGAGAGTCAAGAGAAGTTATTCAGTGAGTTAGAGAATTGGCCAACATACTACCCAGATGGCTTAACTGGCCTTGAAATTGGTCAAGAAATGTTGGCGCATTGATACCGTGTATCGAGGTTGGGACTTGGGTTCCGACCTTTTTTATTGAGTATAAATATGATAATCTATAGTCAATCTTCTCTAATTTTTCTTTATATTTTCTCCGCCTCCTCATGCCTTTGTTTGAAGAGAGTGACGTAGAGTGTGAGGGAGTGGTGAGATGCACTACAGACTGTCGAGTAGAAATAGTTGACAAATAACGGCTACAACTGTAAACTGTAGACGAAAGGAGGTGCTGTCATGGGGCAGATAATGTCGGCTGCGGAATGGCAAGTGATGCGGGTGATTTGGGCCTATCCAGGGCATACATCTAGCCAGATTATTGCTAGCTTGCAAGAAGGTTTTGATTGGCAGGCTACCACAATCAAAACACTTTTAGGACGTTTGCGGAAAAAAGCCTATTTGGAGATGAAAAAGGAGGAGGGGCAGTACCACTACTATCCATTGGTAGCTGAAAAGGAGCATCTGCAACAGCAACTTCAAATGTTGCTGGATACTATATGTTCCACTAAGCATGGGGAAGTAGTCGGGCAATTATTGGAAATGGGGAGTTTTTCGTATTCTGATTTAGAAAAATTGCGCCATCAAATAGATTATCAGCTACTAACGGCACCTCAACATTTACAATGTCATTGTTTGGCAGGTCAGTGTACCTGTCATCATCATGAAGGGAGAAATCAGTATGCAGACGATTAAACTTAGCAATCTATCCTGCCAAAATTGTATCAAGCACGTAACTGAGCGTTTTAAGACCATGCCAGGTGTAGTAGATGTGACCATTGATTTAGATCGACAAGTGGCAAGTGTTAAAACCAGTGTCAACTATTCTTTGGAAGACTACCAAGCCAGCCTTTCAGATACTGTGTACGAGGCGGTTGAGACTCTTTAAATATCGCTTCGTCAACCGTCTATCGGTGTATGGGTTTGTGCAATACAAAAAGCTATAGAGCAACACATATGATTGGTTGGTTCTATAGCTTTTATTCTTGGTCATGTCTTATACTCTTAAAAATCAAAAGGATACGTTGTCAAGAGTCTCGGTGAACGCCAGTTCTACCTTCGTCTTTGTTTCCTAGTCTACTTTTGATTTTTAAAGGGTATTAGTATGTTTCAAGTGTTTGAGAAAGGCTTCAAGCGGTAGAGGGTGTTGACTAATGACAATCTGCTCCCAAAAACAATCGTCTTTTTTCCTTGGAATGAGGTGGGAGTGGAAATGCGTTCCCTTGTCCATCAAATCCTTGTCGTTTCTTGCGAGGGTGACGCCGTCAATTGGCAGAGTCTGTTCTAAGAGCCTTGTGATTGTCTGCTCTACCTCTGCCAGTTCATGAAGGACAGGTAGAGGTAGTTCAGAAAGGCTGGTGAAATGCTCCTTGCTGATGATTAACAGGTGTCCTGTTTGAATGGGGTCAATATCCCAGACTAGCTTGAAATATTCGGTCTGATAGAGGATGTTTTCTTCTAAAATATCATGACAAAAGATACAGTGCATGGCCTTATCCTTTCTTTGGTAGGAGGGGCTTGTCGCCTGAAACAAAAAATGGGTATAAAAATAATTGGCCTATTTAGAAGTACCAACCATTCTAGTATAACATAAATATAAGTAAAAAACAGACTTGATTTTTTTAATAATGCCTTATCATAAAGATGTAAGAGCATTCAAGATGGTTTATTAGAAAGGAGTTTTTGATTCAATCAAGCTATCAGTCAGTTATCACTTCGTTTTATTTTTAAGTTTGTCAGTATTGGAGAACAATGATGTTAGAATACTGTTTTGATCTATTTTTAAAAGTTTTACCGGTTATTTCTTGTGTTGTAGCAGCCCAGTTAGTTGTAAAAGCAAAAAATAAACATTCAAAGGAAAAAGAAATAGAACAGTAAATGAATTCGATTTTTCTTATTCTTTACACCTCTTAGTTTCTAAAATGAGTAGCCTTGTGTCAAACAGTCTGGGAATAGACTGTCGGAGCATCAGTTTAGAAATGCAAAAGCGAACAAGGTCTAGTTTCTGTTGTTCAGAAATGGTATCTTGTTCGCTTTTAAGTTTTCTAGATGTGATTAGCGTTCTGACATCTACTACTTTTTAAAAATCAAAAGGCTACTTGGTCAACTTTTCACTCGACAACTTTCCTATGTTGCTGTAGCTGTTGTGAACGATATTCACTTACGGATACCCTATGGGGACACTTTGAGTTTTACACAGACCTTTTAACGTCCTCACATCTTAGCTGTTTTAATGTTAGTTAAATGTCAGTACAAAGTATTTTTTCTTCCCGCGGCGGATAACGGTCAATTCATTTTCGAGTTTATCTGCTTCCGTTAGTATGTAGTCAAGGTCCTGGATGCGGTCTCCATTGATGTAGATGGCTCCGTTTTGGACATCTTCACGGGCTTGGCGCTTTGAGGTGACCACCCCTGCGGTGACCAGAAGTTCAATGATGTTGAGGTTATCATCTGCCGTTACCATGTAATTTGGTACGCCACGAAGTCCTTGTTTCAGTTCACTGACAGAAAGATTTTTGATAGCCCCTGCAAAAAGTTGCTCAGTGATGTTGAGTGCCTCTTGATAAGCTGTTTCACCGTGGACGAGAGTAACGACCTCTCGGGCAAGAATTTTTTGTGCTAGGCGTTCATGTGGTGCTAGCTCGAATCGCTGGCAAATTTCTTCGATTTCATCGAGTGGCAGGAAGGTGAAAATCTTTAAGAAACGAATGGCGTCAGCATCCATAACGTTCATCCAGAATTGGTACATCTCATACGGAGATGTCTTGTTAGCATCAAGCCAAACAGCATTGCCTTCAGATTTGCCGAATTTTTTTCCAGTTGAATCAGTGATGAGTGGAACAGTCACCACGTGACCAGTTCTATCTGCTTTACGACGGAGTAATTCTGTACCAGCCGTCATATTGCCCCATTGGTCACTACCACCGATCTGCAAGGTGACATCATGTAAGCGATTGAGTTCGAAGAAATCATATCCCTGCATAATTTGGTAGGCGAACTCGGTATAAGAAATCCCTGTTTCAATCCGCTTTTTTACAGACTCTTTACTCATCATGTAGTTGACGGTAAAGTATTTTCCAACATCGCGCAGGAAATCAATAAAACTAATCTTGCTGAACCAATCGTAGTTATTGGTCATAACAGCCTTGTTGTCGCCATTTTCAAAATCGAGGAAACGAGATAACTGACCTTGGATTTTCTCGACCCAGCCATCAACAGTTTCTTTTGTTTGAAGACTACGCTCTGCATCTTTGAAGGACGGATCTCCAATCAAGCCAGTTGCACCTCCCACGAGTGGATAGGGCTTATGGCCGGCTAGCTGTAAGTGGCGGCAGACGAGGATTGGTACTAGATGCCCTAAGTGCAGGCTATCAGCAGTTGGATCGTAGCCTGAATAATAAGAGACTTGCCCTTCTTCTAAGGCTTTTCGCAAAGCATCTTCATCTGTAGTTTGAAAGATTAAACCACGTTCTTTTAGCTCATCAAAAATGTGCATGTCTCTTCTCCTTTAAGTTGTTCATCAGCTTCCATTGTACCATATTTTGGGGGAAATCGTGCAGGAAATTTTCGTCAAAACATAAAAAATATGATAAAATAAGGAGATGAGGAGTTATCTATGACGACTAAATTACCTAAGAAAACGAAAGAAATCATCTCCCTCACAACCAGTGATATAACTGGTATTGTTCTGAGGACCTTAAAACTACTAGTAGACTTTGGAGCTATTGTCATTTTTTTGTTGGGGGTATTAGGAGCAGGTCTTGGCTTGGGCTATGTTGCCAGCCTTTTTGATAGTGTAACTGTACCGAATGCTACGGAATTAGTAAAGCAAGTGACCGATATTAGTCGCATGTCTAAAGTTGTCTATGCAGATGGTAGCCTTGTTTCAGAAATTAGTTCGGATCTATTGCGGTCTCCAGTAGGGAGTGATGCAATTTCTGACAATGTCAAGCAGGCGGTCATTGCGACAGAAGATGCGACGTTTGAAAGTCATAATGGCGTCGTTCCGAAAGCAGTTATACGTGCGGCGCTCGGTTCGGTTGGTGTCGGTTCATCAAGTGGAGGCTCGACCTTGACCCAGCAGTTGATTAAGCAGCAGATTGTGGGAGATGCACCTACCTTTAGTCGAAAAGCAAATGAAATCATCTCTGCTCTCGCCCTTGAGCGTGCGATGAGTAAGGAAGAGATTTTAACGACTTATTTGAATGTCTCTCCCTTTGGGCGCAATCATCAAGGACGCAATATTGCTGGAATCGAGGAAGCGGCACGTGGAATTTTTGGAAAATCAGCTAACGATTTAACGGTCCCCCAAGCAGCTTTTGTCGCAGGCTTACCTCAAAGCCCTATCGTTTATTCACCTTATACAGCGAGTGGTGGGCTTAAATCTGAAGAGGGGCTATCTTACGGGATTGAGCGTTCAAAAGATGTCTTGTATAACATGTACCGTTCTGGCTATCTTACCAAGGAGGATTACGAGACCTATCTCGCCTACGATATCAAGAAGGATTTTATTGCACCGGCTCCTATTTTAAAGGATAGTAAAGATTACTTGTATTATGCGGTCTTGTCAGAAGCAGAAAGTATCATGTACCATCATTTGATTAAGAGAGACAAGGTGTCTGCGCAGGATTTGAAAAATGATGAGACGGTCAAAGCCTACAAGGAGTTAGCGAAGCAGAATATTAGCCAGGGAGGCTATACCATTACTAGCACAGTCCATAAAGATATCTATAGCACCATGCAGTCTGTTGTGGCAAATTATGGCGAGGTGCTAGATAGTGGGGGTGGTCTGGTTGAAACAGGAAGTGTTCTTCTGGATAACCGAACAGGTGCGATTTTAGGATTTGTGGGTGGCCGAGACTATAGTTCCAATCAGAATAATCACGCCCTTAGTACCAAGCGGTCTCCAGGGTCTACCGTCAAGCCCTTCTTAGCTTACGGGGTCGCCATTGATCAAGGGCTACTCGGTTCTGCGAGTATCCTGTCCAACTATCCAACGACTTTTTCTGATGGAACCTCTATTATGCACGGCGATAGCAGGGGGACAGGGATGATGACCTTGCAGGGGGCCTTGGATGTATCTGCCAATATCCCGGCTTTTTGGACCTACAAGATGTTGAGAAATGCAGGTGTGGATGTCAAGTCCTACATGGATAAGATGAATTACGATATTGACCTGTATGACATTGAAAGTCTCCCGTTAGGGGGCGGGATTGAGACGACGGTTGCAGCCAATACAAACGCCTACCAGACCCTTGCTAACGGAGGTGTTTATAATGAGAATTATATCGTGGAGAAAATCACAGCCCATGATGGGACAGTGATTTATCAACACGAGGCAAAGCCCGTACAAGTTTATTCAAAGGCAACATCAAGCATCATGATGATGTTGTTGAGAGGGGTCTTAGCTTCAGGAGCGACCTCTACTTTTTCAGGGCGCTTAGCAGCAATGAACCCCCAAGCAGCAGCTAGTGATTTGGTTGGAAAGACAGGAACCAGTAATGATACAGCCGATGTATGGCTCATGTTGGCTACTCCCCAGATTACCATGGGAACCTGGGCTGGACATGATGATAATACTGGTATGGACTTTTTAACAGGGTATAACAATAATGCGGCCTATGTAGCCTATTTGACGAGTGCCCTCTATGAAGTGAGACCAGATCTTTTCGAGGGTCACTTCCAGTTGGATGATAGCGTCATTGCTTCAAGTGTCCTGGCTTCTACTGGAACGCGAGCTGGTACTGTTCAGGTCAACGATACAGCCATTACGCTAGGAGGTGGGGTGACAACGAGTTATTGGGCTAAGAATGGGGCACCAGCCATAAGTTATCGCTTTATGATCGGTGGAACAGATAGTGATTATGCCAAGGCCTGGGCTACCTTGCTTCCTCCTGCTCCTACACCCGAACCAAAGTCTTCATCAAGTACAAGCTCATCGGCCCCTACAACAAAGCCATCTTCAAGCAGTGCCTCTAATCGTTAGTGGCAGAGAGGAATGGAGAGCGAGAATGATTGATGCAGTGAAATGACGATTACCTTCCACCGTCTCCTGACACTATCAACATCATTCCTAAGTTAGTGTTAGCATAAGACCCTTTTGAAGGGGAGCTATCTTTGGTTAGGGGCCTACGGCGTGGAGGGAAGAGGGCGAGGCTTGCAAAATAAAGAGAAATAATGTATAATATACCTATATTATTTGTCGTGTGTCTTGTTTGAAATATTGTCCAAGCAAGGCTTACAGCAGTTAAATCATACTTGGTTAAGGAAGATTTAGCTGCTCTTTTTGTGCTTATTTTTGGTATTTTTTGAGGATTGTCATCAAATCTTAAAGATTCTAAAAATTCAGACAAAACGACAATGGACGGTCTCGTTAGCTAGACTTAGAGAAAAAAGAAGGAGCTAAAAACTTGGCAGGACATGAAGTTCAGTACGGCAAGCACCGTACCCGTCGTAGTTTTTCAAGAATCAAGGAGGTTCTTGATTTACCAAATTTGATTGAAATTCAAACCGATTCATTCAAAGAATTCTTGGATCATGGTCTTAAAGAAGTCTTTGAAGATGTGCTCCCAGTATCCAACTTTACAGATACGATGGAATTGGAATTTGTTGGTTATGAATTGAAGGAACCAAAGTATACTTTAGAAGAAGCGCGTATTCATGATGCGAGTTATTCAGCTCCCATCTTTGTCACCTTCCGCTTAATTAACAAAGAAACAGGTGAAATTAAGACACAAGAAGTATTTTTTGGTGAGTTTCCAATCATGACTGAAATGGGGACCTTTATCATCAATGGTGGTGAGCGGATTATCGTGAGCCAGCTCGTGCGCTCACCAGGTGTCTACTTCAATGATAAGGTTGACAAAAACGGAAAGGTTGGCTATGGGTCAACCGTTATCCCAAATCGTGGAGCCTGGCTAGAGCTTGAAACCGACTCAAAAGATATTGCCTATACACGGATTGATCGGACCCGTAAGATTCCATTTACCACCCTTGTTCGTGCACTTGGGTTCTCAGGTGATGATGAAATCTTTGACATCTTTGGGGATAGCGAATTGGTGCGCAACACCATTGAAAAGGATATTCATAAAAACCCAGCAGATTCACGTACGGATGAAGCCCTAAAAGAGATTTACGAACGCCTTCGTCCAGGGGAGCCTAAGACGGCAGAAAGTTCACGCAGCTTGTTAACTGCACGTTTCTTTGACCCACGCCGTTATGACTTGGCGCCTGTCGGTCGTTATAAGGTTAATAAAAAATTGAACCTCCGTACGCGCTTGCTCAACCAAACCTTGGCAGAACATGTTATCAATGCTGAAACAGGGGAGATTGTCCTTGAAGCAGGGACTGTCTTGAATCGGGATGTGCTGGAGTCTATTGAAGAACAGTTTGATGACTTAAACGTGGTTGAATACATCCCGAATGATGCAGCGGTTGTAGTAGAACCAGTCCTACTCCAAAAATTTAAGATCGTAGCACCGACTGATCCAGATCGTATTGTGACAGTGATTGGGAATGCGAATCCAGCAGAGAATGTTCGGACGATTACACCAGCAGACATCTTGGCTGAAATGAGCTACTTCCTCAATCTTGCTGAAGGTCTCGGTCGCGTTGATGATATTGACCATCTGGGAAATCGTCGGATTCGTGCTGTAGGGGAACTACTATCTAACCAAGTACGGATTGGTTTGACACGTATGGAGCGCAATCTCCGTGAGCGCATGAGTGTGCAAGATAATGAAGTTCTCACTCCGCAACAGATTATCAATATTCGTCCTGTAACTGCCGCGATTAAAGAGTTCTTTGGTTCATCCCAGTTGTCTCAGTTCATGGATCAGCACAACCCACTTTCTGAATTGTCTCACAAACGTCGTTTGTCAGCCTTAGGACCTGGTGGTTTGACACGTGACCGTGCTGGTTATGAAGTTCGTGACGTGCACTACACTCACTATGGTCGTATGTGTCCGATTGAAACACCTGAAGGGCCAAACATTGGGTTGATTAACAACCTATCTTCTTATGGACATTTGAACAAGTATGGCTTCATTCAAACACCTTACCGTAAGATTGACCGCAGTACAGGTACCGTTACAAATGAGATCGTCTGGCTGACTGCGGACGAAGAAGATGCGTATATCGTAGCACAGTCTACCTCTCCACTTGATGAAAACAATCGCTTTGTAGACAAGATTGTCATGGGACGTCATCAAGGGAATAACCAGGAATTTCCAGCAGATTCTGCTGATTTCATGGATGTATCACCTAAGCAGGTAGTGGCCGTTGCGACAGCATGTATTCCTTTCCTTGAAAACGATGACTCCAACCGTGCCCTTATGGGTGCCAACATGCAGCGCCAGGCTGTGCCGTTGATTGATCCTAAAGCCCCTTATGTGGGAACTGGTATGGAATATCAAGCGGCCCATGATTCGGGAGCGGCGGTGATTGCTCAGCATAATGGAAAAGTAATCTACGCAGATGCAGAAAAGGTAGAAGTACGTCGTGAGGATGGCTCACTTGATGTTTACCATATTCAAAAATTCCGCCGTTCAAACTCAGGTACAGCTTATAACCAACGTACTCTTGTTAAGGTGGGGGATGTTGTCGAAAAAGGCGACTTTATCGCAGATGGTCCTTCTATGGAAAATGGGGAAATGGCGCTTGGACAAAACCCAATCGTTGCCTATATGACGTGGGAAGGATATAATTTCGAGGACGCAGTTATCATGAGTGAGCGTCTGGTGAAAGACGATGTCTATACCTCTGTTCACTTGGAAGAGTATGAGTCAGAAACGCGCGATACCAAGTTGGGACCTGAAGAAATTACCCGTGAAATTCCAAACGTTGGTGAAGATGCTCTTAAAGACTTGGATGAAATGGGAATTATTCGTGTTGGTGCTGAGGTAAAAGAAGGCGACATTCTTGTCGGTAAGGTTACTCCGAAAGGAGAGAAAGACCTGTCTGCAGAAGAACGTCTCCTCCACGCTATTTTTGGTGATAAGTCTCGTGAAGTCCGCGATACATCACTTCGTGTGCCTCACGGTGCTGACGGTGTCGTTCGTGATGTGAAAATCTTTACCCGTGCTAATGGCGATGAATTGCAATCTGGTGTCAATATGCTGGTTCGCGTCTACATCGCTCAAAAACGGAAGATCAAGGTCGGAGACAAGATGGCGGGACGCCATGGAAATAAAGGGGTTGTCTCTCGTATCGTACCAGTTGAGGATATGCCATACCTCCCAGATGGGACGCCAGTTGATATCATGTTGAATCCACTCGGGGTACCGTCTCGTATGAATATCGGACAGGTTATGGAACTTCACCTTGGAATGGCAGCCCGCAATTTGGGTATTCATATTGCAACACCAGTCTTTGACGGAGCGAGTTCAGAAGACCTCTGGTCAACGGTTAAGGAAGCAGGTATGGATAGTGATGCCAAAACGATTCTCTATGACGGTCGCACCGGTGAGCCGTTTGATAACCGTGTATCTGTCGGGGTTATGTATATGATTAAACTCCACCACATGGTAGACGATAAATTGCATGCCCGTTCGGTCGGTCCTTACTCACTGGTTACTCAACAACCTCTCGGAGGGAAGGCTCAGTTTGGAGGACAACGTTTTGGTGAGATGGAGGTTTGGGCGCTGGAAGCCTACGGTGCATCAAATGTCCTTCAAGAAATCTTGACCTACAAGTCAGATGATGTTAATGGTCGTTTGAAGGCTTATGAGGCGATTACCAAAGGGAAACCAATTCCAAAGCCAGGTGTACCAGAGTCATTCCGTGTCTTGGTGAAAGAGTTACAATCACTAGGTCTTGACATGCGTGTCCTTGATGAGGATGATCAAGAAGTAGAACTTCGTGACCTTGATGAAGGGGAAGATGATGATATCATCCACGTAGATGACTTGGAAAAAGCGCGTGCAAAGGCCGCGGCGGATGCTGCAGCTGCGTTCGCTGCGGAATCAGAAGAATAAGGATAGGTAGGAACAGGCACACACCTGTTTCTAGCTGCTCCTCTTGTTAGAAATGAAGAAAGGGATTATTAGTGGTTGACGTAAATCGATTTAAAAGTATGCAAATCACTTTAGCTTCTCCCAACAAGGTCCGCTCATGGTCTTACGGTGAAGTTAAAAAACCTGAAACAATCAACTATCGTACGCTCAAACCCGAGCGTGACGGACTCTTTGATGAAGTCATCTTTGGTCCGACAAAAGACTGGGAATGTTCCTGTGGAAAGTACAAACGCATTCGTTATAAGGGGATCGTTTGTGACCGTTGTGGTGTAGAGGTTACTCGTGCCAAAGTCCGTCGTGAGCGCATGGGTCACATCGAGTTAAAAGCGCCAATTTCTCATATTTGGTATTTTAAAGGTATCCCAAGCCGTATGGGTCTGACTCTTGATATGAGTCCACGTGCACTTGAAGAGGTCATTTATTTTGCAGCCTACGTGGTTATCGATCCTAAAGATACACCGCTCGAGCATAAATCAATTATGACCGAGCGTGAATATCGTGAAAAATTACGGGAATATGGCCACGGTTCGTTCGTTGCGAAAATGGGGGCAGAAGCAGTTCAAGACCTACTCAAGCAAGTAGATTTACCGACTGAAATTGCAGCCCTGAAAGAAGAATTGAAAACAGCTTCTGGTCAAAAACGGATTAAGGCGGTTCGCCGTTTGGACGTATTAGATGCCTTTTATAAATCAGGGAACAAACCTGAGTGGATGATTTTGAACATCTTGCCAGTCATTCCGCCAGATTTGCGTCCGATGGTCCAACTGGATGGTGGACGGTTTGCAGCTTCTGACTTGAATGAGCTGTATCGCCGTGTCATTAACCGGAACAACCGTTTAGCACGCTTGTTGGAGCTGAATGCGCCGGGGATCATTGTGCAAAATGAAAAACGGATGCTCCAAGAAGCAGTAGATGCCCTGATTGATAATGGCCGTCGTGGTCGTCCGATTACAGGACCAGGTAGCCGACCGCTCAAATCTCTCAGCCACATGCTGAAAGGAAAACAGGGGCGCTTCCGTCAAAATCTGCTTGGAAAGCGCGTCGATTTCTCAGGTCGTTCCGTTATTGCTGTTGGTCCAACTCTGAAAATGTACCAATGTGGTGTTCCGCGTGAAATGGCGATTGAACTCTTCAAACCGTTTGTCATGCGTGAAATCGTTGCCCGTGAGATTGTCGGGAATGTAAAGGCAGCGAAACGCTTGATTGAACGTGGCGATGACCGTATTTGGGATATTCTTGAAGAAGTGATTAAAGAACACCCAGTACTTCTAAACCGCGCACCGACCCTTCACCGACTTGGTATTCAGGCTTTTGAACCGGTCTTGATAGATGGTAAGGCGCTTCGCCTGCATCCACTGGTCTGTGAGGCCTACAATGCGGACTTTGACGGGGACCAAATGGCCATTCACGTGCCTTTATCGGAAGAGGCACAGGCAGAAGCTCGCATCCTCATGCTGGCTGCTGAGCATATCCTCAATCCGAAAGATGGAAAACCGGTTGTAACCCCCTCTCAGGATATGGTCTTGGGGAACTACTACTTGACTATGGAAGATGCCGGTCGTGAGGGCGAGGGGATGGTTTTCAAGGATATGGACGAAGCCGTTATGGCCTACCGCAATGGTTATGTCCACCTGCATACCCGTGTTGGTATTGCAACAGACAGTCTGGATAAACCTTGGAAAGAATCACAAGAACACAAGATCATGATGACCACTGTCGGTAAGATTTTGTTTAATGCCATTATGCCAGCGGGTCTGCCTTATCTACAAGAACCGACAAATGCCAATCTGACAGAAGGTACACCAGATAAGTATTTCTTGGAGCCAGGATCTGATATTAAAGCGGCGATTGCAAAACTTTCCATCAATCCTCCATTCAAGAAGAAAAATCTTGGAAATATCATCGCAGAAATCTTCAAACGTTTCCGCACCACTGAAACCTCTGCCCTCCTTGACCGCTTGAAAGATCTTGGTTACTACCATTCAACTCTTGCTGGTTTGACAGTGGGAATCGCAGATATTCCAGTGATTGATAACAAGGCAGAAATCATTGAGGAATCACACGAACGCGTTGAGCAAATTAAGAAACAATTCCGTCGTGGTATGATTACTGATGATGAACGTTATGCTGCTGTTACGGATGAATGGCGTTCAGCGAAAGAGAAATTGGAAAAACGCTTGACAGAATCACAAGATCCGAAAAACCCAATCGTTATGATGATGGACTCCGGAGCTCGTGGGAACATTTCTAACTTCTCACAGCTTGCCGGAATGCGTGGATTGATGTCCGCTCCGAACGGACGAATCATGGAATTGCCGATCTTGTCAAACTTCCGTGAAGGTCTATCGGTTCTTGAAATGTTCTTCTCCACTCACGGTGCTCGTAAAGGGATGACGGATACGGCCTTGAAGACAGCTGACTCTGGTTACTTGACTCGTCGTCTCGTAGATGTTGCCCAAGATGTGATTATCCGTGAGGACGACTGTGGAACTGATCGAGGTCTAGACATCCGTTCCATTACTGACGGCAAGGAAATGATTGAGCCGCTTGAGGAACGCTTGCAAGGTCGTTATACTAAGAAAACAGTTAAACATCCTGAAACAGGTGCCGTTATTATTGGTCCTAATGAGTTGATTACAGAGGATATTGCCCGTGAAATTGTGAATGCTGGTGTTGAGCAAGTGACCATTCGTTCTGTCTTTACATGTAACACTCGTCATGGGGTGTGTCGTCACTGTTACGGAATTAACTTGGCAACAGGAGATGCGGTTGAAGTGGGTGAAGCAGTTGGTACAATCGCTGCTCAGTCTATCGGTGAGCCTGGTACTCAGTTGACCATGCGTACCTTCCACACAGGTGGTGTAGCCTCTAACTCAGATATTACACAAGGTTTGCCTCGTGTCCAAGAAATCTTTGAAGCCCGCAATCCAAAAGGAGAAGCGGTGATTACAGAGATCAAGGGTGAGGTGACAGCCATTGAAGAAGATGCCTCAACTCGTACCAAGAAGGTATTTGTCAAAGGTCAAACAGGTGAAGGTGAATATGTGGTACCATTTACAGCCCGTATGAAGGTTGAAGTGGGAGACCAAGTGGCACGTGGGGCGGCCCTTACAGAAGGTTCGATCCAACCCAAGCGCCTGCTTGAAGTCCGCGATGTCCTGTCTGTGGAAACCTATCTGCTTTCTGAGGTCCAAAAAGTGTACCGTAGCCAAGGGGTAGAAATTGGCGACAAGCACATCGAGGTTATGGTCCGTCAAATGCTACGTAAAGTCCGTGTCATGGACCCAGGAAATACAGATCTTCTGATGGGAACTCTCATGGATATTACAGACTTTACAGATGCCAATGCGGAGGTGGTCATTGCAGGAGGTATTCCAGCGACTGCCCGCCCAGTCCTCATGGGGATTACCAAAGCCTCTCTTGAAACTAACAGCTTCTTGTCTGCGGCCTCCTTCCAAGAAACCACCCGTGTTCTTACGGATGCGGCGATTCGTGGGAAACGGGACAATCTTCTCGGTCTGAAAGAAAATGTTATCATTGGGAAGATCATTCCAGCTGGTACTGGTATGGCACGTTACCGTAACATTGAGCCTCAGGCTGTAAATGAAGTCGAAATCATCGAAGATACTGTTGCAGAAGAATTAGCAGAAAACATGGTAACAGAATAACGATATAAGCATATCTCAAAAGAGGTATGCTTATTTGCGAATAAATTTCACAAGCCAAACAGTGTCTTATTTTCTGAAAATTCGCTATAATGATGGATATAGAGGAGTATAAGAGATGTACAAAGTCGTTAGAATGTATGGTGATTTTGAGCCATGGTGGTTCTTGGATAGCTGGGAAGAACATATCATCAGCTCTAAAGAATACGAGAAATATGAAGAAGCACTGCAAGACTACCAACGTCAGTGGGTGTATTTATCTGAACGATTTCCGATGAAAAAAAGTAAAGACGGGGTGATGACTGCTTTCTGGACCCCAGAGGATCGCTACTGGTGCGATGAATGTGATGAATATTTACAGAATTATCACTCCTTAATTCTCCTAGAAGCTAAGGAAAATTTACCAACAGGATTACAGCGCAAATCCCCCGGAAAGAGGCCGCGTTCTTGTAAGATGAAAAAGAAAGCATGATGAACTGTTAAACGGTTTTCCAATCGGTAGATAATAAGAAAAGATTGAGCAACAGCCTTGGTCCTCGTTTTAAGAGGGTCAGGGCTGTTTTGGCGTTTTTGAATATATTTATGATAGCAAAACAGCTGTCTCTAGTAGCAAGTGATTAGCCCCTCATAGCTTGTGGGCTTTTTCACGCTTCCCCAAGTATCAAATGAAGCTAGGCAGTTTCGCCGACTCAGAAAAGCCATGCTATGGGGGTTGTATCCCTAGTCAATAGAACAAATTGCAAAAAAATGGAGAAAAAATGATGTCGTTTACGAATAAAGAAAGTGAGGAGGGAATATGGTTCAAAAAATAGCACAGGAGCTGATTCGGAAAGCGGTGAAAAAACGGGTAAGTGATCTTTACCTACTACCTAGAGAAGCCTCTTGTCAAGTATATGAGCGAGTCCTAGATACTCGGAATTTGGTCGGCGAGTTCGATGAGACTACTTATGGAGCGATCATCAGTCATTTTAAATTTGTGGCGGGAATGAATGTTGGCGAAAAACGACGGAGTCAGCAAGGGGCTTGCGACTACGACTATGAGGCGGGAACGATAGCACTCAGGTTGTCAACGGTTGGTGATTACCGCGGAAAGGAAAGTCTGGTGATTCGTTTCTTGTACGATCAGCAAGACGAATTGCATTTCTGGTTTGATGCTTTAGGACGTGTTCAACATGTGATAAGAGGGAGGGGGCTGTATTTATTTTCGGGACCGGTAGGATCTGGGAAAACGACTCTGATGTACTGTTTGGCAGAGATGAAATTTGCAGAACAACAGA
The DNA here is from genome assembly GCF_001984715.1 of Streptococcus azizii. Lineage (GTDB taxonomy): Bacteria > Bacillota > Bacilli > Lactobacillales > Streptococcaceae > Streptococcus > Streptococcus azizii. Next base: position 26,690 of record NZ_MSPR01000015.1, read on the forward strand.
TTGTTACTATTGAGGACCCTGTAGAAATCAAACGGGATGAAATGCTGCAGTTGCAGCTCAATGAATCTATTGGTTTGACCTATGACAATTTGATTAAACTATCTCTTCGACATCGACCAGATTTGCTGATTATTGGAGAGATTCGGGATAGAGAAACAGCGCGGGCAGTTATTCGTGCTAGCCTGACAGGTGTAACGATTTTTTCAACCGTTCATGGAAAAAGTATCGCAGGTGTGTATGCCCGTATGCTAGAGCTAGGAGTGCGTCCCGATGAATTATGCCATGCCTTACAGGGGATTATTTATCAACGTTTAATTGGAGGAGGAGGAATTGTAGATGTGGCAACAGAAGCCTACCAATCCTATTCCGCAAAACGGTGGAATCAACAGGTTGATCAGCTATTTGCGGCAGGATATATCAGTGAGTATCAGGCGCAGACCGAAAAAATTATCCTTGATTCGTCAGCGTAAAACGATTGAATTATTTGCCAACCTATTCATGAGTGGGTTTCATTTGGTAGAAATCGTTGATTTTCTAAAAAGAAGTCAGTTACTGGCAGATAACTATACTGGTATTCTAGCTGAGGGACTATTGGAGGGGAAGTCTTTTGCAGCTCTTCTTTCAGACCTGCAATTTTCAGATACAGTTGTAACCCAGGTAGCCTTGGCTGAGATGCACGGTAATCTAGAGCTGAGTCTAAAAAATATTCAAGATTATCTGGGGAATCTTGTGAAAGTGCGTAAAAAGCTAGTCGAGGTGGCCACCTATCCTGTGATATTAGTTGCATTTTTGTTTGTGATGATGTTGGGGTTAAACAACTATCTATTACCTCAGCTAGAGGAGGAAAATGGAGCAAGTAGGCTAATAGGCTATCTCCCATTTGGTTTCCTAGGATCAATGCTTGCTATTTTTATGGTAGTAGTCTTGCTGAGGTACTGGTATCGAAAATCGGAGAAAATAGGTGCAATCAGCTTATTGGTACGACTTCCCTTTTTAGGAAAATTGATTCAGTTGTATCTGACTGCCTACTATGCACGTGAGTGGGGCAATTTGGTGAGTCAGGGCCTCGAACTGTCTCATATTATGCATCTGATGCAGGAGCAACAATCAGCTTTGTTTTGCAGCATAGGGATAGATTTAGAGCAGGCCTTAGAAAGGGGAGTAGATTTTGAGGAACAGATTAAGCAGTATTCTTTTTTTAATAAGGAATTGAGCCTTATGGTTGAATACGGCCAAGTGAAGGATAAGTTAGGCTATGAACTGCGGCTTTATGCCGACGAGTGTTGGGAGGAATTCTTTGCAAAGTTACATGCAGCTATGCAGTTGATTCAGCCCCTCGTATTTATCTTCGTCGCTTTCGTCATTGTTTTCATTTATATTGCGATGTTGTTCCCCATTTATCAATATATGGAGGTGTAAAATGAAAAAATTGAAAAAGATAATGGTAAACGGATTTACTCTGATAGAAATGCTTATTGTTTTATTTATTATCAGTGTTCTGTTGCTCTTGTTTGTTCCCAATTTAAGCAACCAAAAAGAAACGGTTAAGCAGGCTGGAAATGCTGCGGTTGTAAAAGTTGTAGAAGGGCAAGCTGAGTTGTATGAGCTACAAAATGGAGGAGAGGCAAGCCTGTCGAAGTTGATAGAGGCAGGGGCAGTTACAGAAGCGCAGGCAGAGGCCTATAACGAATACTATGCAAAAAATACAGATAAATCTCGTACGGTCAAGCCTTAAGGCTTATACCCTGTTAGACAGTTTGTTGACGCTATTCATAGTGACTTTCTTGACAATTCTATTATCAAGTTCCATTCATAGTGTACTGACAGGTGTAGGAGAGCGTCTCTTTTTTCTTGAGTTTGAAACCATGTATAGGACGAGTCAACAACTGGCGATAGCTTCTCATCGGTCGGTGGTCCTTGAACTGGTAGGTTCTACGATTTCAAATGGATATGGTAGGTTGAAATTGCCATCTACATTGCAACTCAAACAGGAACAACAAATCGTATTGGATTACCACGGGGGAAATTCATCGTTAGTAAAAATTGAATTTTTAACAAAGCAGCAGAAAAAAATTATCTATCAGTTGTATTTAGGGAGTGGGAACTATAAAAAGACAGAGAAATAAGGCTTATATTTTATTAGAAAGTTTAGTCGCCGTAGCCGTTTTTGCTATGATAACAAGATTACTGTTAGCAGGAGTAATCCATAGCAGAAAGTGGCAGGAGGAACAGTGGCAAAGACAAGAGGTGTTATTGCTAGCGAAGATGGCTGTACAGACAAGGCAGACCTCCCTTGCCTTAAACGGTCTGCGTGTAACAGTTGAGCGGGGACCCCATTCCATTCGTGTGTATCATGAAGGTGAGGAGGTGCTACATATTGAAAAAGAGTAAGGTATCGGCCTTTTCCCTATTTGAGTGCCTCTTGGCTTTACTTGTTTTATCAGGAAGCCTATTAGTTTTTGAGGGGCTAACAAAGTTGATTCGCCAGGAAGTCGCTTATCAAGAAAGGAGTATCGAAAAGAGGTGGCTTGTCTTTGCGGAACAACTGAGCTATGAATTGGAGGGTGTTCATTTCATTAAGGTGGAAAATGACCGTCTGTATATCGACAAATCTGGTCACCGTTTGTCCTTTGGTAAATCAAAAGCAGATGATTTCCGTAAGACAAATGACAAGGGACGGGGCTATCAGCCCATGCTATATCAGGTTGCATCCGCTAAGATTCACCAAGATAACTCCCTTATTCAGATCGATATTACTTTTGAAAATGGTTGGGAGAGAAGTTTTGTTTATCGTTTTGAAGAAAAAAAGTAGGGCGGGGGTATTGTTATATGCCGTACTGATGATGGCAGTATTTAGTTTGGTGCTACAATTCTACTTATCAGCCCAGTTATCAGAAGCACGACTTAGTGTAGCCAATCAGGAAAATACAGAGGCTTATTTGATTGCGGAGTGGACAGCTGATATTGTACGAGAAGAAATCAACACAACGAGGCAAAAGGCGGAATTTTTACCGTCTACTCTAAAGAAGGAGCAAGAGTTGAATGCGGGACAGTTGAAATTTCCAAAGGGGAGCGGCATCCAGGGAAGTATCCGATTTTCTAAAGGGCAATCGCACTATCATTCTGACAATAATCAGCTTTTTGTAACAGTCACAACGATAGCTGATCATGATTTTTTCTATGCCTTTCCTTTATCTAGCGTAAAATAGCCTTTTTTGATATGATAGGGATATGAATATTCTCATTCAAATCTCCCAACTGTATACGAGGATTTATAAGAGCTAGTCAGATTATGCGTTCTGAAAAAACCTTGCTATAAACGATGGCGAACAGAAGAAACTTGAAAAACTTTTAGCAATCATGAAAGTGGGGAGAAATAAATAACTAGCTCAAATTTTGAGTAATAGCTCCCCCACGCGCCACCAGCATAGAAAGGAGATACCATGGCATACCCACAAAAGTACCTAGATGATACTCTTGTCCGAATGGCCTATCATTCCAGCGGTATAGAAGGCAATACGATTTCTTTGCCCGAGACAGTCAGCATTATTATTGAAAATAGCTTACCGGGCAATCACAAAAGTATTAGGGAATTTTATGAGATAGAAAATCACAAACAAGCATTCAGCTATCTTTTAGACCAGTTGGACAAACAGCCACCGCTTACTATTGGTCTGATACAAGATTTCCACGCTCTCTTGACGGATAGACTACAGCATGACAGAGGACGGTTCAAAAGCTCGCAAAATGCGATTATAGGGGCAGAATTTCAAACAGCTACCCCAGCAGAAACACCCCACTTAATGTCACAGTGGGCAGATAATACGAATTACAGACTGGAAAACTCTAAGAGTAGCCAAGCATTGCTTGAAGTACTGGCAGATACCCACATTCAACTGGAGCGCATTCACCCGTTTTCAGACGGAAACGGACGGACGGGACGCCTAATATTGATGTATCTAGCTATGAGATACTCACATACGCCTGTCATTATCAGCAAAGACGACAGGACAGAGTATATGGAACTTTTGGCCAATCAAAACATCAACGGACTAGCTAATCTACTCAAACGCTCGTTTGACTATGAAAGTGATAGAATGAAACAGTTTTAAACTCCTTTCAACCACCACGCGCATATATCATCGTCTCAGATACTCCTATCTGAGGACTTGAAAAAGTTCCTGGAGTATATCGACCTCATCAGTCACAAGGATTTCGCAAATTTTTGTTATATGGTCGCCTTTCGCTCAGGCATGCGCATTGGTGAACTGTCTGCTCTTGAATGGTCTGATATTGACGAAAAGAGCTGTACCGTCACCATCAGCAAGAGCTACTCATAAGAAACAAGGACGGTAGGAGAGACCAAGACAAAAGCTGGGAAGAGAACCATCAGCATAGATAAGGCAACTGCCGCCCTGCTCAAGCAATACCAGAACCGACAACGATTGGTCTATGTTGAGGTTGGTGGTAGTCCAGCAAGAGTTTTGGCCCCCATAAGACAATATCTGATTAGGAATAATTTTCAGTAAGTGCTAGACCGCCATTGTAAAAGATGAGGTATACCACGTTTTACCCTTCACGCTTTCTGCCACACTCACGCTAGTTTATTGCTAAACGCTGGTAACACCTAAAGAGCTCCAGCATCGCCTAGGACACTCAAAAATAACAATGACGTTAGACACCAACTCTCATTTATCAAAAGATAAGGAAAAAGAGGCGGTAACTTATTTTGAAAAAGCCATCAGCAGCTTGTAGGGGAACAAATTAGAAAAATATAAAATATAAAAGTCTTAAAAGCCTTGTATATCAAGGAGTTAGACCGCTTAGAAAGTGATGATATATGAATTTTGAAAAAATAGAGCAGGCCTATGATCTGCTATTAAAAAATGTCCAAACCATCCAAAATATTTTAGGGACTAACTTTTATGATGCTTTGATTGAACAGAATGTTGCTTACTTGGCAGGTAGCCATGAAAATGAAGGGATTGCGGCTGCGATTGTTAGGTTGAAAAAGCTGCAGTTGACAGCTGAGGAGTGGCGCAGAACCTACCAGTTTCTCTTTATCAAGGCGAATCAGACAGAACCGATGCAGTACAATCATCAATTTACACCGGATAGTATTGGTTTTATCTTTACGTTTTTGTTGGAGCAACTGGTACTGGAAAAACAAGTCACTATCCTAGAGATTGGTTCTGGAACAGGAAATCTAGCGCAAACAATCTTAAATCACAGTCAGAAAGAAATTGACTATCTTGGTATTGAAGTAGATGATTTATTGATTGATCTGTCTGCCAGTATTGCAGATGTGATGGAAAGTAGTCCCCATTTTGTTCAGGGAGATGCGGTTCGTCCACAAATTTTAAAAGAAAGTCAACTCATCATGAGTGACTTACCAGTCGGTTATTATCCCGATGATCGCATAGCCCGTCGTTATCAAGTGGCCAGTTCGAGAGAGCATACCTATGCTCATCATTTATTGATGGAGCAGTCCTTGAAATATTTACAACCGGGCGGTTATGCAATCTTACTTGCACCTAATGATCTACTGACCAGTCCCCAAAGCCCACTCTTGAAAGCCTGGTTGAAGGATAATGCCAGTGTTGTTGCGGTGCTGACCTTGCCATCTAGTTTGTTTGGAGCACAGTCGATGGCAAAGACTATTTTTGTATTACAGAAGCAGACAGACGTGCCGATAGAAACCTTTGTATACCCATTGACAGATTTGCAAGATCCGAAAGCGTTACAGGAGTTCACTGAGAATTTTAAAAAATGGAAACAAGATAATGCAATTTCATTGAAAATTTGATATACTAGTTAGGAAAACGCTTAAAAAGGGGAATCTTATGTCAAAAACAATTGCGATTAACGCAGGTAGCTCTAGTTTGAAATGGCAATTATACCAAATGCCGGAAGAAAAGGTATTGGCGAAAGGCTTGATTGAGCGCATTGGTCTAAAAGACGCGGTTTCAACCGTTAAGTTCGATGGTCAAGCAGCTAGTCAGACGCTGGACATTGCGGATCATGTGCAAGCTGTTAAAATTTTACTGGATGACTTATTGGCCCATCACATTATTGAAGATTTTTCAGAAATTACAGGTGTTGGTCATCGTGTGGTAGCTGGTGGTGAATACTTTAAAGATTCCGTCTTAATCGATGATGAGGCTCTTGCTAAAATTGAGGAATTGTCAGCCTTGGCCCCCCTTCATAATCCAGCAAATGCTGCGGGTATCCGTGCATTTAAGAACATTTTGCCAGATATTACAAGTGTTGCAGTTTTTGATACAGCATTCCACACAACTATGCCAGAGGTGGCTTATCGTTATCCAATTGCGACTAAGTATTATGAAAACTACCAAGTCCGCAAGTATGGAGCACACGGTACCTCTCACTACTATGTTTCACGTGAAGCAGCGAAGGTTTTGAACAAACCAGTTGAGGACTTGAAATTGATTACTGCCCATATAGGAAATGGTATTTCTATTACAGCAGTTGATGGAGGGAAATCTGTTGATACGTCTATGGGCTTCACTCCCTTGGCCGGTCCAATGATGGGAACTCGTTCTGGGGATATTGATCCTGCGATTATTCCGTATCTTATTGAAAATGTTACCGAGTTGAAAGATGCTGCTGACGTTGTGAATGTTCTTAATAAGCAATCGGGTATTTTAGGCATTGCAGAAGTTTCAAGCGATATGCGTGAAGTAGAGGCAGGTCGCGAAGCAGGGGAAAGTAAGTGTACTCTTGCCTTTGATATGTTGATCAATAGACTTCAAAAATTTATCGGGCAATACTTCGCAGTTCTAAATGGTGCCGATGCTCTCGTTTTCACAGCGGGTATTGGTGAAAACTCTGTAGCTGTTCGTGAAGCAGTTGTAGAAGGTTTGTCTTGGTTTGGGATGGAACTAGACCCAGACAAGAATGTCTTCGGGGCAGAAGGAGATATTTCAACTCCAGATTCTAAGGTCAAGGTTTTAGTTGTTCCAACAGATGAAGAGCTTGTTATCGCGCGTGATGTAGAGCGTTTGAAAGGCAAAGAATAGCAGTTGCAAAAAGGATTCCTAAGTTAGAATAGGAGTCCTTTTTACTTGCCTATTGCTATTCTATGAGCCCCAAGGTTCAAGTTGCTTCATAACCTATCAAAGGTCAAAATCTGATGTTGTTGATTCCTCATGCTGAATGGAATCTACTCTCGCTCTATACTATCTGTCCCCGTACAAACGATATTTTTTTCTATTGCACAATGGGTAGAACTATCTTACAATAACATTATTCGACAATGGGGGAGATGGAAGTGAGGGAAATATGGAAGAACAGACGAAATCAGTGATTGTTGCCAATGATATTGTTGGTTTGGGGAAGGTTGCTTTATCGACAGCTCTTCCAGTTCTGGCTGCCTGTCAAATCGAGGTTATTCCTCTGCCGACGGTTTTATTGTCGTCGCATACGGGTGGTTTTGACCATATTAGCATGACGCAGCTTGATACAGCGGTGAAAGGGGCTTTGGCCCAATGGCAGGGCATGGACTTTCCGATTGCTGGACTCATCACAGGGTATTTGGGTTCCAAGGAGCAGCTTGATCGGATTGCTGAGTTTGCTAAGCACAAACAGATAACGTGCTTTGTTGATCCAGTTATGGCAGATAATGGGCGTCTATACGCTGGCTATCAGGAGGAATTCGTGGCAGCAATGCGCCAATTTTGCAAAGGGGCAGATGTGATTACTCCTAATATGACAGAGGCATGTTTGTTGGCAGATTCTCCCTACCTTGGTGAAGAGTATAGCAAAGAGGATGTAGAGCAGCTTTTAGTGGCTCTGACTCCGTTGGAAAATAAGCATATTATCCTAACGGGTGTTGCGTTTGGAAAGGGGAGCATTGGCCTAGCTCACTTTGATAGGGAGAACGGTATCATCTCATACTATATGAGAACCTCTTATGCACAGCATTTTTTTGGAACAGGGGATCTGCTTACGGCTGTCTTAGGGGCAGGGTATTTTCAGGGCTTATCCTTGGATGTAGTGGCAGAGTTGGCGCTTGATTTTATCGACAAAACGTTGCGGCATACCCTGTTGTTACAGCGCGATTTGAAGATGGGTCTTCGTTATGAGCCCTATGTAGTAGAGTTAGCTAGCCGGATGAATCGTTTAAAGGAGAAAGCATCATGAATCGTCTGACAACGCGTCAATTAGTGGAGCTGAGTTTATATGCTGCTTTGATTATCGTCAGTGTACAATTTCTACGGATTCCGGTAGGGGTTCAATTTGTTCATGTCGGTAATGCCTTAGTGGTGGTAGCTGTTTTACTCTATGGAGCGAAAGTGGGGGCTTTAGTTGCGACGATTAGTCTTGGGTTATTTGATGTCTTAAATGGCTATATATCCGTCGCTTGGATTACTGTGCTAGAATCTCTTTTTGTCTGTTTTGTACTCCATCTAGTGTTTGAAAAGATGTTGCATTCGGATCACCGACCGCGGAATGTCGTTATTGTAGGAGTTGTGGCTGCAATTACTAAAATTATGAGTAATGTGATAAAGTATACCCTTATCAATAGCTTGGTTGGTGGCATAAGGATACAGGAGGCAGTTGTGGCAGCAGTGCTTAAAATCGGTGGTACATTTGGCACCGCGCTCGTAACTATGATTGCTGTTCCGCTCCTTTATCCAATCTTAAAGAGAATTTTTACACGGTAACGATTAGAATGGATAAATTACTAGGGGAGATAGTCTAGTCAAAATCATTGAGATATGGTAGAATGAAACAGCAAAGTTGATTTGCACAGAGTAGGTGGTTTGCGTTAAGTGTGTATGGATGGGATGTTGCCATACAACGAAGCGAAAGCGCGATAAACCATTGCATCCGCTGTCGATGAATCGGCAGCTCCAATTTATAAAAGGAGCAGAGTATGTTTTCAAAAAAATCTCCCAAATTTGGGATTCGATTACTGGTTGTTTTAGCGATGTTAATCGCTATTCGCTACATCTTGGGACAGTACTATTCATTCTGGATTATTCCCAATACACTAAAAGTTAGTCTATCGTTTATTGCTAACACTCTCATAGGAATGTTGGCAGGACCGTGGATTGCGGTGATTGTGTTTGTCGTGAACGATGTGCTAACCGCTCTAAACTCAGGGTATCCGTTTATTATTTGGTTTACCCTACTAGAGGCAGTACAGGGCTTTTTATATGGCTATTTTTACTACGGGAAGAAATTAGATATTCATCGTAAAAAGGACTGGCTCCATGTATTGTGGGCTACAGTGGTGATTATGGGAATTGGAACCTTCTTTTTGACGCCACTTCTCAATCAGATTTATCAACAGATTCCCATTGCAGTACAATTTTTTGTTCAAGGACGTATTTTTAAAGTGCTAGAAATTCCATTCAGAGTGGTTGTGACCATGCTTCTCTTGCCACAACTTCATCGAATCCCTGAAGTTCGCAAACTAATGGGGATTCAAAAATAAGAAAAAGCAACAATCCATCCCGTTGTTGCTTTTTTTGAATAAGTGAATTAGTATCGCTTGATTAGTTCAACAGTTGAACGGTCAAGTTTTTTGACAATAGCTTGTAGAAATGCCTGGGCTTGCAAGAAATCGTCCATATTGTATAGCGTTTGATGTGAGTGGATATAACGGGCGCAAACACCGATTGTGGTGGACGGAATCCCGTGGTGTTTTAGGTGGGCAGCACCGGCATCGGTCCCCCCTTTTGCGCAATAGTACTGAAATTTGATACCCGCTTCTTCGGCGGTTGTCAACAAGAAGTCTTTCATATTCTTTAACATGATGTGTCCCGGATCATAGAAACGTAGGAGGGTTCCTTCTCCGATAGCACCTTGCTCACCAAAGATGTCACCTGCTGGTGAACAATCTACAGCAAGGAAAATATCTGGTTTGAATTTGGTCGTAGAAGCGTGTGCACCTCGTAACCCTACTTCTTCTTGTACGTTAGCACCTGCGATTAACTGATTTGGGAGCTGTAGGCCGGATAGATTTTCGAGCAGTTCGGTTACCATAAGCACCCCGAATCGATTATCCCAAGATTTTGAAATGACATTGCGCCCAGTTGCTGTCAATAGGGTTTCACTTTTAGGGATAAGAAGATCGCCGGGACGGACACCGAATGCCTCAGCTTCCTCTTTGGAACTAAATCCGGCATCAAAGATGACATCATTGATTGCAGGAAGCCCGGCGTTACCGTTCTTGCCGCGGGATAGGTGCGGGGGCATGGATCCGGAAATAGCAGGGATTTGACGACCGTCTTGCAAGTGGAGTGAGAAGGCCTGACTGGATACGACCAATGGGTTCCAGCCACCGATTTCAACGGTTCGGAAGGTCCCGTCTGCTTTAATCTGGCTAATCATGAAGCCCACTTCATCCATATGGGCGGATACCATGATACGCGGTGCGTCTGTCGTAGTCGCATCTTTAATCCCGAAAATACCTCCTAGACCATCCGTCTCGATTCGATCCACATGTGGAGTTATTTTGTGGCGAATATGGTCGCGGACTTCGTGCTCGAAGCCTGCAATACCTTGTAGCTCGGTAACTTCTTTGATTTTTTTGAATAAATTAGAATATGGCATAATGATCCTCCTAGCTACTATTTTATCATGAATTGTGGTAAAATGTTGGGTATGAAGAAGAAAAAACTAGCCTTATTAGTAGGGGTACTCGGAGTGGGAATGTTTGTGGCTGGCACACGATTTGCGGTGGCAGCATATGAAGACCAAAGGAAAGCTAAAGCGCTTCAGGAGGTCCGGGCATTCTTTGAAGAATATGGTAAGATTGCTACGGTATTTATTGATGAGAGAGGCTCGAGCAAGGAGCGCCTGATCGGTGGAGTCGTCATGGAGGATGAGCGGGTCTATCTATTTGAATATGAGGCTGGTGTCATTTGGTATGAGGAGGAGCAAGCATGATTATCCCAAAAAATATTGGAGAATTGGCCCATTTAGCAGAGCAAGAAGGGAAGCGAGTCTTTTTCTTTTCAGCAGCATGGTGTGGTGATTGTCGCTATATCAAACCCTTTTTACCAGAGATTGAGGCGGATAATCCAGATTTTCAATTTGTCTTAGTGGATAGAGATGACTATTTAGCAGTTGCTCAAGAATGGAATGTATTTGGAATACCAAGTCTAGTTGTGCTTGAACAGGGGAAGGAAATTGGTCGTTTTGTCAATCGTGATCGTAAGACTAAACAGGAAATCAATGATTTTTTAGCAAGCGTGAGAGGGTAAAGAATGATTTTTACATACAACAAAGAATATGTAGGCGATGTCTTGATGATTGTCGTTTCAGATAGCAAGAATGAGGCTCTAGAGGTTGAGCGGAAGGGCAATGTGGCGCGTGTTTTTCAGGTAGACAATCAAGAAACAGTTGCTTGGAATATTTTTCAAGTGTCTAGTTTGGTTGATATTACAGGGAGAGGTCAAGTCTTTTTGACAGATCAAGAAGTGGAGGCTCTCAATCAAGAATTGCAAAAAGAAGGTTTTGCAGAGCAGCTAGTCAATGACAAGACTCCCAAATTCGTTGTCGGAGAAATCCTTGATGTCCTTGTTCATCCAGATAGTGATCACTTGCATATTTGCCAAGTTAAGATAGCAGAGGACAAGGTTGTTCAAATTGTTGCAGGAGCTCCTAATGTTGTTCAAGGCTTGAAAACCATTGTTGCCTTGCCAGGAGCCATGATGCCAAGTGGTAGCTTGATTTTTCCGGGTGAATTACGTGGGGAAAAGAGTTTCGGCATGATGTGTAGCCCTCGTGAGTTGCAACTTCCAAATGCACCGCAAAAACGTGGTATTATTGAATTGGGATCGGATGAAGTGGTTGGAACACCTTTTGATCCTGCAAAACATTGGCAAGGATAAAAATAATAGATGAAAAGTTGGTTTCGGCCAGCTTTTTTGATTGCTTTTTACGAATAGACTAGCAGGAGGGTAAAAATGTACAATAAAGTAATTATGATTGGCCGTTTGACGGCTCAACCGGAAGTAAACCAAACAGCAAGTGGGAAACAGGTCACACGGATAAGGCTAGCAGTGAATCGCCGGTTTAAAACAGGAGATGGAGAGCGAGAGACTGACTTTATTACGGCTGTCTTTTGGGGGAAGTTAGCTGAGATGCTGGCATCTTATGGTGGAAAAGGGAGTCTTATTTCTATTGATGGCGAGCTTCGCACGCGCAAATACGAAAAAAATGGCCAGAACCAATATGTGACAGAGGTTCTTGGACATTCCTTTCAATTACTAGAAAGTCGCGCCCAGCGTGCCATGCGTGAAAATAATATGGGTGAGGATTTAGCTGACTTGGTATTAGAGGCGGAGGCTCTCCCATTCTAGATAGATTTGAGGCCAATGTGTATACTCAATAAAAATCAACAGTAGACTAGGAAACGAAGGGGAAGCCTTGTTCTAGTTCAATTCCAATTCACCGAGACTTTTGACCAAGTATCCTTTTGATTTTTAAAGAGTATCATCTTGTGACGTCCCTTGTTTTTAGGTAGTCCTGGAGGATCGATGGTATCATTCTTGACATTTGAAAGAAGTTAAGCGATTGAAACGATGAATTGTCACAAAATGGGAGATTCTATGGCACCCTTTATCCTATATCATTTTGAAGAGTTTAGGATTAAAAATAACTGTTGAGGGACTAGTGTCACCAAACTGTCTAGCTACTTTCCCTCAAAAGTAGTTACTAATATCTGAGTGGGATAGTGGCGTTATCAGTCTTGAGTCCGATTTATGAAAAGGTAAAAAAATTCTCTTGACTATTTTTGACCAAATGATATAATAAAAACAATGAATTAGCACTTGGATACATAGAGTGCTAAAATAGAATATATTCTTGGAGGTATGATATGCTTAAGCCGTTAAATGACCGAGTGGTCGTGAAAGTAGAAGAGCAAGAAGAGCAGACAGTTGGTGGTTTTGTTCTTGCAGGCCATGCACATGAAACAACTAAAATAGCCCAGGTGCTGGCTGTTGGTGAAGGTACCCGTACGTTAACTGGAGAGTTGGTACCATCTAGCGTGAAAGCTGGTGATAGGGTTTTGCTTGAAAATCACGCAGGTATTGAAGTAAAAGAGGGTGATGACAAACTATTGCTCGTTCGTGAGGCAGAGATTCTTGCCATTGTTCAATAATCAAGGAGGAAATAACGATGACAAAAGAGATTAAATTTTCATCAGATGCACGCAGTAGTATGGTACGCGGTGTTGATATTTTAGCAGATACAGTAAAAGTAACCTTGGGACCAAAAGGACGAAATGTCGTACTTGAAAAAGCCTTTGGTTCGCCACTTATCACGAATGATGGGGTAACGATTGCCAAGGAAATTGAATTGGAAGATCACTTTGAAAATATGGGGGCTAAATTAGTCTCAGAAGTTGCCTCTAAAACCAATGACATTGCAGGGGATGGGACTACAACAGCAACTGTTTTGACGCAGGCGATTGTTCGTGAAGGGATTAAAAATGTAACTGCAGGAGCAAATCCAATCGGTATCCGTCGTGGAATCGAGACAGCTGTCCGCGTTGCAGTAGAAGCTCTCAAGGAACATTCTGTACCTGTTGCGAATAAAGAAGCGATTGCCCAAGTAGCCGCTGTATCGTCACGTAGTGCTAAGGTCGGAGAGTACATCAGTGAAGCGATGGAAAAGGTCGGAAAAGACGGTGTGATTACCATTGAAGAGTCTAAGGGAATGGAAACTGAATTGGATGTTGTGGAAGGCATGCAGTTTGACCGTGGCTACCTCTCTCAATACATGGTAACCGATAATGAGAAAATGGTAGCAGAATTGGACAATCCGTATATCTTGATTACGGATAAGAAGATTTCAAATATTCAGGAAATCTTACCGTTACTAGAAAGCATCCTCCAAAGTAGTCGACCACTGTTAATTATTGCAGACGATGTCGATGGTGAAGCCCTTCCAACTCTTGTGTTGAATAAAATTCGTGGAACCTTTAATGTCGTTGCTGTCAAAGCACCGGGATTCGGTGATCGCCGTAAGGCTATGCTTGAGGACATCGCTATTTTGACAGGTGGTACTGTCATTACAGATGACCTTGGTCTTGAGTTGAAAGATACGACGATTGAAGCACTTGGTCAAGCGTCTAAGGTGAGTGTTGATAAGGATACAACGGTCATCGTTGAAGGTGCAGGAGATGTAGAGGCTCTTAATCATCGCATTAGTGTGATTAAGTCACAAATTGAGACAACGACATCTGATTTTGACCGTGAAAAATTACAAGAACGTTTAGCGAAGTTGTCAGGTGGCGTGGCTGTTATCAAGGTTGGAGCAGCGACAGAGACCGAGTTGAAAGAAATGAAACTTCGTATAGAAGATGCTCTAAACGCAACTCGTGCAGCTGTTGAAGAAGGAATCGTTGCAGGCGGTGGAACAGCCTTTGTCAATGTCATCGATGCTGTTGCAAGTTTAGAACTTGCAGATGATGAAGCGACTGGACGCAATATTGTGCTTCGTGCCTTAGAAGAACCGGTTCGTCAAATTGCTTTAAATGCTGGTTTTGAAGGCTCAATCGTCATCGATCGTTTGAAAAACTCAGAAGCTGGAACAGGCTTCAATGCTGCAACAGGTGAGTGGGTCAATATGATTGAAGCAGGGATTATCGACCCTGTTAAAGTGACACGTTCTGCTCTTCAAAATGCAGCCAGTGTTGCCAGCTTGATTTTGACCACAGAAGCGGTTGTCGCAAATAAACCAGAGCCGGCTGCCCCAGCTCCAGCGATGGATCCGAGCATGATGGGCGGAATGATGTAGAGTTTGCGAATAGATTGAAATATCTAGAAACTAGATTGAAGAAGGATCGTTTATGCCCCTCTTCAATCTTTTTTGTTTCTGGTATGCTTGGTTGTCCCAGGCTTCTGGAACGGGATTGTTGAGACGGAGGCTCAAAAATGGGGGATAAAACTCCAAAGGAGTTTGCCTCGTCCGCACTGCATAAAGAGAATATGAATGGAGAAATCTTGCCAAGGCATTTTGAAATCATAGAGGGGATACTGGCGTGAGCAAATTATTTTTATTTATCACTAATTAGTGATAAAATGACAGTAACAAAAGAAAAGGAGACATAAAATGGTTGAATTGGGAATTTCGACATTTGGAGAGACAACTCCACTTGAAAAGACAGGTCAGGCAGTAAGCCATGCGGAACGGATAAGAAATCTAGTCGAGGAGATTGAGCTGGCAGATCAAGTAGGATTGGATGTGTATGCAGTTGGGGAACATCATTGGGAAGATTTTGCAGTATCGGCGCCCGAAATTGTGCTGGCTGCAGGTGCAGTTAATACTAAGCATATTCGTCTGTCCAGTGCAGTGACAATCCTATCATCGATTGATCCGGTTCGTGTATATCAACAGTATGCGACGATTGATGCTTTGTCAAATGGCCGAGCAGAGATTATGGCAGGACGTGGTTCTTTTATCGAGTCCTTCCCTTTGTTTGGTTATGACTTGAAGGATTATGAAGCCTTGTTTGATGAGAAGTTAGAGATGCTCCTTGCGATAAAAAATGATACTCATCTAACTTGGCAGGGTCAGCATACGCAAAGTGTGGAGAATCGCCCAGTCTACCCAAGGGCAGTGCAAGAAGATTTTCCCATCAAAATTGCAACGGGAGGTAGTCCTGAGTCCACACAGAAGATAGCAAGCCAAGGGTTACCGATTGTCTATGCTATCATCGGTGGCAATCCCCGTTATTTTAAGCCTTTGATTGATATGTACCGCAAAATTGGTCGTTTGAAAGGACATGATGAGTCCAAGATGACAGTCGGTGCACATTCGTGGGGATGGATTGCTGAGGATAAGGGACAGGCTGAGAGAGACTACTTTTATCCGACCAAGCAGTTAGTGGATGCCATTAGCAAGGATAGACCATTCTGGAAAGAATTGACCTATGATGCCTACTTAAAGAATATTGGTGAGGAAGGGGCGATGTTTGTTGGGGATCCTGATACGGTAGCCAATAAGATGATTTGGATGATAGAGACTCTAGGTCTTGATAGCTTCATGCTCCATCTTCCGGTAGGCTCTATGCCTCATGAAGATACATTGAAAGCCATTCGTCTCTATGGGGAGAAGGTTGCGCCAAAGGTTCGGGCTTATTTCGATGCTAAAGAAAAATAATTGTTGAGCAGGAAACGTTGCACTCTTCTCATACTAATACTCTTTAAAAATCAAAAGGATACTTGGTCAAGAGTATCGGTGAATTGAACTTGGACTAGAACAAGGCTCTACTTTCCCCTTCATTTCCTAGTCTACTGTTGATTTTTAATTGAGTATAAGCTCCAACTCATTATCATTCCGGGACAGACTTTGAGAGCTGATCATCGGGGAAATTCGACACGACAAGCGCATGAAAAAATTTCGCTGTCAGATAACGATTTTTCATAAAAAGTTATAGTTTTATCATGAAATTTTGTTGCAATATAGGTGAAAACGAGGATAAATCAAAGCAATTATGTAAATGTCGCGAAACTATTTTTGAAAAAATGCATGTGGCTAGAAAACAGTTACATGCATTTTCTTCATGCGTACGGCGTGGGAAATTCAAAAAAGATAGTTGACACAGAGTACCGTTTATGTTATGATGATAAGCGGTACTTTTTACTTTTGGTCTCTCAAAAGTGTACAGAGACGTGCTGACAAATAGTTGCAAAGTACACACGGATAGAGGCTGTCACCAAGCGCTCTGTCAACCAAAAATAAAAAATGATACAGGAGAATGTAGATGCCTACAATTAACCAGTTGGTACGTAAACCACGTAAGTCTAAAGTAGAAAAATCTAAATCACCAGCTTTGAACGTTGGTTATAACAGCCGTAAAAAAGTTCAAACAAATGTTTCTTCACCACAAAAACGTGGTGTTGCAACTCGTGTTGGAACAATGACACCTAAAAAACCTAACTCTGCCCTTCGTAAATTTGCTCGTGTGCGTTTGAGCAACTTGATTGAAGTAACTGCTTATATCCCAGGAATCGGGCATAACTTACAAGAACACAGCGTAGTGCTTCTTCGTGGTGGACGTGTAAAAGACCTTCCAGGGGTACGTTACCATATCGTTCGTGGTGCGCTTGATACAGCAGGTGTGACAGATCGTAAACAAGGCCGTTCTAAATACGGTACAAAACGTCCAAAAGGGTAAGAAAGGGGATAAGATAAATGAGTCGTAAAAACCAAGCGCCTAAGCGCGAAGTATTGCCAGATCCGCTTTACAATTCAAAATTAGTAACACGTTTGATTAACCGCATCATGCTTGATGGAAAACGTGGTACAGCGGCTTCTATTGTATATGGTGCCTTTGAGCAAATCAAGGAAGCTACAGGAAATGACGCACTTGAAGTATTTGAAGCAGCGATGGAAAACATCATGCCTGTACTGGAAGTACGTGCGCGTCGTGTCGGTGGTTCTAACTACCAAGTTCCAGTTGAGGTTCGTCCAGAACGTCGTACAACCCTTGGACTTCGTTGGTTGGTAACTATTGCTCGTAACCGTGGTGAGCATACGATGGTTGATCGTCTTGCAAAAGAAATCATGGATGCAGCAAACAACACAGGTGCGGCTGTTAAGAAACGTGAAGATACTCACCGTATGGCTGAAGCGAACCGTGCGTTTGCTCACTTCAGATGGTAATATTAAGATACAAAGGGGGTGGCACATCGGCGAAAAACAGTGGAATGGTGAGTAGCTGTTGGCTATAAGAGGTTCTATCTGTATTCGCCGAGGGTGTGGCCAAAATTTAATTGAATAAGAGAAGGTTCTATCAGTAACTCTGTGTGAGAATGGGAGAACTGAAGGGGATCAGTATCCGAAAAGATATACTGTTCTTGGGTTTCAGTAAGGAGGCTTCCTTATTCATATGACATGCGCAATATTTGCATCCTACTAATAATAGTTAGCACAACGGCTAGGTCCTGCCTAACCGTTTTTTTCTAAAATATGCTATAATGAGATGTAAATAAATTTAACAATATAGGAGAACATAATGGCACGCGAATTTTCATTAGAAAAAACTCGTAATATCGGTATCATGGCCCACGTTGATGCTGGTAAAACAACTACAACTGAGCGTATTCTTTACTACACTGGTAAAATCCATAAAATCGGTGAAACACACGAAGGTGCTTCACAGATGGACTGGATGGAGCAAGAGCAAGAGCGTGGGATTACGATCACATCTGCTGCGACAACTGCACAGTGGAACAATCACCGTGTAAACATCATCGATACACCGGGACACGTGGACTTCACCATTGAGGTACAACGCTCTCTTCGTGTATTGGACGGTGCGGTAACGGTTCTTGACTCACAATCAGGGGTTGAGCCACAGACTGAAACAGTTTGGCGCCAAGCAACTGAATATGGTGTTCCTCGTATCGTATTTGCCAATAAAATGGATAAAATCGGTGCAGACTTCCTCTATTCAGTAAGTACCCTTCATGAGCGCTTGCAAGCAAATGCTCACCCAATCCAATTACCAATCGGTGCAGAAGATGATTTCCGTGGAATCATTGATTTGATCAAGATGAAAGCTGAAATCTACACAAATGACCTTGGGACAGACATTCTTGAAGAAGACATTCCAGCTGAGTATCTTGACCAAGCTCAAGAATACCGTGAAAAATTGATTGAAGCAGTTGCGGAAACAGATGAAGAGTTGATGATGAAATACCTTGAAGGTGAAGAAATCACAAACGAAGAGCTGAAAGCTGCTATCCGTAAAGCGACTATCAATGTGGAGTTCTTCCCAGTATTATGTGGTTCAGCCTTCAAAAACAAGGGTGTTCAGTTGATGCTTGATGCGGTTATTGACTATCTTCCAAGTCCGATTGATATTCCAGCTATCAAAGGAATCAATCCAGATACAGATGCTGAAGAAGAGCGCCCAGCTTCAGATGAAGAGCCATTTGCAGCCCTTGCCTTCAAGATTATGACAGATCCATTTGTAGGTCGGTTGACCTTCTTCCGTGTGTATTCAGGTGTCCTTAATTCTGGTTCATACGTTATGAATACTTCCAAAGGAAAACGGGAACGTATCGGACGTATCCTGCAAATGCACGCCAATAGCCGTCAGGAAATCGAAACAGTTTATTCTGGTGACATTGCTGCTGCTGTTGGTCTGAAAGATACAACAACTGGTGACTCATTGACAGATGAAAAAGCCAAGGTTATCCTTGAGTCCATTAACGTTCCAGAACCAGTTATTCAGTTGATGGTAGAGCCGAAGTCTAAGGCAGACCAAGATAAGATGGGGGTTGCCCTTTCTAAATTGGCTGAAGAAGATCCAACCTTCCGCGTTGAAACAAATGTTGAAACAGGGGAAACCGTCATCTCTGGTATGGGTGAGCTTCACTTGGATGTCCTTGTTGACCGTATGCGCCGTGAGTTCAAGGTGGAAGCGAATGTAGGTGCTCCTCAAGTATCGTACCGTGAAACCTTCCGTGCCTCAACTCAAGCTCGTGGATTCTTCAAGCGTCAATCAGGTGGTAAGGGTCAATTCGGTGATGTATGGATTGAATTTACTCCAAATGAAGAAGGAAAAGGATTCGAGTTTGAAAATGCAATCGTCGGTGGTGTGGTACCACGTGAATTCATCCCAGCGGTTGAAAAAGGATTGGTGGAGTCAATGGCTAATGGTGTGCTTGCAGGCTATCCAATCGTTGACGTGAAGGCAAAACTATATGATGGTTCATACCATGATGTCGACTCATCTGAAACAGCCTTTAAAGTTGCAGCCTCTCTTGCCTTGAAAGAAGCCGCAAAATCTGCCCAACCAGTTATCCTTGAGCCGATGATGCTTGTGACCGTCACTGCGCCAGAAGACAACCTTGGGGATGTTATGGGTCACGTGACTGCTCGCCGCGGACGGGTAGATGGTATGGAAGCTCGTGGAAATACACAAATCGTTCGTGCCTATGTGCCACTTGCTGAAATGTTCGGTTATGCAACTGTCCTTCGTTCAGCAACACAAGGACGCGGTACCTTTATGATGGTATTTGACCACTACGAAGATGTGCCGAAGTCAGTGCAAGATGAAATCATTAAGAAAAATGGTGGAAACGCATAATTAGGTGCTAAAAAAGGATGAGGGGCTTAATTCTCCCCCATCCTCTTTTTGGTACGATGCATAAAGGAGTTGAATGATGAAGAAAAATACAGGTTTTCTACTGACACCTCTTATTTGGACGGCCTTTGTTGCCTTGGTTGGTGGAATATTTTGGAAAATATTTGTTACTGATGCATCAGCAGGAACGGATACGAGCTTGTTTACAGTAGGGATTCCCTTAGTCGTTGTCCTCGTTTTTATTGTGTTATCGGTAGTAGAGTATGGTAAGGTGAAGGAGCGAATTGCCCGCTATGCTGCATTTGAACAACTGTTTCCAGAATTGCCAGGTGGTGTTACTGCCCTACCAGAGAAAGCAGATTTTTACCAAGAGTTCTATCTGGCTGTCTATAAAGGCTATTTTATCAGTAACTGGGAATTTGACTTTATCGATCTGGATACGGTAGCTAGTATCTACTATGAGAGGACTGCAGCGGTTAAACGTCGTGGTCAGGCTATTGTGGGAGATGACCCGCAGCTTGTCTTTATCACTAAGTCAGATGAGAAAAGGACGGTGAAGCTGGGGCCAGGTGCTCCAGTTAAGGATGTAAGTCCTGTTCTGGCATATATTGCAGGCATTGCTCCAGAGATTCGATATGGTTTAGATAAGGTGAGTTTTGAGGATTATCTCCCTATTTTAGAGGAACTAAGATAGAAGAGTGAATGGAGAGAGCAGATTGATTTTCTGCTGATCAAAAACTTGCATTTTTTGCGAAATAGGTATATAATAAAAATGTTGAAAGGTGACTTGTATGTTTGCAAGTTAAGATTTTCACAAAAGGATTAAAAGGGTACCCTTTTAAAATAAAAGAACTCGATTTTCATAAGGAGGAAATCATTCATGGTAGTTAAAGTTGGTATTAACGGTTTCGGTCGTATCGGACGTCTTGCATTCCGTCGCATCCAAAATGTAGAAGGTGTTGAAGTAACACGCATCAACGACCTTACAGATCCAGCAATGCTTGCACACTTGTTGAAATATGACACAACTCAAGGTCGTTTCGACGGTACTGTTGAAGTAAAAGATGGTGGATTTGAAGTAAACGGAAAATTCGTTAAGGTTTCTGCAGAACGCGAACCAGGAAATATTGACTGGGCAGCTGATGGCGTGGAAATCGTTCTTGAAGCTACAGGATTCTTCACTTCTAAAGAAAAAGCTGAGCAACATATCCATGCAAACGGTGCTAAGAAAGTTGTTATCACTGCACCTGGTGGAAACGATGTGAAAACAATTGTATTCAACACAAACCACGACATTCTTGACGGTACTGAAACAGTTATCTCAGGTGCTTCATGTACGACAAACTGTTTGGCTCCTATGGCGAAAGCTCTTCACAACAGCTTTGGTATTGTAGAAGGTTTGATGACTACAATCCACGGTTATACTGGTGACCAAATGGTTCTTGATGGACCACACCGTGGTGGCGACCTTCGTCGTGCTCGTGCTGCAGCAGCAAACATCGTTCCTAACTCAACTGGTGCTGCAAAAGCAATCGGTCTTGTTATTCCAGAATTGAATGGTAAATTAGACGGAGCTGCACAACGTGTTCCTGTTCCAACTGGATCCGTTACTGAATTGGTAGCAGTTCTTGAGAAGAACGTTACTGCTGACGAAGTAAATGCTGCAATGAAGGCTGCTTCAAATGAGTCTTACGGCTACACTGAAGATCCAATCGTTTCTTCAGATATCGTGGGTATTTCATTCGGGTCATTGTTCGACGCAACTCAAACAAAAGTTCTTGATGTTGATGGCAAACAATTGGTGAAAGTCGTTTCTTGGTATGACAATGAAATGTCTTACACTTCACAACTTGTTCGTACTCTTGAGTACTTTGCAAAAATTGCAAAATAATCATATAAAAGGAGAGGTCGGTTGACCTCCTTTTTTATGTGAGCGTGCTTTCTAGTGAGAATTTTTGTGAAATCTTTCCCATAATTTCCGAAAGTATGGTATAATGAAGGAGTAAAAAATAAAGAATAGGAGTCTTTGTAAAATGGCAAAACTTACTGTAAAAGACGTTGACTTAAAAGGGAAGAAAGTCCTTGTTCGTGTTGACTTTAATGTCCCTTTGAAGGACGGTGTGATTACAAATGATAATCGTATTTCAGCAGCACTTCCTACAATCCAGTATATTCTTGAGCAAGGAGGACGTGCGGTACTCTTTTCTCACCTTGGTCGTGTGAAAGAAGAAGCTGATAAGGAAGGGAAGTCTCTGGCTCCAGTCGCTGCGAACTTGGCAGAAAAATTGGGTCAAGACGTTGTCTTTATTCCAGGAGCTACCCGCGGTGCAGAGCTTGAAGCAGCAATCAATGCCCTAGAAGATGGACAAGTTCTTTTGGTTGAAAACACTCGTTTTGAAGATGTTGATGGTAAGAAAGAGTCAAAAAATGCTGCAGAATTGGGTCAGTATTGGGCTTCTCTTGGAGATGGTATCTTTGTCAATGACGCATTTGGTACCGCTCACCGTGCGCACGCTTCAAACGTAGGTATCTCAGCAAATGTGGAACAAGCAGTTGCAGGTTTCCTTCTTGAAAACGAAATTGTTTATATCCAAGAAGCAGTTGAAAACCCAGTCCGTCCATTCGTAGCTATTTTAGGTGGATCAAAAGTGTCTGACAAGATTGGTGTGATTGAAAACCTTCTTGAAAAGGCAGACAAGGTCCTTATCGGTGGTGGAATGACCTATACATTCTACAAGGCACAAGGAATCGAAATCGGGAACTCCCTTGTGGAAGAAGATAAACTGGATGTAGCCAAGTCACTTCTTGAAAAAGCGAATGGGAAATTGATTTTGCCAGTTGACTCAAAAGAAGCAAATGCCTTTGCAGACTATACAGAAGTAAAAGATACAGAAGGCGAAGCCGTTGATCCAGGTTTCCTTGGTCTTGACATCGGTCCAAAATCAATCGCAAAATTTGATGAAGCTCTTACAGGTGCGAAAACAGTTGTATGGAATGGGCCTATGGGTGTCTTTGAAAATCCTGACTTCCAAGCAGGAACAATCGGTGTGATGGATGCCATTGTCAAACAACCAGAAGTCAAATCAATCATCGGTGGTGGTGACTCAGCAGCGGCAGCGATTAACCTTGGTCGTGCAGACAAGTTCTCATGGATTTCTACAGGTGGTGGTGCCTCAATGGAGTTGTTAGAAGGAAAAGTCTTGCCAGGTCTTGCAGCCTTGACTGAAAAATAGGCAGGAAGTCAAAGAGTTTTGAATTGATTGCACATCTCCATGTGGATTGCAGTCAATTAGTTAAATATAAGATGGAGTTAAGCTGGGCAAAAGCCCAGCTTAACTGTTATGGCTTCAAGCCATAATCAAAAGGAAGAACGATTTTCGTTCTCCCTGAGATGTTTTATTAATCAGCTACAATAGATTGCTTTAATTAGCTATCAATAAAAGAAGCGACTGTTTTGATGGCTAACCATTGGGATACTGAAAGTAATAAAACCAACAGTAAAAACATGTTATCTGTAGCACCAGTTAATATGGCTAGACGCAAAGATATAAAGGGTGATGCAAGATATAGTATTATCTGAATGGATAAAATTAATTTTTTCATAGCTAATATCCTATAGAACCATGATAGTATAAATTGCGAACGTAATTGCTTGTAGATGAAACAGAGATATTTACTGATGCAGCTTCCCCAAGTCCAACCCCTCCTCCAGTAGAAACAGTTGTTGTTGTGTTAGAATAAAGACCTCCGTTCAAGGTATAATGAATGATATTGGGGTCTGCTAAATGGTATTGAAAACTGCCGTTAAAAACATAATTTCCAGAATTATAACCAGCATAAATAATCCGTTTTATTTCTCTGAACCATCCGCTTGTAGACACTTCGCAATAAAAATATACTTGACCTGCATTACCAGGAATATTTTGTGTACGTGTTGTATATTGTGCTGCGGACCGAAACATAACATAAGAAATCTTCTCATCATCATTTTGGAAGTTTCTAAATAATGTATTTCTATTTGTTTTAGGGGGAAATAGTAAATTTGAGGCCTCTGCATAACTTATATCGTTTGTTTTTACATACTCAGAGATAATCTGTTCTTTTGAAACTTCGACTGCCTCAACAGAATTAGTAAGAATATCTTGTATACCAATGTCATTTGCGTAAACTATTCTATCATTGTTTGAAAGAGAAAATAATAATAGGACTAAGGGAATGATTGCAATAAGTTTTTTTAAGCCTATGGTTTATGTCTCCTTATAATAAAATGTAACATGACTACAGGTGATACTTGATTTTTTGTAGTTCTCCTTTCTAACAAGTAACACCATTAAGAAGGTAATCACTAAGATGAATTTTTCTATGTAGAGTCTTATTAATAGATATGATTTCTTTTGACGAAGAAAATCATCTAATTTAAATATACTTTTTCAATTTCATTATAGCCCTAAAAATGAAGCATGTCAACTATTTTTATGCCTATGTATCTGTGTTCCTGTGTATCGATATAGAACTTTAAACATCAAATATAAAAAACAAGCAAACGATTAAATGTTTTTGAGAATGCTCGCACCTATTAACTTTTAGTGTTATAATAAAGGTGGAACAGATAGTTCTGTATTCCTGCTAAAAGTTTTAGAGAATGGAAGAAAGGAATACAGGAGTAACATGATAGAAAAATAGAGAGGGGGTTGGTGTATGAAACGGATAAAATGTTTTGGTGTTAGAATAGCAGGTTTACTTATTTTATCTGGAAGTATCATCAGACAGATTGATAGTTTAAAACTTGCTAATAGTTTTTTACAAAGCCAGATAAATGTCGTTTTCCTGCTTATTCTGCTATCGCTTAGTTTTAGAGACGTTTCTTTCCTGTCATTAAAGGTAGCCTATACTCCAATTATTTATACTTATTTTTTCTATCATAAAACGATGAAGACCTTTATTCTCTCTGGCTTTTTAGATGGCATCTGTTCAGAAGTTTTGAAGCTGCTTCAAATTGAACGGTTTGCCATCAATAGTGTGTCCCTTTGTTTATACCTCTTATTTTTAATTCTTGCTTATCTTGCCTTTCTAAAATATGTTAAAAAATAGGGGGCATCATCATTGTATCCACCTTAAAAGTTGGATGTTAAAAGGCTGTACTGCTCTGCTAGACAGAGGTACAGCCTTTTTCGTATCTTTTGGCTCATTGTAGGGAGAAGGCCCTCTTCTCTTTTCTCAGACTGGTTAGCGAGGTACAGTTTTAAAAAATAGTGGTATAATAATAGGGAAGCAGATTGGTCAGGATAAGGAGATGGGGGCTTTATATGTTTAAACAATATCGCTTTAATCCGAAAGAGTTTAAGTTGGGGATGCGGACCTTAAAATCGGGGGTAGCAGTTTTTTTAGTGATTTTACTCTTTGGTTTTTTCAGTCGTCAAGGAGCGCAGATTGCAGCTCTGACAGCGGTTTTTAGTTTGCGTGAGGATTTTGATAAGAGTGTGCATTTCGGGGCATCACGTATTCTTGGAAATTCGATTGGTGGTATCTATGCTCTGATTTTTTTTATTCTAAATCAATGCTTTCAGGAACACCTGTTAGTGACCTTACTGGTTGTGCCGATTTGTGTCATGCTAACCATTATGACAAATGTAGCCATGAATAACAAATCAGGTATTATCGGTGGGGTAGCGGCTCTTTTGATTATCACTCTATCTATTCCGTCTGGAAATGCCATTCAGTATGTCTTTATCCGTGTGTTTGAGACCTTCGTTGGTGTATTTGTGGCCATTTTGGTGAATTCAGATATAGACAAAATAAAAAAGCGATTACAAAACGAATAATGTCATAAAATGTAACATAAAATATTGACGAATACATAAAATTCTCCTATAATGGTAGGCAGAAAGGAGCTAATCATGAGAGAGAAAGAATTTCGTAGATCTCTAGCAGTTTTTCCGATTGGTAGTGTCATGAAATTGACAGCTTTGACCGCTCGCCAGATACGCTACTATGAGGAACAGGGCTTGATTCATCCAGACCGCAATGAAGGAAATCGTAGACTCTACTCGCTGAACGATATGGACCAGTTATTGGAAATCAAGGATTTTCTAAATGAAGGCCTCAATATTGCAGCGATTAAAAAAGAGTATGCGAATCGCCAGACTAGATCTCAGAAAGAGGCTGAAAGTCTGACGGATGAAGATGTGCGACGAATTCTCCGTGATGAACTTCGCAATCAAGGGCGCTTTTCTAACCCTACTAGTATCTTTCGTTAGCCATCCATATGGATAGAAATTCTATTTTTGAACAATAAAAGGAGACCATTTATGTCAATTACAGTAGCGGATATCAAACGGGATATTCAAGAGAAGAACGTCACTTTCATTCGCTTGATGTTTACGGATATCTTAGGGATTATGAAAAACGTTGAGATTCCAGCCACTGACGAACAAGTAGATAAGGTGTTATCAAATAAGGCGATGTTTGATGGGTCTTCCATTGAGGGCTTTGTCCGCATCAATGAATCAGATATGTACCTTTATCCTGATTTGAATACGTGGACCATTTTTCCTTGGGGGGATGAAAACGGTCGTGTAGCAGGTTTGATTTGTGATATTTATACGACAGAGGGGACACCGTTTCCAGGAGATCCTCGTGGGAACTTGAAAAAAGCCTTGCGCCACATGGAGCAACTAGGGTTTACTTCTTTTAATTTAGGGCCAGAGCCAGAATTTTTCCTCTTCAAAATGGATGAAAATGGCAATCCAACGCTCGAGGTGAATGATAAGGGAGGGTATTTTGATCTTGCCCCAACGGACCTTGCAGATAATACCCGCCGTGAGATTGTCAACGTCTTGACTCAAATGGGCTTTGAAGTCGAAGCTAGCCACCACGAAGTGGCGGTAGGGCAACATGAAATTGACTTCAAATACGCAGATGTCTTGAAAGCCTGTGATAATATTCAAATCTTCAAATTGGTTGTGAAAACCATTGCTCGTAAGCATGGTTTATATGCGACCTTTATGGCAAAGCCCAAATTTGGCATTGCAGGTTCTGGAATGCACTGTAATATGTCACTCTTTGATAGCCAAGGCAACAACGCTTTCTATGATCCAACCGATTCTCGTGGGATGCAGTTGTCAGAAACAGCCTATCATTTCTTGGGTGGCTTGATGAAACATGCCTATAGCTATACTGCGATTATGAATCCAACGGTGAACTCTTACAAGCGTTTAGTACCAGGGTTTGAGGCCCCTGTTTACATCGCTTGGGCTGGTCGTAATCGTTCGCCATTGATTCGTGTACCAGCATCTCGTGGGATGGGGACTCGCTTGGAGTTGCGTTCGGTTGATCCAACAGCGAATCCCTACTTGGCTATGGCAGTCTTACTAGAGTCTGGTTTAGACGGGGTGGAACATAAGATTGAAGCACCAGCACCAGTTGAGTCAAATATCTATGCGATGACTGAGTCTGAACGGAAACGAGCAGGAATCGTGGACTTGCCATCAACGCTTCACAATGCCATCAAGGCCTTGCAAAAAGATGAGGTTGTGAAAGCAGCCTTGGGAGACCATATTTTCACAAACTTCGTTGAAGCGAAGAAGATTGAATGGGCAAGCTATGCGACCTATGTTTCACAGTGGGAAATTGATCATTATTTAGATTTATATTAACAGTGGAAATGAAATTAGCACCGCTAATTTCCTTATAATTGAAGCCGAAGGCAGTTGAGGCTGGGACAAAAAGATTTTGATTTTTGAAATTCCTTATTATAAGTTTTACGAAGCTTACAATTAACAACTAAAAACGAACGAAATTAAATTTGTGAGACTACAAATGTCATATTCGTTCGTTTTTTCTATTTGGAGCTGGACTTTTATCCTAGCCTCAAGCTGGAAATAAGAAAAGTCACGACTTTTCTCAATAGTTCCATCTTATTTCCTAGCTTTCCTGCTTCTTGGTTCAAACTTCTGTGGTCACTTTCGTGTTTCTAGGTGACCAGTTGCAACAGTTCACCGAACTGTTGCAATCTCAGCTGTAATGGGCTGAAGCCGAAACAGCTGCCTATCCACTAAACATACTAAGATTAGTAGTGAGGAAATCTCCGACGGGAGAGAGTACTCACTACTTTTTCTTTATGATAAAGTAGAAGTGTCTTGTTAAGTCGTAGAATCCTTTGACGCTAGACGTCGTAAACTAAACTGGCAAGACACCTGTTTTAGGAAGAATGTTATCAAAGTATGTGGGACGCCAGACGTCGAGTATTGAAAATGACATCACTAAAACAAGGAATCATTCAAGACAAAGAGGTACTATCATGCGTGCAGTTTTCGGGATTGATGTGAGTAAGGTAAGTTCAGAAGTGGCCATTCTAGTCAACGGTGAGAAGGTTCATCGCTACACGATGTCCAATGATGCCATTGGCTTTTCTCGGCTACTTGGCGATTTGAGAACCGTCCACAAGGCAGAAATCATCTTTGAAGCAACAGGCGTCTACTCCCGCCGTCTTCAAGCTTTTCTGGATGAACACGGCTACGCTTATACGCGACTCAATCCCTTAGAAGCCAAGAAGCAACTGGATAGTTTGCGTGTGCGAAAAACAGATCAAATTGACGCTGAAAAACTGGCTCAGTCTCAGTTTGTACTGAATCGTAAACCGACTTATATCCAGAAAGAAGTCTATCAACATCTGCGAGATTTCAGTCGATTCTATCAGAACTTAACTGAGGACATCGTTCGAGCTAAAAACCGCCTACACAAGGTCTTGCAGGTCACTTTCCCAGAATTGGAGACTCTTTTATCAACGCCAACTGGTGAACAATACTGGAACTTGGTCATAGCCTTTCCTTGCAAGGACTTCGTGCTTGATTTAAGCAAGGATGAACTCTCAGAGAGCATCCGTCTGTCCACCTCAAAACGGATTTCTGACAAACGTGTGGCATACTTAGCCGAGAAGCTTACAGCACTAGCTAATCAATCTTATTGTGCCGTCAAGAAAACCTCTCCAATACTGGAAGAGGTCCGTTACTATGCAAAAGAATTGCTTAGACTTTTTGAACAGAGACAAGCAGTCTTAGACGAAATGGTGGAACTAGCTCAACCCTTACCAGAATATGACATTCTACTTTCTATTCCTGGTATCGCTGAGACAACTGCAACAAGTATTATTGGTGAACTTGGAGATATTCGCCGTTTTCAGTCTGCCAATCAAATTAACGCCTTTATCGGGATTGACCTGAGACACTATGAATCTGGCAACTTTTTAGCGAAGGAACACATCACCAAACGTGGGAATCCCTATGCTAGAAAGATTCTGTTCAAGCGTATTCACAATATCGCTTCAGCCAGTCACACCAATCCTTGCCATATCGCAGACTTTTATGAGAAACGAAAAAGACAATCGCAAACGACTTCAACCAAGCCACACACGATTGCCTCCATACATCGTCTCATTCGGACAATGTATTACCTCATAACGCATAACAAACTTTACGATTACACTTTAATCCAAAATCAGTAAAATTGTTTATGCCATATTATTGTAACACCTTATTTCAAAAAAATCACAAAATAAGGTGTTGGTTTTGTATACACTTTTTATGTAAATCTTTAGTGTAAAGTAAGGTCATTTCCCTATTTTGATGACTGTATGAAAATTATTTTTTCTCTAAAACCTTGATAGGCTTGACAAATGGTAGAAAAGGGATTCTCATCTGTAATCGGCTAAAGCCGAAACAGCTGCCTATCTTTTTCCGAGGTTTTAGGCTGAACTCAATTACACAAGATGTGAGGACGTTAAAAGGTCTAAGCGAAAATAGGAGATGCGACGAGTGAAAAGCTCCAGTGGAGGTTCTCACTCACCGAGACTCTTGGTAACGTATCCTTTTGATTGTTAAAGAGTATAAGTGTATCCTCTTTGCTTTACTTCCCGTAGCTTATCTTCTAATCAAGGTACAAAGCTCATTAAGGATAAGAAACTCTCCATCGGATAGTGGTGTTTATAGGCTCAAAAAAGGTCCCTGGGACCTTTTTACTTATCTGGTGTAAGAATCATCGGAATGATGATGGGTTCGCGCTCTGTCTTTTCATATAGGAAGGGTCTGAGTGCATTGACAATGGCTCCATTGACCGATTGGATATTGGCTTCCTTGTTCTTGAGCGCAATGCGAATAGCATTGAACAAGAGGCGTTGGCTTTCGCGGATGAGGTCACCCGATTCGCGCATATAGATGAAGCCTCGGCTGAGGATATCTGGTCCTGCAAGAATCATTTGCGATTGGAAATCCACGGTTGCAACAGCTAGGACTACTCCATCTTCTGACAAGTCTCTCCGATCTTTAAGGACAGCCGCTCCGATTTCTCCGATGCGGTTTCCGTCTACATAAATATCTTGAGCATTGAAATGACCAGCTAGACGAGCGCTGTTTTTTGTGAGAGCAAGCACATCTCCGTTTTCCATGATAAAAATGTTATCTTTAGGAATGCCGGTATCCATGGCGAGCTGGGCATGAATGGTTTGCATGCGGTATTCACCGTGGACGGGCATGAAAAATTTTGGTTTTATCAAGCGGAGCATGAGTTTTTGCTCTTGCTGTCCGCCGTGTCCAGAAGTATGGATGTTGTTAATTTTACCATGGATGACTTCTACACCAGCCTCAATTAAGATGTTAATTAGCTTGTTGACACCAGTGGTGTTGCCTGGGATTGGGCTAGATGAGAAAATCACGGTGTCACCAGGTTGTAATTGAACCTGACGATGGGTGCCATGTGCGATACGAGAAAGGGCAGCCATGGGTTCTCCCTGACTTCCAGTACAGAGAATCATTATTTCGCTAGCAGGATATTCTTTAATTTCATTCGGCTCGATAAAGGTGTTTTTCGGAACCTTGATATAGCCTAACTCAATGCCATTGACAATGGCTTTTTCCATAGAGCGTCCGAATACTGCAATCTTGCGCCCGGTTTTTACAGCCGCATCGGCTGCCTGTTGCAGCCGGAAGATATTGGAAGCAAAGGAGGCAAAGATAATTCGTCCATGAATACCTTCGATCAATTTCATGATTGATTGACCGACAACTTTTTCTGAGTTGGTAAAGGTTGGGACTTCCGCATTTGTCGAATCAGATAATAGGCAGAGAACCCCTTCTTCCCCGAGCGCTGCCATGCGATGCAAATCGGCTGGCTCTCCTACAGGTGTAAAGTCAAACTTGAAGTCGCCTGTGCAGACAATTTTCCCTTGAGGAGTATCAATTACGATACCGAGAGGCTCTGGGATCGAGTGGGTTGTACGGAAAAAGGTCACTTTTAATTGTTTGAAGGTCAATTCAGTAGTGTGATTGATTTCATGGAGAGTAGCATCGCGCAAGAGTCCATGTTCTTCTAATT
The DNA here is from genome assembly GCF_001984715.1 of Streptococcus azizii. GTDB lineage: Bacteria > Bacillota > Bacilli > Lactobacillales > Streptococcaceae > Streptococcus > Streptococcus azizii. The sequence continues at coordinate 58,140 of NZ_MSPR01000015.1, forward strand.
TGCCACGAATGAGGGCGAGGGCAAGTGGTCCAGCATAGATAGGGATATTAGCCTGCTTGAGCAGAAAAGGAATTCCCCCGATATGGTCCTCGTGACCGTGGGTAATGACTACCCCCTTAACACGGTCAATATTATCAACGATATAGGAGTAATCAGGAATCACATAGTCAATGCCGAGCAAGTCGTCCTCGGGGAATTTGATCCCTGCGTCAACGATGATAATCTCGTCCTGATATTCGATTCCATAGGTATTTTTACCGATTTCCCCTAAACCACCAATGGCGAATACGCCAACTTCTTGAGATTTTAGATGAACTGACATGGATTAAAACTCCGTAATACTAAAATCAGCGTGAGTTTTTTCATACTCAAGGTGATTTTCAGACAACAGTTCGATGAATTCGATGTTGTAGGTAGTATGCGCTTCTACTAATTGACGGGCGATGATGCGGCCTTCTAACTCCGTCTGAGCTTCAATGTCTAGATAAAGCGTACGTGTTTGCTCGCGACGTGGGGTGGCGTCTTTTTTTTCTTGGTAGAATACTTTGTAAATCATATAATCAGATAGTTCCTTTCTTTTTGATTGGTAACTATGAAAAAGCACCAAACAGTTGATTCTATTTGGTAACGTCTATTCAATTTTCACGAGTTGCCAATTTATTCAGTCTGTATATTACTCTCTATTATATCATAAAAATGGTATTGGTAAAAGGAATTGCTAGGGAAATGAAAAGTGTAATGGTTTTCAGAAATAAATGAATGGCTGCTATGTAAAAATGAAAAGCACTTTTTCCTTTCTCTCGGTGATAGATCGATCGCATCGACTCCTTTATCAATGGGTGAATCATCTCTTGAAGTGTGTCCTCCTCCTGCTGGAGCAGTTGAAAAGAAGGGAAAAATATAAGAGATTGGGGAATCGTATCCCATTTTTTTCATTATTTGAAAAAAATTCCAAGATAGCTTACAATAGAGAGGACAAGAATCAAGTAAAGAGAGTGAAAGATGAAAGTATTAGCATTTGATACCTCTAATCAAGCCTTGGCGGTGGCCTTGGTGGAAAATGAACGGTTGCAGGCAGAAATGACCCTTGCTGTCAAGAAAAATCATAGCACCAGCCTGATGCCAACGATTGACTTTTTGATGCAGTCAGTCGGTTGGCAACCGGCCGATTTGGAGAGAATTGTGGTAGCGCAAGGACCAGGTTCTTATACAGGATTGCGGATTGGAGTGGCAACGGCAAAGACCTTGGCCTATACACTAGGTATCGACTTGGTCGGGATTTCAAGTCTACAGACCTTGGTGCCAAAAGGTGTAGCTGGTCTGGTCGTGCCGATTATTGATGCACGTAGAAATCATGTATATGCTGGCTTTTATGAAGAGAGGCAGTCCGTCAAATCGGATGCTTATCTGTCTTTTGAGAGCCTGCTAGAAGAGGTCAGCGTTTACGGTCAGGTAACCTTTGTCGGAGAAGTCGCAGCTTTCATCGATCAGATTAGAGGAGCTCTACCTAAGGCTCGCTATCAAGAGACTCTGCCGTCTGCTTATCAGCTGGCTTTAGACGGAGAAGTCGCTGCAACGAGTGAGGTCATATCGTTTGAGCCACATTACCTCAAGCGGGTTGAGGCAGAGGAAAATTGGCTTAAAGAGCATAAAGAAAACGATAGGGAAAGCTATATTCAGCGGGTATGATTGAAGTAGAAAAGTATGATGGGGACTCGGCAATAGCGCAAGCCCTCCATGCCATTTTGGTAGATGTTTATCGGGTCTCGCCTTGGACGATGGAGCAGATGGAAAGAGACTTGGCGCAGCCAGATGTGGTTTATTATCTGGCAAAGCAAGGGGGGACTATTCTTGGTTTTCTCGCTGTCCAGCAGCTAGTAGAGGACTGGGAAATCTTGCAACTTGCTGTACAAAAAGATGCTCAAGGTCAAGGGATTGCAGGTTATCTGTTAGAGAGACTGGATTCGTTTTTAGGTACGGTATTTTTGGAGGTGCGTGCCTCCAATCGGCGTGCAAAGCGCTTATATCAGCGCTATGGATTTGTGGAAATTGGCAAACGAAAGGATTACTACCATAATCCGATAGAAGATGCCATTGTGATGAAAAGAGAAAAAGATGAACGATAGGTATATTCTTGCGATTGAGACATCTTGTGATGAGACCTCGGTTGCGGTATTAAAAAATGATGCAGAGCTACTGTCCAATGTGATCGCTAGTCAAATCGAAAGCCATAAGCGTTTTGGTGGAGTGGTGCCTGAAGTGGCCAGTCGTCACCATGTCGAAGTGATAACGGCTTGTATGGAGGAAGCCTTATTGGAGGCTGGTATTATAGCGAGTGACCTTACAGCGGTTGCGGTAACCCATGGGCCAGGTTTAGTCGGTGCTTTGTTGGTGGGCTTATCAGCAGCGAAAGCCTTTGCCTGGGCGAATAATCTACCCTTGATTCCTGTTAACCACATGGCAGGACACTTGATGGCGGCGCGTAGTGTCAAAGAATTGACCTACCCTCTCCTTGCTTTATTGGTATCGGGGGGGCATACAGAATTGGTCTATGTGGCAGGACCAGGGGACTATCGAATTGTTGGAGAAACACGTGATGATGCGGTTGGAGAAGCCTACGACAAGGTGGGGCGTGTCATGGGTCTACCCTATCCAGCAGGGCGCGTCATTGATGAATTGGCACATAAGGGGGAGGTACTCTATGACTTTCCACGGGCCATGGTCAAGGAGGATAATCTGGAATTTTCATTTTCAGGCTTGAAATCTGCCTTCATCAATCTCTACCATAATGCTGAGCAAAGAGGGGAAGAGCTATCGAATGAACACTTGTCAGCTTCTTTTCAGGCCTGCGTCTTAGATATCTTACTGGCCAAGACCAAAAAAGCCTTGGAGAAATATCCTGTCCAGACTCTAGTAGTTGCGGGAGGGGTTGCCGCAAATCAAGGATTACGACAGCGGTTGGCAGCTGAAATAACAGATGTAGAGGTCGTCATTCCCCCGCTTCGTCTCTGTGGTGACAATGCAGGTATGATTGCCTTAGCAGCAGTTAGCGAATGGAATAAGAACAATTTGGCTTCTTTGGAGTTAAATGCTAAGCCGAGTTTAGCCTTTGATACGCTAGAAGAAGAGAAGTGTTAACATAAGGGAGCCAAAGGCTCTTTTTCCATTATAGACAATATGTAAAGACCCCCAGTTGAGAATTCGTGGATTTACCTGTACACTAGAATAAAAAAACAATCAACTTCTAACAGGAATTACCACACTCAATTGGAGGTCTTATATGTTTCATTTTACCACACTTTTCATCGGAATGGATGTTCACAAAGAAAGTTTTTCACTTTGCTATTATGA
>NZ_MSPR01000016.1 GCF_001984715.1 Streptococcus azizii
ATAAAGCATCACAACGTCAAGTTTTTCTTCTACCGACTTTGGACTTCTTTTTGACATACGAAAACTCCCCTTATAGTTTCTAGTGAATTTTTGTTTTTTCACTGTCCACTATAAGGGGAGTATATCAAAACGAGATGGCGATTCTGTTATTTATTTAATTCTTTGTAAAGCTCAATCCCTTCTTTCTAGTATTATTGACTTTTTTGAGCCTGCAGATTTCTGTGCTCCTAGTTTTTCAGCCTCTTTTATCTGCATCAAGCAATCTCTCCCAAATTGCACCTATAATTTCATCATCTTCAGCAGCAACTAATACTACTTCTCGATCTAAATCAATCGTCTACTTCTATCAACACGATTTTACAAAGAGCCAGTACTTACATCTCTTTTTTTCCTGTAAAACTATTCTATCTTGATACTTTAAGGAGTTTCAATCATTCGATCTGCTAACCGTTATTTTTTGGGTCTAAACTCAATAACATAGCATTAATGGCAACGATGACTGTTGACACAGACATTAGGATTGCTCCTAATGCAGGGCTTAATGTGATACCAATAGGAGCCAAAATTCCTGCAGCTAGAGGGATAGCTATAAAGTTATAACCAGCTCCCCAAAATAGGTTTTGTTTCATTTTACGAGTTGTTTTGTGTGCTAATTCAATGAATGATTCAATATCTCCTGGATCGGATTGAGTCAATATGACATCAGCTGAATCCAATGCAACTTGAGTTCCAGCACCTATAGCTATACCAACATCTGCTAAGGCAAGAGAAGGAGCATCATTTACACCATCACCTACCATGATAACTTTCTTTCCTTCATCTTTAAGTGTTTTAACTAACTCATATTTGTCTTGTGGAGATTGATTTGATCTATATTCAATCCCTAAATCTTCTGCCACGCCTTGAGCCGCTTTTTCATTATCACCTGTTGCCATAATTGGTTGAATATTGTTCTTTTTAAGAGCTTTAATTAACTCTTTACTCGTTGGTTTTAATTCGTCCCCTAAAGCTACAGCACCAATGGCATCATCGTTTTCTACTAAGACACTAAGAGTTGCTCCTTTTGGAATATCCATATCAATATTACGTCCATAGGCTTTTTGACTGATTAATTGGTAACGGTGCCCACCTACTTTACCCTCTACTCCAGAACCGGAAATCACATCAATCGAATCAAAAGATGCTGGACGTATATCTTGCTGCTCGGCGAAACTGATAATTGATTGAGCAATTGGGTGGCTAGCTCCTCCTTCAATACCTGCCAATAAGGCAATGGTTTCCTCTTTTGTATATTTGTCATTAAGAAGTTTTACATCTAATACTTTAAATTCACCAGTTGTTAAAGTACCCGTTTTATCTAAAATTATCACATCTGCATCTTGAGCTATTTCTAAGGCTTGGCGGTCTTTTACTAGTAAGCCACGGCTAGCTCCTAAGCTTGTGCTACGGGCGGTTACCAATGGAATAGCCAGACCCAATGCGTGCGGACAAGCAATAACTAATGTAGTAATAGTAAATATAACTGCCGTTGGGATATCTCCAATAATCATCCACACTACAAAAGCAATTAGCGCGACAATAACAGCAATATAGAAGAGCCACCCTGCAACCTTTTGCGCAATATTTTCTGCCCTGGAAGGCTGACTTTGAGCTTGGCTAATTAAAGTCTGTACTTGAGAGATAAAGGATTGCTCACCTGTCTCAAGCACTTTAATATAAAGTACCCCTTCTCCATTTGTTGAGCCCCCGATTACTTCATCGCCAGGGCCTTTTTTTACTGCTTTTGACTCCCCAGTTAGAAGAGCTTCATTTAAACGTGATTCGCCACGCTCGATAATCCCGTCTGCTGGCACATTTTCTCCGGCTTGAACACGAATTAAATCACCTACCTTTAAGTCAGCAACTGGTCGTGTTTCAATTGAATCGTCTTCTAATACAACGTGAGCATCTTTCGGCACTAACTTAGCCAATGCTGCTTGTGCGTCTCCTGCTTCTCCAATAGCTTTCATCTCAATCCAGTGACCTAATAGCATGATTAATAGTAATGAAGCAAATTCAAAGAAAAAGTCCATCACGTGTTCACCCGTTACGTAGGTAATGATCACAGCATAAATACTGTATAAATATGAAACACTTATACCTAAAGAAACGAGTGCCATCATTCCAGGTTTTTTTTGTTTAAATTCGTCAACTGCACCTTGATAGAATGGACGTCCACCATAAATAATTAATATAGTAGATAAAATAGCTACTACAATATCATAATATGGAAAAGTAAACTGGAATGGTAGTTTAAATCCATGTATAGGGGATAAGAGCATAATAATGATTCCTAGTGGCAATGACTTTAAGAAAAGTTCCTTAAAGCTTCCGTGATGATGGTGGTCATGCCCACTGTGCCCGCTGTGATTATGCCCACTGTGCCCGCAGTGATCATGCCCAGCACGATGTACTTGATGTTGATCCTTATGGTATCCATGTTCATCTGTGATTCCATGCTCGTGTTTTAACTTATCCATGTCGTCATAATCATGGTGATTATGGGACGAATATCTGTTGTCATTATTCATTTTAAATTCCTCCTTATACTTAATGATGATGTAAATGACATTTGCATTGTCCTTCTGGACAATTGCAATCCACTTCTTCTACTGCGAAAGATTTTTTCATCTCTAATATTTTTTCTAGTCGATCTATATCATCGAAGCTTAAAACATGATCTTCAATGATGCTTCCTATTACATTTCCGACTTTCTTATTGCAAATACGGTTAAAAATATCTTCTGCATAATCCCTTACGGCTTCTGTCTCTTCAATATTGGCAGTGTAAATAAACTTTCTACCTTCATGCTCTGTATTTAGTACGCCTTTTCCAACTAATCGACCTAAGATCGTTTTGATAGTGGATTGTGTCCAGTCCATTTTTTCTTGCATTACGGAAATGACTTTTTTACTAGTTACTCGATCATTTGCCCAAACTACACGCATGACTTCCCATTCAGCATCTGTGATAGAAGTATTAAGTTCTATTGTGCTCATTTTCCTTTCCTCCTTGTTGTTTACAGATGTAAACGAATATGTTCAAAATAAGTCTACTATTGTAAACGAAATATGTCAAGTCTTTTTTATAAATGTAACCATCTTGTTTTTTAAATAAATATAACAGCTATTATTGCCTTTGTTTTCCTATCTTTACCCAATACTAATTATAAGGTTACCATTGATTTATTTTTATTGATTTTAGAATTCCTTATTTTTAAATTTATATTTTCTAAATATGATGAACACTATTGAGCAATTTAATTGTTTATCGTATTTAGGAAATCAAGAATTGAGAAAAAGCGGAAAAATAGAAAAAAACCTATAAAATATTATTTATTATTCTACTTTAATTTGTCCCATCATACCTGCTTCTTCATGTTCAAGAATGTGACAGTGGTACATATAAGTACCCTTCTTATTAAACTTAACTATAAGTCTTACTTTTTCGTTAGGCTCAATATATACAGTATCTTTCCATCCGCTCTCCTCTGGAGAAGGCGCATTACCGTTTCTTGATAGAATTTGAACCTGTGTGCCATGAATATGGAATGGGTGCCCCATTTCATGCATCATAGATCCTGGGTTTGTAATTTCCCAAATCTCTGTATCTCCAAGCTTCACTGTTTCATCAATTCTATTCATATCAAACTTTTTACCGTTTATTGATACCATGTGACCCATACCTTGAAGCTCAAAGCTTCTTATCTTAGTAGCTTGTGCTTCTGACATTCTTTCTATATTCGTTAAAGTGCTAGGTACTTCAGTATCATCTTTCCCATCGCCTTTAACATTAAAGGTCATAATGGCTTCCTTATTACTCATAAGTGATAGCTGCGTTCCCTTTTCATACTTTGAAAAGTCCACTATTATCTCTGCTCTTTCCCCAGGTGATAACATAATATTTCTCTGGCTAACCGGTTTTTCTAAAAATCCACCATCAGATGCTATTTGATAGAATCCATCTCTATTATCTAACTTCAAATTAAAGTTATTTGCATTAGCACCATTAACTATTCTAAATCTCATCTTGACTCTATTAACCTCTAAATTAGGTTTAATAGCTCCGTTAACTATGATAGTATCCCCTGTTGCTCCATCCATCATATTTGTATTATAAATAAAACTGCCGTCCTTGCCAAAGCTTCTATCTTGAATTACTAAAGGTATATCATTTACTCCATATTCCTTAGGAATATTTAAGCTTTTTGATACTTCATCATCCACATAGAATAGTCCTGCTAAACCTTTATAAACTTGGGTAGCAGTATTTCCTCCAAAGTGCGGATGATACCACAATGTTGCAGCCTGTTGATTTACTGTAAAACTAGGCTCCCAAGTTGTTCCTGGTTCAATTCCTTGATGAGGGCCCCCATCCTTTTCTCCTTCTACCTCTAGTCCATGCCAGTGAACTGTAGTTGCTTCTTTGAGCTTGTTATTTACGTGCACATTTACTTGCTCACCTTTACTTACTCTGATGACAGGGCCTAAGAAGCTTCCGTTGTAACCCATAGTTCGTGTCTTGGTATTTGGTAAAAATGAAGTTTCTCCTTCTTGAGGTTCTAAAGTAAAATCCGCAATATTAGGATCTGGATTTTTATCCTCTAATAGTGGTGGTATAGGAAGCGTACTTTTTGTTTTACTTGTTTGAATATCTATATTAACTGCACTCTGGTTTATTTTAAAATAACTAATCATTGGTTCTAAAAATGTAATATATCCAACTGCAGTTAATACGACTGTAAGTCCAATACCTAATAACATATGTTTATTCTTACTCATTTTTATTCCTCCTTATGTTAATGATGATGTAAATGACACTCGCATTGTCCTTCTGGACAATTGCAAGCCACTTCTTCTACTGCGAAAGATTTTTTTATCTCTAATATTTTCTCTAGTCGATCTATATCATCGAAGCTTAAGACATAATCTTCAATGATACTTCCTATTACATTTCCAACTTTCTTTTTGCAAATACGGTTAAAAATATCTTCTGCATAATCCCTTACGGCTTCTGTCTCTTCAATATTGGCAGTGTAAATAAACTTTCTACCTTCTTGCTCTGTATTTAGTACGCCTTTTTCAACTAATCGACCTAAGATTGTTTTGATAGCGGATTCTGTCCAGTCCATTTTTTCTTGCATTACGGAAATGACTTTTTTACTAGTTACTCGATCATTTGCCCAAACTACACGCATGACTTCCCATTCTGCATCTGTGATGTAAGTATTAAATTCTATTGTGCTCATTCTCCTTCCTCCTATTCGTCTACAAATGTAAACAAATATGTTTAAAATAAATTTACCATTGTAAACGAATTATGTCAAGTCTTTTTATTAAATTCTCACTTTTTGGGGTCAGTCCCTTAAAACTGAAAGTTTTTAAATGAAATTAGCCATCTACCTATACTGTGAGATGAAGGCTACGACTCATTCTGATAAGTCATCGATTTCATTTGATGACAGGTTTGGAGCTGTTAGGCAAATTTGCCAAGGCTAATCATAGCCTTGCTTTAGCCCAAAAAAGACATCCAAGAGATTTCTCTTGAATGTCTGTAAACGCTGATATAATCGTAGGTCGCTTTGCTTTAAATTATACTTTTTTCTTAAACATTTGATACGAGTAGGTATTTCTTGTGAGTAATTTTCATCAAAAAATTTCATATATAATCTCCCTAATAATCATGGAAAAGTAGTAAAAATAGTTGTTATCCTAGTTGATTAAAAAAATCTCTGATTTCCTCATCTTTTATAAAATAATATATAATTTTCCCCTCTCTTCTAGTGTCCAAGATGTTTTGATTGGCTAGTTTACGAAGATGGTGGGAGGCAGATGCCATACTGAGATTTAATAAACAGGCTATATCGCAGACACAGAGTTCTTCGACGGCAAGGAGATAAAAGATGATATTTATCTGTTTATTATCGGTAAATTTTGATAAAATGCGAAGTGATTTTTGGACTTTTTCCTTTTCAAGGTAGTTCGTTGCGGTTGTAACATTTTGTTGATTTATAACATCCACTTGACAGATACTATCTTTTTTCATAATTTTTTCTCCTAGCCTAACACAGCCCATAGCATGTCAAAGCTGTTGTTTTCAATCAGGATATACATCCCCAATCCTAAATAGACAACGGCAATAAACCATCTGCTATATTTTTCCAAAGTTTCTCCAACAGAAGGGACTTGTGCTAATTTTTGGGCAGAAAAAACCAAGAGATAAATCATGACTAGAAAAGTAAGTAAAGTCACTATCAAATTCGCTAAATTTAAGGTGGTAAAATATGGGACAAAGACACCAATATTGTCAGCGCCACAACTTGCAAAAGTAATCATAGCGACTAGAAAAATCAAGTTTTTATTGTCTTTTCGCAAACCATCATTTGCAATAGCTTCTCCATCAGAATCTCCTAAAAGCAAAACTTTGAGGCCTAGGAAAATTGGAATCAAACCGAGTAAACCTAAAATCTCTTTACTAGGAATATAATTTAAGACAAATGCAAAAAGCAAACTTAGGAATATTAGACTAACAGAGCCTAGAAATTGTCCTAAATAGATGTTAATGATGTCCTTTCTACTTTTTCTTTTGGCAAAAAATAACATTAGGATAATAAGTAAGTCTATGGCTGTCCCAGAATACAGGATTATTGAAGTAACAATATTTTGAATCATAAAACACCTCATTCAAATATATTTTTGAATGTATTCTAACATTAAACTTTATAGATGTCAACTTAAAATCAACCAATTAATAATTGCATGTCAATATTTGTATTGTGTAGTTTCAGAAATATATTGTAATTCAAATTGTAGAAAATTACATCAAATATTATAATGAAAAAAGAATCCAACAAAAATTGGACTACCTGTCTCCGGTTGAATACCGGAGACGGTAGCCCTAGGATGTTTTTATTAAATTCTCACTTTTTTGGGGTCAGTCCCACGACCGTTGATTGAGCTTAAAACTATTTCGATTTATGAGCCATTGGAAATCTCGTATGATGTATATATGTCTAATTGCAAACATTAACTAGAGTAATAGCCTAGTTACAAGTCTACCTCAGTTCCTTCTAAAAATCTGACAGTTATCTGTCCATCCTCCACAATTGTAATACTATCCAATACCTGACACATCTCAAAGGAATCGAATGTCCTCAATGGCTTATTTATAATCTCAGCCAGCAACATACTATAGTACTTTTCTAGTGGACGATTTTCTTCTAGAATATTATTCCACTTCCCATGCAACAAGTCAACATTCTCACTTAGTAGTTCTACAGCCATTACTACGGCTTTCTCTAGCGTTTCTTCATCAATATGGTTATTCTGACAGCCAATCTGTCCTTTGACCCTATATCGATTGTTACATTGCCAAACCTTGCGTTTACCTCGACTGGTGGTCCAGTTCTTTCGACCAAAGGCAGAACCACATTCTGCACAGAAGCTCTTGGTATAAAAAGAAGCATTTCAATAATTTATTCATGGCCGTTAGCTATGTTTCTTTCCCCTCAAACTCCTAGTCAATGGAAACAAACACGTCCCCACAGGGTAAATAGAAATAGAATGGGATAATTTCTTGCTATCACTTCTACTCACTCCAAAAATTTTCTCACTCTGATACTTCCCCATCATACAAGAAAAAGCCTTGCAATCAAGGCTTTTCATTATCCCTTTCGTTCAAGGGTTTCTAGGCTTTTACGAGCAGAGCTACACACTCGACGTGATGCGTCTGTGGGAGTTCAAAGGTCCAGTGGACCTTTGAAGTAGCTTGCCAGAAATCAAGAGAGCAAGCTAGACAGGTTACTTGCGTTTTACTAACAAACCAACAACTTCTATGTGATGCGTCTGTGGGAAGAGGTCCACCGGCTGGACCTTGGTCAATGTATAGCCTAGTTCTTCATAGAGTTTGATGTCACGCGCCATGGTGGCTGGGTTGCAGGAGATGTAGGTGATTTTTTGAGCTTGCATGGCACAGCTTGCCTTGATGAAACTTTCAGTCAGTCCTTTGCGGGGTGGGTCAACGACAATAACAGTCGGTTTGATGCCTTCTTGGCTCCATTTAGTCATCGCATGTTCAGCAGAATCGGCTACATAGTGGGCATTGGTAATCCCGTTTCGCTCGGCATTTTTCTTTGCATCACGGACAGCTGTCTCAATTACTTCTACGCCATAAACTGCTTTAACATCTTTCGCAAACGACAGGCCGATGGTGCCAATACCAGAATAGGCATCAATAACCACGTCATCAGCTGTCAGATCAGAAAAATCAATGGCTGTCTGATAGAGTTTTTCCGCCATGACCGTATTTACTTGGTAAAAGGACTGGGCGGAGATCTCGTAGACATTGCCTAGCATGCTATCTTCTATGGTCTCTTTTCCATATAAAAGGCGGAACTCCTTGCCAAATATGGCATTGGTATGTTGATCATTGATATTTTGGATAATGGAGACGACAGCTGGAAAGGCTGTGACAATCTGCTCAATCATTTGCTCAATACGGAAAACTTTTGAGCGTGTGGTGACAACTATCAACATCATTTCGCCAGAATAATGCCCGCGCCGGATCACCAGGTTACGAATGAGACCTGTCTGCTCTTTTTCATCATAAGGTTTACTGTCGTAGCGACGTAGCAAATCGCGCGTGAAATTGATCAGACGATCGATCTCCTTCTCCTGAATATAGTAGTCCTCAATAGGAAGGAGGTCATGAGAATGTTTGCGGAAAAAACCCGTATGGAGCTGACCATTGACGCGGCGAACAGGAACCGTAGCTTTATTCCGATAGGCAAAAGGATACTCCATACCTAAGGTATCTGCCACTTCGACATCTGAAATGCCTGCGGTCTTATAGAGATTGTCCACCACTTGCTTGCGTTTAAATTTGAGTTGCTCACTGTAAGACAAATGTCCAAAATCCGCAATTCCAGTGCGCAAGTAAGCAGTATCTACATCTTGATTCCGGTGTTCAGATACTCGGATATATTCTTCCACCTTCCCATAGCCAATGGATTTTTTTGTCTTTAAAACGCGCATGCGGATTAGTTCACCCGGAAGAGCATTCTCCACAAAGAAAACAAAACCATCAATTTTAGCCACACCCTGCCCTTCATGGGTGACATCTACAATTTCCACTTCAATCATATCATTTTTTACGAACATATTTTCCTCATTCTAATACTCAATAAACACCAACATCAGACTAGCTTTCACAACCGAGAATTGTGAAAGGTTGGACCTCTTTCAATCGAGTAGAGGTTAGAGATTACCCCCTACTCGATTGACTATCCTCGCTTCTTTGTTTTTAGGTTCAATGACAAATTCCCTCACCTTTTAATTTCTTAGTTCGGGATTCTATGGTCACCTTCTTGTTTTTGGGTGACCAGTTGCAACAGTTCACTGAACTATCTCACTTCACTGGATTATTTTACTTCCCTAACTATCTTCGCTACTTAGTTTTTAAACTCAGGATTCTATGGTCACTTTCTTGTTTCTAGGTGACCAGTTGCAACAGTTCACTGAACTGTTGCAATCCCCTGACTATCCTCACTCTTCCATTTTTTAGCTCAGGTAGAAAAAGAGAGACTTCCGCCTCTCCATTATAGCATAGTTAGCGCAAGCCCAGCTCAGAAAGTTTTGTCTGATACTTTTCAAAGTCAATCTTAATTCCTAGACCGCCATACACATCATACTCATCAATCCAATCACCAATGGCTGGAATCGTTGTCTGCTCTACTCCATTTTGAGCATCCAGCAGCATACGAGGGCCACTCGTGACGAGAAAACTTGGCGGAATATTTGTAGAGGTTAGGGCATAGACTTTTCCCAGTGCCTCGGCTCCTGAAAAGAGCTTCATTGGGTTTTTAGCCTGGGTTAAAATGGCTGCAATCACCTGTTGTTGACGCTTGGTACGTCCATAGTCCACCTCATCATCACTTCTAAAGCGCGCGTAATGTAACAGGGTGCTACCATCCATCTGCTGAACGCCCACTGGAATCGTTATAGTTGGAATGGTACCATTTTCCATATGAAGGTCATCCTTAATCGTAACCTCTGGAACAACTTGGCCATTGATAGGAGCAAACTGGGCATCGATGGTCACCCCTTCCGGAAAGAGGGTATCGATAGCTGTTGCAAAGGCCGAAAAATCAACGAGAGCATAGTATTGGATATCAATATCAAAATTTTCTTTTAGGACTTCTCGGACATTTTCAGCACCCTTATGATTATTTTGTTCCCCGAATGTATAGGCACTGTTTAACTTATAGTCCGAGCCACCAATATCGATTAAGGTATCCCGCATGAAACTAACAAGTTTCACTTTTTTTTCCTTATTATTCACATTTAAGACCATGATGGAATCTGTCCGTGTCATATCTGTACTCTCGCCAGCCCGTCCATCTGTCCCGAGAATCAGAATATTGACCCCATTACTGGTTGCTTGACCATTAAACGGTTCCACCGAGGCTTTGGTGTCAATACTATTCATCCCTTTGATGAACATAAAGCCAAAGCCACCAAGTAGCAAGACAAGTCCCAACAATAATACCATGAAGAGACGTTTCATCCGTCCTTTTTTCTTCTTGCGAATCTTGGCTTTCTTGATGGGGTGTTCCTTGGGCCTTTTCTTTTTCTGGCGTGGATAGGCTGGTAAAACGTCCCCCGCTGGTCCTAAATCAGAATCGAGGAAATCCTCTGGCTCTTCCGTCCACTCCTCTACCTCTAGCGGGCGATTTCTACGATGGTCAGGACTCTGTGAATACACACTATCTCCTTGCAATTTGCGTTCTAGGTAAGCTAATTCTCTTTGCTCCCTATCATTTAGATAGTGAATGTTTTTTCGTAAGTAGTCTAATCGTAATTCCTCATGGTGGGTGAGGCGCTTCTCATATTCTGTCATTGTACTTTCCTCTTCATTGAGCCTGATAAATAAAATAGTCTCCTAAAATCTTATAAGAAATTCCTAGACTTGTCAATTCTTTTAAGGCATAGTCCAATAATACTGCTTGAGTATTGGCTACATCAAGGATGAAAAAATACTCTCCCAAAGCTGTTTTTAAAGGTCTACTTTCTATCTTAGTTAAATCAATTCCCCGCCAAGCAAAGACTGACATCGCCTTATAAAGAGCACCTGGTAGATTCTCTGGTAGGGTCAATGCTAGCGAACATTTTCTGCCAGTCTGAACAAGTGGCAAGGTGACAGCCCCACTTCCCAAGACCCAAAAACGAGTAAAATTTTGAGCCATTTCCTGAATGTCCCGTGCGACGATGGTAAGACCGTACTCCTTAGCTGCTGCCTGTGGCGCGATAGCGGCAAAGAGCTGCTTGGGATGACTGGCTACAAAACGCGCTGCATAAGCTGTACTAGCTGTGGCTTCAAGCCGTGCCTGTGGATAATGCACATCAATATATTTTTTTGCTTGTGCCAAGGCTTGAGGATGCGAGTAAATCACTTGAATATCGGTTGATGGGTCAGTCGCCATTAACTGCTGGAAAATCGGCTGTATAACCTCGGCTACAGCTCGCAAGTCTGCCTGATGAAAAAGATAGTCAACTGTCTCATGGACACTCCCTTCAATCGAGTTTTCAACTGGAATAACCGAATAATCGACAGCCTGCTCTTCCACAGCTTTCATGACCTCTGTAATCGTGTCATAAGGCACCAATTTTGCTGTCGGGAAGGCCTGTTGTGCTACCTGATACGTAAAGGAACCTCGCGGACCTAAAAATGCTATATACATCGAATAATCCTTGCTACTTCTTCTGGGGTACGATGGTCTGTATTGATGATGACATCAGACAAGCCCTCATAGAGCATCATCCGACGCTCATAAATACCATGGAAATCCTCTTTTGAATTATTTAAAAATAAGGGACGTTGGAAGATACGATCCTGCTTAATCCGCTCATATAAGACCTCAAATGAGGCGGCTAACAACACATTATCCTTGCGATTTTGGCGGAGAAGGTCTCGATTTTTTTCGGAGAGAACCACGCCACCACCTGTCGAAATAATATAATCTCCCTCTAGTTGTAGGAGTTCTTCTAGGGTTTGCGATTCCAATTTCCGAAAAGCAGCCTCGCCCTCCTTGGCAAAAAAGTCAGAGATAGACATCCCTATCTTTTCTTCTATGATTGTATCCATATCGTAAAAAGGACGGTCTATATGCTGAGAAACGGTTGTCTTTCCTGCTCCCATAAAACCTAGTAAAATAACTGCCATACTACTTCTCCTCTATCAATCCTTGTAAGTCAGTAAAGAAATCTGGATAGCTCGTATTGATGGCTTCTGCCCGCTCCAGATAGACCTCGCCCTCTTTCACTAAGAGGCTGGCAATAGCTGTCATCATACCGATTCGATGATCTCCCAGTGTATTGACCCTTGCCCCATGAAGCGGAGTCCGTCCTTTGATAATCATCCCATCCTCAGTCGGTGTAATAGCTGCTCCCATGCTATTTAAGACATCTGACACCACCTGAATGCGATCGGTCTCTTTTACCTTGAGTTCTTCTGCATCTTTGATGATGGTGGTGCCATTTGCCTGCGTTGCTAACAGTGCAATAATAGGAAGCTCGTCAATCAAACGTGGAATGAGGTCACCTGCAATCTCTACTCCCTTTAGTTCAGAAGTCTCTACTGTGATAGTTGCTGCTTTTGCCACTTCATCTACCTGACTGATGGTGAAATTTCCTCCCATCGCTTGTATCACCTCTAAAATTCCTGTTCTGGTTTCGCTAATCCCAACATTTTCAAGTACAATCTTAGCCTTTGGTACAATAAGTCCTGCGACTAGCCAAAAAGCTGCACTCGAAATATCACCCGGTACCTCTACTTCTTGGGCTATGAGATTCTGTCCTCCTGTAATACGGATTTCCTTGCCATTGATTTCAATGGTTCCTCCAAACTGTTGAAGCATATCCTCCGTATGATTGCGAGTCCTTGCCTTTTCAACAATAACAGATTCTCCTTGAGCCTGTAGGGCTGCAAAAATAAGGGCTGACTTGACCTGGGCTGAGGCAATGGGAAGTTGATAGTGAATGGCTTCCAGCTGTTTGCTCCCTTTCATAATCAGAGGGGGGAGATCACGTTCGGTTTCCCCTGTAATCGTTACCCCCATTTGCCGCAAGGGTGTCGTTATACGGTCCATGGGACGTTTGGAAAGGCTGTCATCCCCCACCATCCGCACCTCAAAATCTTGACCAGCCAAGATGCCTGCAATCAGGCGAATAGAGGTACCCGAATTTCCCATATCAAGGGGAACTATGGGAGCCTGTAGTCCGTCAAATCCCACACCGTGAATCTCCACGACTTCTCCCTTGTCTTCAATCTGGACTCCCAAGTCACGAAAGACCTGCATGGTGGATAGGACATCTTCTCCACGTAACATACCAGACACCTTGGTCACACCTTGTGCCAGACTACCAAACATAATAGAGCGGTGACTGATCGATTTATCTCCTGGTACACGCAGATGGCCTGCCAGTCTGTCTACATTTGTCCTTAATTGCATGCTGTTGTTCCTCCTCTCATTTTTTACCTTATTTCGACCGAAAGTACCTCTCGTTACAGCTTAGGAAGCTGCATTCACAGTGTAAAACTTCCATCTTAATTGAACACGTCCTAAACTCTGTGTGAAAAAATAGGCAGCTATTTTGGCTTTAGCCGATTACAGATGAGATTGCAACAGTTCGGGGAACTGTTGCAACTGGTCACCTAGAAATATGAAAGTGACCATAGAAGCCCGTAAAAATGGAAGAGCGAGGTTAGTGGTTGCAAAGCAACCTGCTTCGATTTCCTATTTTTCATTCGGTTTTTAACGGCTTCACATCTTAGTGGTCATCATTCCTTTTTGACTGCCAAACTCTCGGTAAATTTTTCCTGAATAAAATGGGCGGAAGCTGCTAATTTTTCTTCTTCGTCCCTTGTTAACTGTAGCTGAACTCGCTCGATGATGCCTTTTCGCCCAACAATCGCTGGATAGCTAAGATAGGTCTCTAAAGGCTCATAGTAGTGAGAGACTGGCAGCTCTTCATGCGCATCTGACACGATAGCTAACACTAACCGAATCGTTGCGCTTGCAATACCGTAGGAGGTGTATTTTTTAGCGTAAAAGACGGTATGACCACCTGTAATGGCTGCCTTTTCCAATACGGCTAACTCAGCTGCACTCAGGAAAGTAGCAATCTCCTGTCCCTTGACCTTGACTTGACTCCAGGCTGTAAATTGGGAATTTCCATGCTCCCCTAGATTATAGCCCTGTACGCTTCGAGCATCGATTGTAAAGTGCTGAGCGACTGCCCGCTTCATCCTTGCGGTATCGAGCAAGGTTCCTGTCCCGATGACACGTTCTTTGGGGAGGCCTGTATATTTCTGATAGAGGCTTGTCACCACATCGACTGGATTGGAAACGACTACTAGGATTCCTTTGAAGCCAACAGCCTTTAATTGCTGCGCAACAATCGGAACTTCTTTTGCAGTAAAGGGAAGCTCTGCAAAGCGATCAGCATTGGGATTATCTTGCAGCTTAATATTTCCCAATGTTGAAATGACTACATCTGCATCTGCCAAGGCCTGATAATCATTGACAATGATGTTTGGATGATGGAAAAGATTGGCTGCTGCATCTGCAAAATCCATCGCTTCTGCTGCAACCTTTTCCTCATTAGTATCAATCAAGACATAATCATCGAAGGCTCCTTGTGCTATCAATCCATGTGCCACAGTTGCTCCTACATGACCTAATCCAATAATTCCTACTTTACGTGCCATCAGTATTCCTCCTATATTTGTCCAATACACTATTCTTAGTCAGTATTCTACCATATTTAGGTAAACTTTTCATTCTTTTTTCGTACTGCTTTCTTTTTTCTCAATCCTTCCATCTGCTTTGAAGGAAAGGGGCTGACTGACAGCCTCCAGTGGAGGTTGTCACTCATCAAGATACGAGAGCGATTGATACAAGTAATACTCGTTCTATTTCCAACCTTCAACAGTCTATCCCTAGACTGTTGAAGCAACTCCTAGACAAAATAGACAATCGAAGCAGGTTGGCTTGCAACCAATGAGATTGGTCTTTTTGGCAGTGAGTTGTAGCTCGTGTTCAATTACACAAGATACAAAGGGCGTTAAGCGAGCAAAGCAAAAATAGGAGTTTTGACGCAGAACCTCAAGTTCTAGGAAAAACTATCTTTTTTGCACAGCTCGTAGCCCGAGTTCAATTACACAAGATACGAGAGCGTTTGACACGAGTGCCACTCGTTTTAGACTGAAGAAAAAGTTTATTTTCTTCAAAACGATTATTTTATTATGATACTTTACTTAGGTAGCACGGACGGCAGCAACTCCCTACGGGATTTCATGCCTAGATTTTGAGCCTAAGTCTCAAAATCTCCGAACACCAGAAACATAACGTTTCTGGTGTTTTTTGCTACGGCGTAAAGTAGCGGTTATGAGCTCGCTTCGCTCGCCTTTTCACGAAGAGATAAGAGCACTGATACTATCCTTCGATATTGACATTGACAAATTTTCTCAGAGATACTTTGTCTACAACCTGACACGAGTGCCACTCGGTCTATCTCCAACCTTCAACAGTCTATCCCTAGACTGGTTGACACGAGTTGACCAAGTAGCCTGTTGATTTTTAAAGAGTACGAAAACAAAAGCACTATAAATTGGTACATACATGACTGCAATAGAAAGCAGAAAAGAGTCTGAGATTAGCCCAAACTCTTTTGATGTTTATCTGATTTAGGTTGCAACTTGCTCTGCAGCTAGTTTACCAGAGGTGAGGGCCCAAGCATTATTGGCGCCAGATGGTGAGTCTGTTCCCATGACACCACCGACTACCTCACCAGCAGCATATAAGCCTGTAATCGTTTGACCTTCTTGGTTCATAACCTCTAGTCGATCATTGACCACTAGACCACCCATAGTCGTTGCAAAACGCGGTTTTTGTTCAATCATATAGTAAGGTCCTGAACCGATTGGAACTTGTAGGAATTCGATTTGACGGTTGAAATCCTCATCTTTTCCATTTGCAACAAAGCGATTGAAGCGTGCTACAGTATTAGCCAGAGCATGGGTATCCATGCCTGCTAAATCTGCCAGTTCTTCTAGCGTTTCCGCATGGAAAAGATAGGGAGTCTTACGACCATTACTGTCTAACCATTCTTCCACTTCTTTTTCTGAAATACCACCTTCTGCAATCTCCTTGCGGAAGATGGAGAAGTGGTGCTGGTCGAGCAAGAGATAGAGAACTTTTGATTCTTGCTCCATAAGAACATCGAGAATGTCATGGTTACTTGCTCGTTCATTCACTACCCGTTGTCCATTGGTATTGACCAAGAGACCATTTTCACGAAGGACGGCGATGTTTCCTCCAATGGTTGACTTAGCAGTCCCTGGTGAAACCTCAACACCATTTGGATAGATCTTTCCTAGCTCCATCATCAGAGTTGCGGCATTGACATCCGGTGCTTGTGCCATCTGTACTCCTTCTCCCATAGAGGAGCGCGTCCCATAGAACAGGACATCTTTCAACTCATCTGAGAGCATGGCCTTGTTATTTCCATATCCACCTGTTGTGAGAATTACCGCCTTCGAGGAGATACGATGGGTGGTCCCGTTTTCTTCAACAGCAACGAGGCCTGTCACACGCCCTTGATCATCTGTCAAGAGTTTTTCAGCCTTGGTTTGAAGGAGCAGGTTTACAGATGAGGCAGCCATTTTCGCTCGGACTGAG
Organism: Streptococcus azizii; assembly: GCF_001984715.1. Lineage (GTDB taxonomy): Bacteria > Bacillota > Bacilli > Lactobacillales > Streptococcaceae > Streptococcus > Streptococcus azizii. The sequence goes on from NZ_MSPR01000016.1 coordinate 16,779, forward strand.
GCTGCAAATCCATGACCTCCATGGGCATAAGCCAATTCCCTATCCTTACGGTATTCCGCTAGAACATGCAAGCCTCCAGCCATATCATACTCAACACCAACATAATCATGAACCCAATCTGTTGCTTGACCAACATTGTTGGCTAAAAGCTCAAGGAGTTCCCTGACATTTTTATGGTTTCCATTTTCCAGAAAATCTTCGATCATCAGCTGAGGCGTATCGTCCACTACACCTGATTCGTGTTGAAGGCGAGACCCCATCACAACCTGATTTCCTCCTGAAACCGAAATCGCACCACCGATAAAGCTGAGTTTTTCAATCAGTGTTACTGATAGGCCTAGTTCTTCTGCCCTAAGGGCTGCTGCAATCCCTGCTGCTCCACCACCAACAACGACGACATCAGCTCTTTCCTCCATAACTGCTGTTGAACGCTCGATGACTGGCTTTTGGCGGGCTTTCAGTACATCCACTGCATCCTGACCACTGGCTTGAAGGGCTGCTGCTGCTACCCCATCAATAACCCCTTGACTGGTAGAGGAGGCACCTGACACAGCATCGACATTGAGGGTTTGGAACTCAATGATTTGTTTTGGCAGCCGTTCAAATACCAAGTCAGATAGACCCTCTGACTCCCCACCACTATCAATTTCAATAGCTGTAATGCGTGTGTCATCAAATGTTACAAGCATTGGCAATTCGCTGTTATGCCCATGCGCTGTGACATGGTATTGACCAGGAGTAAAGGATAAATCTTGATCCATCAACTCTGCCAAACGGGCTTGTTTTTTCTTTTCTGCCTCAATATCTTTCACTAGGAAGAAGGTATCATCCATAAATTGCCATAAAGGTGATGGGATAACGAGTGCTTCGCGATCATGAATATCTGCAAAGGGACGAGCTTCTTTCCCCTCACGAATCACACTCAGCCAGTCTGGCTCTGTCAAGAAACCTTTGGCAACGGCTAATAGATCATAACCTGCTGCTAAAGCCCCCTCAGCATCGGCCTTTTGGAGAATACCTCCAACGCCCATGACAGGAATATTCGCTAATTTTTCAGAACGCTGTTCAAGGAATTTGGTGATGAGCATTTCCGTATCATCTATCTTTATAATTGACGAGCGATTGTAGATTCCCATTGAGAAATGAACATAATCCAAGTCGTATTCTGCCAAGGTGTTCAAGAGATACATGGTGTCTTCAAAACAAATCCCCGGCTCTTCCAGTTCTTCTGGTGAAAAACGATAGCCTAGAACAAAGTTTTCTGCCCCTTCTTCTTCGATAATGCGTTTCGCTGCCTTAACGACCTCTACTGGAAATTTCACCCGTTTTTCTCTATTGCCACCCCAGGCATCTTCACGACGATTGGAGTGGGGAGAAAAGAATTGCTGGATCAGATAGGTATTGGCTCCATGTAGCTCTACACCATCAAAACCAGCTCGAATGGCACGGCGAACCCCTTCGGCAAAGGCAGCAATCATGTCCAAAATCTCTCGATGGGTCATCTCTGTGGGAACAGGGGCATTGGGGCGGAGTGCTGCTACTGCGGAAGCAGAAATCGGATTTTTCCCTTCATTCATTTCTGGAAAAGCCATCCGACCTGCATGATAAATTTGAATAAAGGCTTTTGACCCCTTTTCTTGAATAGCTTTTGCCAGGCGAGCCAGTCCTTCAATCTTATCGTCCTTGTCGATCCCTAGCGCACCGTAGAAGCCACGACCATAGTTTTCCACAAAGGCAGACTCTACGATAACAGCACCGACCTCACCAGCGCGATGAGCGTAGTAGCTAATCAATTCTTCTGTCATACTTCCATCAAAATAAGCAGATTGGGTAGTCATCGGAGAGACGACGACCCTATTTTTTAGCTCTAGTCCAGAAGCCAAACGAACGGTATCAAAAAGTTCTTTTGTCATATTTTATTCCTCATTTGTTAATTGTAAAGTGGTTAACATCTCCCGCAAGGCAGTAACAGGAACTTGTCCAGGTGCGGAGGCCTGAGCAGCGGCTCCAAAGGTTGCCGACGAGCCAAAGACTTCACCACTAACACGACTAACCATCCCGAGCGCTCCCATTGACATCGTAATCAAGGGACGGCTTGCAGTTTTAGAAACCTCAGCAGTAGCTTGAAGGAGGGTCAGAACATCTTGATTAGACTGAGGCATCACAGCAATCTTACAAATGTCCGCGTCTCTAGCTTCCATGAGACGGAGTCTACGGATAATTTCTTCCTTAGCAGGTGTCGCATCAAAGTCATGGTTACACATCACGACTTTCACTTCTTTTTCATTTGCAAGTGCAATCATTGCTGCCACTTCTTTTTCTGGCATGAAGAGCTCCAGATCTATCAAATCTGCCTGCCCCTTTTCTAGTACAGCACGGTAAATCTCAAAATATAGGTCATCTGAAATCTCTAAGACACCACCTTCTTTTGCCGTACGAAAGGTTACAAGAAGGGGTTTTCCTGCCGCTTGCCTCACCTGATGTGAAAGGCTTGCTACTGATTCTGGCTGCGTCACATCGTCATAGAAATCAATCCGCCACTCCACCACATCACAATCCAAGTCCTTGGCTTGTGTGGCTACTGTCAAAATACTCTCTGCTGTTTTGCCAACTAAAGGCACTATGATTTTGGGTCTTCCCTTACCAAAGGTAACATCTCCAACCCTTACATACTTAACATTATTGTTCATCTCAACCACCTTTTTGTGATAATATTCACTTAAAAGTATACCAAATCCTACCTACCAAATCTAATAGATATATTTTGCCAATCGATAAATTTCATCTATGTTTTACACCAGCTCCTGATTGATAGCAACACTATTTTTTCTACTTCAATAAAAATCAAACCAGGAAACGAAATGGCTACCAAGGGCTAGAAACTCGAGAAAAAAGGACTATTTAGCGAAAATAATCCTTGTTTGTTACTATCTTTTATAACAGCTTTTACTTCACATCTCCACCAAAGAAGAGGTCTCGGATGTAGTCAACTGGCATATCTTCTCCTGTATGGAGTTTGAAAGCCTCTGCTCCTTGGTAGATCATCATACCGATACCATTGATGGCTTTTTTCGCTCCATGTTCTTTGGCAAAGCGGAGCAACTCTGTTTCTGCTGGACTATAGACCACATCAAAAACTACGAGGTCCGGGCGAATGACGGATGGATCATTGATCAGTTTTTGACTTTCTAATGGCTTCATACCCACACCAGTTGCGTCAATAAAGATGGAACTTTCTGCAATCGATTGATAGAAGGTTGCTGTATCTTCCAAATCATGCAAACTCGCCTTGGTTTCCGTGCGGTGATTTAATTTTTCAACGGTTTTCTCTGCATTTTCATAGCATTTGTCCTTGATATTGAAAATCCGAACTTCTTTTGCCCCATCTAGTCCTAGCTGAATAGCAATCGCTGTGCCGGCTCCACCAGCACCTGCCAAGGTGATAATTTGGTCTTTAACCTCCACACCTTCGGCTGCTAAGGCTCGAACTGCACCTGTACCATCTGTGCAATGCCCTACTAGATGCCCCTTACCGTCCTTATTCACCACGGTATTGACTGCACCAACCAATTCTGCTGCTGGTGATAACTCGTCTAAATAAGGAATGATGGCCTGTTTATTTGGCATTGAAACATTGGAACCACGAATACCCAAGGCACGAATACCTTGGACTGCATCTGCTAATTCCTCCTGTCCCACTTCAAAAGCCAAGTAGGCATAGTCTAACCCCAGTTTGGCATAGGCTTCATTGTGCATTTTGGGAGAGAGACTATGGCGAATGGGAGTAGCAATCAAGCTAACTAATAAAGTGTGTCCTGACAGACGTTCTGACATATAGATACCTCTTTCTATTATTTGTAATACTAAACCAGCTCAAGTAAGATGTGAGGACGTTAAGAAAATGTAAGTACCCAAAGGGCATCCATATCTGTAAAGCAGGCAAGGCCTGCAACAGCTACGGCAAAAATAGGGAATTGGGGCAGGTGACTCAGACAACCGCTAACCTCGCTGTCTAATTTTTAGGCTCGGGCTTCTATGGTCACTTTCTTCTTTTTGGGTGACCAGTTGAAACAGTTCCCCGAACTGTTTCAATCTCATCTGTAATTGGCTAAAGCCGAAACAGCTACCTACCCCCTTAAAGGGATTCTCATCTGTAATCGGCTAAAGCCGAAACAGCTGCCTACCCCCTTAAAGGGATTCTCATCTGTAATTGGCTAAAGCCAAAACAGCTGCCTACCTTTTCCGAGATTTTTGCCTGTGTTCCATTCGGCCAGCTTCCTAGTCTACTTGCTGCTGTTTATTGAGTATAAAAATTGTTTGATAACGCTTGTGTACGATGAATAGACACGCTGAGCCTAGAAAGGCCAGACTAATGATCAGTATGAATATATAATTCAAATTTTGCTCCGCTAACACCCCGGTCAAATAAGGAATCCCCATGACCGCAATCGATGTTGCAAGCGAATAATAGCTCGTAATCAATCCACGCTTGAAAGGGAAAAATTCGAGCAAGATGGCAAGACCCAGCTGCCAGATTCCTCCTGCTGCAAAAAAGCCAACGACAAAAGTTGAAAACATGACCGTATAAAGATTCGGAAGGAGAATCATCAAGAGCAGGGCAAGGCCTGTCGTCGTCGTACAAAAAATCATGAAGGTAGGAACATTAATGCCACGATTGACAATAAAGGAGGTCAGAAAGACAGAAACAAAGGAAAAAATGCTATAGGCACTCACCAAGATTAGACTGTCGGCTTCTGCCATTCCTATTGCCTGCTGGGCAAAGGAGGGAATCCAAGTGATGTAGATATTAAAGAGCGAAACAGAGACAAAGGAAAACGTGAGTAAGGCGAGTCCCTCCACCCTAAAGTTTGCCTGTCCATGACGAGCTACAGAAGCTGCCTCAACAGTGGCCTTCATCTCCACTTCTGGCTTTTTCTCAACCGCAGGAAAAGGTAATTTTAGAGAGACCACTAAATTCAATATCATACAAATAGCTGATACAATAAAGGTCCAACCAAAATAATGACCATTTTTTAAAATGAAGCTAGTAATGATGGGAAAGACAAACTGACCCATAGAAATAAATGCTTTATTCAAAACACTCAAGGCACTATTACTACTACGATTCTCAAAGGCTTCGACAACAACTGGATAGGTACTCGTATCCAAAAACGCATTCCCGAATCCTGCAAAAATCGAGATAATAAAGGCCACAATGTAATTTGGCGCAAGGAGCAGACCGATAAAGAAGATGATATACGAGACAATCCCTAACAGTACCGCACATCTGCGGCCAAGGGTGTCCGAAATCACTCCAGCCGTATTGATACTTAAAATGCGCCCCAGTCCGATCGCGCTGATAACGAGAGTAATCTGACTGATACTTGCACCCCAATTCTCACGGAGTACGGACATGTTTTGCGATACAATAATCGTCGCAATCCCCTGAAAAATGTAGTTTACATACAAACTACTGATGGTTGGTATATATTTATTTTTACTCACAGGAATCCTATTCCCCTCTCATTCCAAATCAGTATTGCAAAGACAGATTCTCCTGCTCTTTAGAAACAAGTACAAAAAGTAAACTAAAAGTCTATCACAGAAACTCCGACAACTGCTCTAGGGGAGTTCCTACTCTTATCGTCTCCAGTTCATTATTGTTGCTTCAGCCTTTATACTCGTCAACATCAAGCCCTGATGTCATTGAAGATGTAAAGACCAAGGGAAAACAGAAATTCTGACCTGTCAACAGCTCCTGCGAAAGTTTCCCAGCTTGGAATAGCTATCAACTATTTCAAACACCTTCAGTTCCCTTTGTCTATTCTGATTTCGATGTCTATAAAGTATTATTTCTTAGAGTTTGAGAAAACCGATACTCCAAAAATATGACGATAGCGTGTCCCAGCAAACAGCATCAAGGCCGCTGAAGCAATCCCCGTTACCGCTACAATTACCATGATAATCTCTGCTTGTCCTGAAGCAATCAAGTTAGCCGCTAATTGTGGGACAATGTAGGAACCAAGAGCCATGACAAAGTAATAGATACTTGTATTACGACCTTTGTTGGTATCAAAGAATTGGTTCAAGACCGCATTTCCCATTTGGAGTAAACCACCAGCTGAACAAAAACCAACGACAATGCCCGCAATGGTCAAGGTAGTCGGACTTGGAGCGAGGAATACCACCAAGCCTGCGAGACCTGCAAAGATTGGACTCACAACGAGGATGGCAATATCTCGGATACCACGCGCCATCATCAAGGAGAATACGATAGTAGCGACCAATCCCCCTAATTGGTAGAGGGAGGTAACAGATGCTGCTGCTGTTTCAGACATGTTGAGCACATTTTGTGCATATATTTTGGAGGCTTGTTGAAAAAGATAGAAGTTTGAATAAATCGTTAGGGCAAAGAGTGGTAAGACAAGCCCATCAATCGCAAATTTTCCTTCATTTTTCTTCACAAGACCGCTGTTGGTACCAGCACTGGCAGCACTTTGACGTGCTTCCAGCTGACGGATAGCTTCTGTTGGAGATAGTTTCTCTGCTTTTTGCAAATCCGCATCTGGGAAATGGGCAAAGATGACTCCCACCAAGACCAGCAAGCTCAAGGCGAATGGTACGATAATCCCAATTTGTGGATTGAGATTATTGGTGACGAGGAAGGCTACAAATAGCGGATAAAGAATCGAGGAGATAGAAATCAAAGCCTTACTAAGAACAGAAGCTGTCGCCTTGTTCTTCGGATACATTTCAAACAAGGCTGGATTGATTGCTCCATCAAATAAAGAAGTCATGGCTCCACCCACAAATCCAAGAATCTTCGCAATGGAGAGATCGGTCGCAAACAAGAAAGCGCCAAACATCAACACATACCCAAGCAATCCTGCCACAATCAATGGTTTCCGTCCAATTCTATCAGACAAGGGACCTGAGAAAATCAGGAAGGAAATTTTTCCGATTCCTGTCCAGGCAATCGCTCCCAATACAGCCGCTGTGGCAATCTTCATTTTATCCGGATCAGCCAAATCAGCAGTGCTAATCAAATTCCATTTGACGGCAAAGAATTTTGCATTTTGAGAAATCGTTAGGGCTTGGATACCGTGACAAAAGTATGCCATCCATAACAAGAAAGCCGAAAAATTATATTTATTATTCTTAAACATTTACATCATAATCCCTTCATACAAATAGTGTAAACAATGAACATCTCAGCTGACAAAGTATCCTTTTGAGTTTTAAAGAGTCTACAGTCAGGCAAGGACAGAAGAAGGCAGCTGGAGAACTTCACAAGAGGTTAGTTAGTTCCCTTTAATCGCTCTAGATAAGCCCTATGTTCCTTGATGGCATATTCGCGACGACCACCTGGTTTGGGAGTCTGATCCCCCATCATGATACCAAATCCACCTTCTACGCGTAATTCGTGTCCGTTGGTATAGTCAGAACGATCACTTGCAAGATACAAGACAGCATTGGCGATATCCATGGTCGTTCCAATTCGTTTGTTGGCAGTAAGCGCCTTGCGACCTTCTTCTACGGTTGGATCTGCATAAAAGGCTTCTGACAGAGGCGTCTTAACAAAGCACGGTTGGATACAGTTACTGCGAACCCCAAATTGTCCCCACTCTGCTGCCATCTGCCGCGACATCATATTGACACCAGCCTTGGTGGAACTATAAGCCGCTGAATACGTTTCTGGGAAAACAGAGGCAATGGTTGAAATATGAACCATATTTCCCTTTCCTTGCTTGATAAACTGACGACCGAAGCGTTGGGATACCAAGAAATAGCCTGTTAGGTTGATGTCCACCGTCTGCCGCCATTCTTCCAGCGGAAGATCTTCCAGTGGACAAGCACGAAGCATGGCTGCTGTATTGACCAAAATATCAACCGTTCCAAATTTTTCAACAGCAAGCTCCACGGCTCGATCGACATCTGCTTCCACGGTAGAGTTGGTCGTAATGGCTAGTGTCTTTACACCGTATGTATCGGCTATTTCTTGCGCATATTCTTTCAGGTCTTTCTCACGAATGTCTAACAAGACAATATTGGTTCCTTGTTTTGCAAATTCTTGTACAATAGTCTTTCCCATTCCACCAACAGCTCCTGTTACAACTGCTGTTTTTCCTCTAAGGCCTAACCAAGTATCTGACATGTTGTTTCTCCTTCTTCCTATTTTTAATTAAGGCAATAATTCTGGCCATACTTCCGCCAAAACTTTTTTCGTGTGGGCAAAGGTATAGTGACTAGCTTCTGCCAGACCTTTTGCCAAAATGGCATCTGAAATCACTTCAACCCCCACCACTTTTGGCAATATCCCCGCTTCTTTGACCATCTTGAGGAAGCCTGCTGTATCTTTCGCACCTGTTCCAGGTGCTAAGCGGTCGTGCATTGACTCATCACGTAAGATGGATGTGGCGTATGGACGTTCGTAGGCGTCATTGATTTGAATAGAGATAACCTTTGCAGCTTCTTCAGGGGTCAGGTCTCTATAGGGTTGATCTGCCCGTACCCAATGCCAAGTATCAAGAATTAACATGGCATTTTCAGCACCTGATTCTCTAACTACTGCATAGGCCTTATCGAAGGTTGGCAAGCCACTGTAAGGCATCGGCTCTACCCCAATGATCAAATCACCTGCACGTTGGCACAATTCTTTTAATTTTTGAGCGGTGTATTCAATCGAATAGTCTTCCATCAACCCGCAGTTAATATGACCTACCTTGAAAAGACGACACATATGAAAGCACAGTTGCTCTTTATATTTTTGTTCGTAACTTCTTTGGGCTTCTGCCCATTGGACGATGTATTCTACTTCTGAAACAATGAGTTGATATTTTTCAAGTATAGCTAGAATCTCTTGATCTGTCAAACCCTCATTCAAGGCATCAACATAGGTTTCAGCCCGCAGACCAATGGCTTCATAACCGGCTTCTTTAGCAGCTTTCACACGATCCTCAAAGCGACATTGATCGCCCAAGGTCCAAGAACTGATCGTAAGCGGTGACATACGTGACATCTTTGTGTCCCTCCCTTGTTAACTTTTTCACTTTCTATAGTTCATATTATAGAACGAAGGGACATAAATTACTAATGAATTTTTTCACAATAATTGATAGAAAAAATTTATATATTTTGTGATATAATAAGAGCAAGCAGAAAGAAGGAGGGCCTATGAACTTACAACATCTCCGCTACTTCCTAACATTAGCCAATTTAGAACATTATACTGAGGCTGCCAAAAGTCTGCACATTACCCAGCCGACCCTAAGCCACGCCATTGCCATGTTGGAAGAGGAACTCCAAGTCCCCCTATTGACCAAGCAAGGACGAAATGTCATCTTGACAGAACAGGGCAAGGAATTCTATACAACTGTCCAATCTTCCCTTGCCATTTTGGACTCAGGAGTACAAAATTTACAACGACGCTATACCAATAAGCCCAACATCCACTTGACCCTCCTTCGCGTTCTCGGCCGTAAAGCGGTTCCCCAGCTGGTACGCAAGTTCATAGAGTTCTATCCTGAAACAGATGCTATCTTTGATTTTCACAATGATAGTGGCATGTCACATGATATGATTGAAGGACTCATTAACGACAAATATGATTTAGCCTTTTGTTCCAAGCTAGATGACTATCCTACCATTTCTTATATCCCCATCTTCTCTCAAGATTTGGTCCTCATCGTTCCAAAGCTACACCCTCTCACCAAACAGGAGACAATCAGTCTGGAGGATACATTACTGTTTCCACAAGTCTGGTTTTCTAAACGTAGTGGTGTCCGTCCGGTCATCCAGCAGCTCTATCAACCCTTTGCTGAAAAACCTCACATCGCTTTTGAAGTCAGCGAAGATGAAACCGTCGCAGGTCTCGTTGCTCAAGGTTTTGGCCTAGCGATTATCCCCAAGTTTGATTTTCTAAATCGCATTGACGACATTGAGGTCATCGAAATGGAAGAACTGAAAGATGCCCGCATTTACTATGCTGCCTATCGTAAGGATAGGCTACTCTCCACAGATTTGAAAAACTTTATCGACTTCATCACCACTTCCTCAATGGAGCTGGAAATATAAGATACGAGGACGTTAAAAAAGCAAATGAAAAATAGGAGATTACCGATGTGTTCTATGAACACGAGGGAATCTATCCCTAAAGGGATTCTCAGCTGTAATCAGCTAAAGCTGAAACAGCTGCCTATCTTTTTTCCGAGCTTTTAGTCCGAGTTCAATTAAGATGTGAGGACGTTAAAAGGTCTAAGTGAAAATAGGAATTCTGACGCAGAGTCTAGAGACTCTAGGAGGAATTGTCTTTTTCACACAGACCTTAGTCCGAACTCAGTTACACAAGATACAAAGCCCGTGAAAAACTCAAAGTGAAAATAGGAAATCGAAGTAGGCGACTCCGACAACCGCTAACCTCGCTGTCTAATTTGTAGCCTCGGGTAGAAATAGTCACTCCTCTGACTATTTCTATCTTTTTTCTCACATTTTGAGTCCGAACTCAATTATATAAGATACGAGAGCATTAAAAAATAGGAAATCGGATGGATTACTAACGCAATCTGCTTCGATTTCCTATTTTTTAACTGTTCTCACATCCTGTATGCAATGTCAGTCAACATTCGTCGAGGATAGCAAAGCAGGTGAGCATCATATGGGACGATACCACTTATGCTCTTTAAAAATCAAAAGGAGCCTTCTTCAACTTATCTAGGTGAGTGAAAAGCTCCTATTTTTGCTTTGCTCACTTCACGTCCTTTGTATCATAACATCATTTCATCGTCTGTTAGTGTTTGACCACTATTTTTATGGAATAGCTCCATGAGATCTTGAACCGTCAAATTGGCTTTTTCTTCACCACGTACATCAACAACGATTTGTCCTTGGTGAAGCATTACCAAACGATTTCCGTATTCAATCGCATTTTCCATATTGTGAGTAATCATCAAAGCTGTCAACTTGTCTTTCGCAACGATTTTTTCAGTCAACTTCATTACCATATCGCTGGTTTTGGGATCAAGGGCTGCCGTATGTTCGTCTAGCAGCAAAACCTTAGGCTTGACGAGCGAAGCCATGAGGAGTGTCAAGGCCTGACGCTGCCCACCCGATAAGAATTGCGTATCCACCTTCATCCGATTTTCAAGACCTAGCCCCAATTCTTTTAGAGCTTCTTTGAAAATCTTGCGCTCACTATCCTTCACTCCCCAGCTCAAGCTACGAGAAAGACCACGACGATAGGCAATCGCCATATTTTCTTCAATAGTCAAGCGAGAGGCCGTTCCCATTTTGGGATCTTGGAAAACACGGCTGATGTCGCGCGCCCGTTTGGCTGCAGGGACATTCTTGATTGATTTGCCTTCCAATAAAATGTCACCTGAATCAACTGTCAAGGCTCCTGCCAAACTGTTCATCAATGTTGACTTACCAGCTCCGTTTCCTCCAATAATAGAGATGAAGTCTCCTTCTTCAACATCCAAATTCATGCCACGCAGGACATAGTTCTCATTGATTGTTCCTGCTTCAAAGGTCTTATGAATGTCTTGAATGGATAAAATTGTTGTCATTTTCTACTTCCTCCTAGGCTGATTTTTCTGACAGTGTTACTTTCGGAATCTGCCACTTTTTCTGTAATTCTGGTACAAACAGTACCACTGCAAGAAGGAGCGCAGAGAATAATTTTACCAAGTCCGCATCCATGCCCGGAATTTCAAGAATGGCTAGAATAATCAAACGATAGACAACAGCTCCAAGAACAACAGAGAGCAAGCGCCAACCAATACGAAGATTGCGCAAGATAACCTCTGCGATAATGACAGAAGCAAGACCGATTACGATGGTTCCTGTTCCAGAGTTCAAATCTGCATACCCATTGTTTTGCGTCAAAAGGGCGCCACAAAGTGCAATCAAGCCATTGGACAACATGTAGCCATATATCTTCATCTTATCAACATTGATTCCATTGGCCTCACTCATCGGAATGTTATCCCCTGTTGAACGAAGAGCTAGACCAACTTGGGTATTTAATAATAGGGTCAATAAAACAATCACAAGTACAACAAAAATCGCACCAATGAGCAGGACTGCATAAGTTTTAGACAAGCCCATTTTCTGCAGTTGAGTGACTAGAGTTTGTTGGCGTAAGAGTGCCACATTAGCCTTGCCGAGAATTTTCAAGTTAATGGAATACAAGCCTGTTAAGGTGACAATCCCCGTTAACAGGGCTGGAATTTTCATCTTGGTATGAAGTAGACCTGAAATCAGACCAGCAACCATACCGCCTACAAAAGCCAGCACGGTTGCGAGTAAGGGATTGAGACCATTTACGATTCCTGTAGCACAAATGGCTGCCCCCATGGGATAAGCCCCTTCTGCTGTCAGGTCAGCAATATCTAAAATACGAAATGTTAAATAAACTCCAATCGCCATGATGGACCACAATAGGCCTTGCGATATACTTGATAATATAAGATCCACGATGTTCTCCTTTAGTCGGGAGGAGTTGATTTCTTCTCCTCCTCCTTTTTTGATGGTTTAGTGTGATACGGACAGTTTTGATGTATCGATCCCTAATTTCTTAGCCATTTCTTCATTTACATGCAGGTCAACGGTTGCGGGATATTCGACGGCCGTCTTAGCAGGGTCTGCCCCCTCCATAATTTTAATAGCCATTTTAGCTGTTTGACGACCTAGGGCCTCATAGTTTGTTCCATAGGTCAACAAGCCACCTTCATCAACCATATCTGTCGAACCACCGATAACTGGTACCTTATACTGAACAGACAACTCACCAATCATGGTCATAGTGGAGGCAACAGTATTATCTGTCGGAATAAAGACCGCATCGACCGACTTCATCAAACTGGTTGCCGCATCTTGGACCTCATTGGTATTGGAAATACCTTTCATTACAACTTTATATCCTGCTTTTTCAAGCAAGGGCTTAGCCTCTTCAACTTGCACTTCTGAATTGCGTTCGCTCGTTGTATACAAGATTCCAACTGTTTTGGCACCTGGCACAGCCTGACCTAGCAATTCAATCTGTTTATCAATCGGTGCTTGGTCGCTGGTTCCTGTCAACAAGCCCCCAGGCTCCTTGATAGAACTAACCAAGTCGGCAGACTGTGGGTCGGTTACCGCTGTGAATAGAATCGGTGTATCCGCTGAAATAGTGGCCAAACTTTGAGCAGCCGGTGTTGCAATGGCTAGGACAATATCATTGTTACCAACTAATTGCTCTGAAATCGTTTGGAGATTAGCTTGATCTCCTTGCGCATTTTGATAGTCAAGGGTAATCTTTTCTCCCTCCTTATAACCATTTTCTGCTAATTCCGCCTCAAATCCTTTGCGAGCAGCTGATAAAGAGTCGTGTTCCATGTACTGTAGAATACCGACCTTTACTGTATTGTCGCTTTCTTTCTTGCTATCTGAGGTTGAACAAGCCGCAAGGGCAAGGGTACTAAGACCAACGATAGATGCATTCAGCAGATATTTTCCGATTTTATTCATAGATTTGTCTCCTACATTGTTTATTTTCCTAATTTTTTAATCATTTCTGGATCAATTCCAACTACTTTTGCCATTTCTTCATTAACAGCAATCGCTGCTGTTTCCGGTGTTTTCACTGCTAAATCTTCAGGCTTCTCACCTTTTAAGATACTGAGTGCCAACTCACCAGCCTGCACACCGATGGCATGGAAGTCTACTCCGTATGTAAAGAGAGTTGCTTCCAAGACCGCCTCATCACTCCCTATAGCTGGCACTTTTGCCTTCATCAAGACATCACCAATAGTAGAAGCTGTTGAGGCAACCGTGTTATCCAAAGGAAGGTAAATTGCATCTACCTGTCCTGCCAACGAAGTAATCGCTTGTTGAACATCGTTGGTAGAGGTAACAGTTTTCACAACGACCTTGAAGCCTTGTTCTTCTAACAACTTCTTAGCTTCCTTGGCCTGTACTTCTGAATTTACCTCACTTGAGTTATGGAAAATGCCGATCGTTTTCGCTGTTGGAACTACTGTTAACAATTTTTCAATCTGACCAGCCACATCTGTAGCATCTGTTGTCCCTGTCATATTACCGCCTGGTTTTTCAAAAGAATCGACCAAACCTGCAGCGACTGGATCAGAGACAGCAGTAAAGAGGGAAGGGGTCTCACTATCTGCACTCAATAAGGCCTGAGCAGCGGGAGTTGCTATGGCAAAGTTCACATCATTTTCCCCAGCTAATTGTTCGACCATTGTCTGTAAATTGGCTTGGTCTCCTTGAGCATTTTGGTAGTCTACTGTAAGATTTTTTCCTTCCGTGTATCCCCCTTTTTCCAGAGCCTCAAGAAAGCCTTTGCGTGCTTCTGATAGGGCATCATGCTCTGCGTATTGGATAATTCCAATCTTCACATTTTCGCTATTTGGTGACACGGATTTGTCCCCAGAGCTACAAGCAACGAGTGCTAGTGTTGAAAGAAGGGCTACTGAACCTGTAAAAAACTGCTTAAATCCCATAATCGAAATCTCCTTTATAGTAAAAAATAGTAAAAATAAGCAACCTTAGAAACGAGCCAAAAAACTCAGCTTATTTCTAGCTTATACTCAATAAAAATCAAAAGTAGACTAGGAAACGAAGCCGAAGGTGGAACTAGCGTTCACCGAGGTGAGTGGACGAAGTATCCTTTTGATTTTTAAAGAGTATTATAGTAGGTTGGGCGTCCCCTCCCTATTATCATCCTCCAACGTATCTTTTAGATTGCCACCTATTCCTAACATTCATTAGGTAAGCGACTCCACTCATGCCCTTTAACATCAAACTCAGAAAATAAGAGGGATGTTCAGTTCTCTCTGCCGCTGCGGCTCCTAGTCTGATAGTGATGTCATGGGGTATCAGTGACAAAAGCTAGCTGAAAGATGCTATAGTCATTTAGTTTATCTTCTATTACTTCGACGAGTGAAAAGCTCCAGTGGAGGTTTTCAGCCGACCACCTTTCATCAAAAAAGTGGTCGTTAGAAACTCCGTTTCCCTATTTCCAACTTCCAATAATCTCCCAGATTATTGGAACTCGCTTTGCCGTACTCTACGATTGTTACTGACTATCGTCAGTATGATTTCCAACCTTCAACAGTCATTAGACTGTTGAAGCAGCCTGCAGCTCGTTGCCTAGTACTAAAAGCAAACTAAAAGACTACACAATTCCTAGTGATGAGATAGGTCTGGACTACAAAAACGGGACCGCCTTAGATTTATCTAAACGGTCCCTCAATTCAAACTGTAAAATGAAAACAGACTGACTTGACATGCCATCTAGATGTATCATCTATGTAGGCATCGTCAAAACTACCACAGCCACATAGATACAAACGTTACGTTCCCGTGTTTGCATCCATGTTACCATGTCTACAAACACCATCTAAAGTAGCTGTAGAAATATGTATGATTGGTTGATGTTAGTTGACAACTCAATAACATATTATAGTTCTCCGTTTCTCATTTCTTTTAGGTTAGTACAATGATAAACTATTTTTATCCACTTGTCAAGAATTTTTATACACAATTTTTAAATTTGTTCAAATCTTATGACAATATGGGCATTGCTAGCCTAGCTATCAACTGCCGTCTCTTGTAAGCTCCCAAGTCAAGCGGACTGTAGGAAACTCCAATCATCTCCTAGACTATAGATAGGAGTCAATCCGCTTTACCTCCAACTTCCAATAGTCTACTAAACTATTGGAGTCGGTTCAAAAAACTACAATAATTCGTTTAAGGGCTTAAAAATAATTTTTTCTAAATCTGCAATATAGATAGAAAGCTGTTGCTGCTTGCTAAAGTATTCTGTCAAGAGAGAATTGTCTTGAATTTTTTGATTAAACTCCTGCAAGCGTCCCTGCAAATCACCATCTGGTAGTTGACCTGCCTGGAGTTGCTCTTGAACCTCTCTCTGAAAAGAGATGTACTCTTCCAATAACTTCTTCGCCTCTTTATCGGCTTCAACTGAAGCCTTGACTGCCTCAACTACCTTATACTCCGGTAACTGACGAATGCTACGTTCTAATTCGTTTGCAATATCATAAATGTTTTGTGCCATTGTTGTCTCCTAATCTACGAAAACTTGGTAGCTAGTTTGGGTACGGATGATGCCCTCAGCCCGCTCCAAATCTTCTTTATTTTTAAACGTAATTTGTAAAACACCGTGAATATCCGCCCGATTCTCCTCATTGATACGGATATTAACGACTGAAATTCCCCTCAGCAATTCAAGAACTGTTAAAATAGTATCTTCTTGATCGGGAATATTGATAAAAAGATCATAAAAGCTATCGATTCCAGCTCGCTTGTGGATTTCCATTTCCTTACGAATCTCCCGGCCTTGATTGAAAAACTGCCATATAGCATCTGCGTCACCCGCTTCAATCTGGTGCTGGATGACTTTCAGACGCTTTCCAAATTCTTCCAAGCGCTCAATGATGTTGCTTTGGTTGGTCAACAGAATGCTGGTCCACATCCCTGGATCGCTCTCTGCAATTCTTGTCATATCTCTGAACCCACCTGCTGCAAAATGCTGGGTAAAGGGATGATCTTGTCGATAAGTTCCTGCCTGGTTCATCAGACTGGAGGCCAGAATGTGGGGAAAGTGAGAAATCTGACTCGTCACACGGTCATGCTCGGCAGCGTCCATTTCCACAAAGCGCGCCTGGAGTCCTGAGAGAACCTCTTTTAAACGTGAAACCGTACTTGTTTGCGTCAGACGACTCGGCGTAAGGATATAATAAGCGTTCTCGAATAGATGGACATCCGCTGCATTGGCTCCTGTCTTGTGACTTCCTGCCATAGGATGCCCTCCGATAAACTGAAGGTTCTTTGCAGAAAGATAGGTTTCTGCAGCCTCTACAATCGCCTCCTTGGTCGAGCCTGCATCCGTCACGATAACCCCTTCTTTTAGGGGTAAGGTGGATAATTCCTCTAAAAAGCGGATAGTCTGCTGAATGGGTACACAGAGAAAAATCATATCAGCCTCTGCGGCAAAATGGCTGATATCGTCCGTTCCCTCATCAACAATCCCACGCTTCAAAGCGATTGTCCGAGACTGCTCGCCACGATTATAGCCGACAATTCGATACTCTGGATGAGCCTTACGAATCCCTAAAGCCAATGAGCTTCCAATCAATCCTAGCCCCACAATATAAATCGTCTTTGTCATCTTTTAAAATTCTTTCACAAATGTTCGATGTTGTGCCACTGCTTCTTTGAGTTCCTCCATATTGTCCGCGGAGAATTTTTCGATGATTTCAGTCGCAAGAACTGTTGCCACGACCGCTTCCATCACAAGACCAGCCGCTGGCAAGGCTGTTGGATCAGAACGCTCCACTGTTGCCTTGTAAGGCTCATGGTTATCAATATCAACAGACATCAAGGGTTTATAGAGGGTCGGAATCGGCTTCATGACCCCACGAACAATAATGGGTTCACCATTGGTCATTCCACCTTCAAAACCACCTAGGTTGTTGCTCAAGCGACGATAACCTGTTTCCTTTGACCAAGTGATTTCATCCATCACTTGACTCCCCTTACGGTAACCTGCTTGAAAGCCTAGACCAAATTCCACTCCCTTAAAGGCATTGATGGATACAACAGCTTGCGCCAGTTTTGCATCTAACTTACGGTCCCAATGGACATAGGAGCCTAAACCTACCGGAACACCGCAAACAATCGTCTCGACAACTCCACCAATGGTGTCCCCATCTCGCTTTACCTGATCAATGTAATCTTTGATTTCTTTCTCACGTTCTGGAGTAACAATAGATAGCTCTGACTCACTAGCACGGCTCCGAATCTCTTCTACTGTCAGTCCGTTGGGAATAGCGATTTCTTTACCGCCAAAAACGACTACATGATGAGCAGTCTCAATCCCCAACTCTGCCAACAGGCACTTAGCAACGGCTCCAATCGCCACCCGTATAGCGGTTTCACGTGCGCTCGAACGCTCCAAGGAATTGCGTAAGTCCTCAAAGCGATACTTGATTCCTCCGACTAAGTCGGCATGACCCGGGCGGGGATGCTTGATTCTCCGCTTGCTTTTAAGATGGGCTTCAATATCTTCCACCGCCATAATATCCAACCATTTTTGATGGTCCTTATTCATGACATGCAGCGTGATGGGAGCCCCTGTCGTTTTTCCATGCCGTACGCCAGAGGTGATGTCAACCTGATCTGTCTCAATCTGCATCCTAGCACCACGACCATAGCCACCTTGGCGCCGTTTCAAATCCTTGTTAATAGCTGCTGCTGTAAGACTTAATCCTGCTGGTACCCCCTCGATAATTGCTGTCAAGCGTGGACCATGAGACTCGCCTGCTGTCAAATACCGCATCTACTCCTCCAATACCGTCAATATCTTTTGTACATTCGCTAGGGACATCTGCCCTGGCGCACTTACTTCATCTAGGCTTGCAAAAGTCCAGCAAGAGCCTGTCAGCATTCCTGCAACACGCGATAATTTTCCCAAGGCTCCCATAGACATGGTCGCATAGGACTGCTCTGCATTAAGTGTCTTGAACCCACGTGTATAATTCATCACATCCAGTACATCCTGCTCCGTTTCTGCCATCACTGCCATCTTAACGACAGCAGGAGATAGGCTGGTCAATTCTGACATAATCTCCATATAATTTTCAGGAGTCTCTTCAAAGTTATGATAGCTTAAGACCAGATTTGGAAACTCCAACATTTGATCAAAGACTTCCTTGTGCGAATAGTATTCAAAATCGATAAATTCAGGTTGATAGAGACTGGCAATTTCCTTTAATAACTGGATATATTCTTCATTTGTCAACTCAATTTGACCACCTTCACGGCTTGTTCTCAACGTAAAGATGACCTCACGGCCGACAAATTTTTCAAAAACAGCTGGTGCAACCGTTAAAATCTCTTCTTTAGGAAGAAAATCAGCTCGCCATTCAATCAGATCAGCTCCTGCTAATCTGTCTAAATCGATATTGGCAACATCCTCGATACTACGAGGCATGACTGGTACTACTATTTTCATTTTTCTACCTGTATTGTAAAGACCTTGAGGTAATTACTACTTTCATCTTTTTTATTGAATACAAAATCGCTCGGAAGGCGATAGGTCTCGAGATAGCGATGTTTGCAATCACCGAATCCCTTTTCGATTTCTTTTCTAAATTTTTCGAGAGAGACATTTGCTGCATTGGTGGAGGTGATAAGAATCCCCTTTGGACTGAGAATATCAAGCGCTTGAGCAATCAACTTATGATAGTCCTTGGCTACTGAGAAGGTCTGCTTTTTATTGCGTGCAAAACTTGGAGGATCCAGAACAATCATATCATAAAAAAGTCCCTTTCGCTTTGCATATTTAAAATAAGCAAAGACATCCATTACATGGAAACGGTGATGATCCATCGCTAGGTTATTAGCTGTAAAATGCGCTGCTGATAGCTCTTGCGAACGTTTTGCCAAATCAACAGAGGTTGTCTGAGCAGCCCCTCCCACGGCAGCAGCTACTGAGAAAGCTGCTGTATAGGAAAACATATTCAAAAGACGTTTACCTGCTGCCAGCCCGTCAACTAAGGCTCCTCGGACCTCATGCTGGTCCAGAAAAATTCCCGTCATCAAGCCTGTATTCAAAAAAACTTGATAGGTGACACCATGTTCTCGAATAGGAAATGTCTCTGGAGCCTCATCTCCGTAAAGATGGGCAGATTCATAGTCTAGTCCCTTAAAACGAATTTTTTCGTAGGCTCCCCTAATCTCTGGATAAACCATTTGAAAAGCAGCAACTATCTCCTCTTTGAGGGAGTAGACATACTCATTATACCACCCAAAGACCGCATAATCGTTGTAACGGTCAATGGTGAGACCTCCAAATCCATCACCATCTTGATTAAACAAGCGATAAGCTGTGGTTCGATCAGAGGCTTCAAAGGAGCGACGTTTTGTTCTCGCTAGAGCAAATAGGTGCTGAAAAAAAGCTAGGTCCAAGGGCACCTTTTCTTTGGAAATCAACCACCCAACTCCCTTATGCTGGAGAGAAAGATAGGCTTGTCCTAAAAATCTTCCTTGTTGGTTCACTAGGTAGACCGAGGTATTTTCCATCTCAAGATGCGGCAGATCACGCGCTTCAAGCACACAAATTCCTTGCTGAATTTTTCGTTCTACAATGGGGCTTACTGTCAATTCTATCATAAGTTGATTATAACAAATTTTGTATTATATCTCAAAAAAACTTCTCTGATGAAGGAATATTTTAAAAATATGGTATAATGAACTAAGATTTTGTAAAAAGTACTACTACTAGAAAGGAAGGCTCCTGTGAACAAAAACCGCTACCTATTATCAAAAATTTTACGTTCTAGAATCGGCTTTATCCTCATTCTGGTCATGCTCTACTGGATAAAGACATTATGGGCTTACCTCGTTGACTTCAATTTAGATACCAAAAGTTTTTACCAACATTTTATCCTCTTTATCAACCCGCTTCCTGTCGGTCTCCTCTTTATTGGTCTAGCTCTCTACATAAAATCAACCAAGTGGTTTTATCGAACTGCTGGCCTTCTTTACTTCTTGTTGTTTTTATGGCTATTTTCCAATGCACTCTACTTTAGAGAATTTTCTGATTACATCTCGATTTCTACCATGATGGCGAGTTCAAGTGTTGCGGCTGGTTTATTTCAAACGACCGTCAAGGCTTTAAGACTATGGGATTTGATTTATTTCTTAGATTTTATTGGATTTGCCTATCTATACATGAAGAAAAAAATTCCTGTCGATGTGCAACCTTTCAACAAGCGGTCAAGTTTTGCAGTTACCGCCCTTTCCATCCTGCTCTTTTCTATCAATCTTTTTCTAGCAGAAATTGACCGACCAGAGCTATTATCACGTGGCTTTTCCAACACCTATATCGTCCGTGCCTTGGGGCTTCCTTCCTTCTTAGGCTACAATGCTTATCAGACCTATCATGCTCACAAAGATCGTTCCGAAGCATCGGCAGGGGACCTGAATCCCGTGAAGCAATACGTCGAGGAGCATTATGCCAAGCCAAACGATGAATACTTCGGCCTGGCAAAGGGACGCAATGTCATCTACATGCACTTGGAGAGTCTACAGCAGTTTATTATTGATTATAAATTACATGTCGATGGAAAAGAGTATGAGGTCACACCATTTCTAAACTCCCTTTATCACTCCAATTCTACCTTTGCTTTTTCCAATTTCTTCAACCAAGTAAAGGCTGGAAAAACATCCGATGCAGAAACCATGATTGAAACCTCACTCTTTGGACTCAATCAAGGTTCTTTCATGGTACAGTACGGGGGGAGCAATACACAGCAGGCTGCACCTCATATCCTCGCCCAAGAAGCCGGCTATACTTCTGCTGTTTTTCATGGAAATGCAGCTGCGTTTTGGAATCGAAACAACACCTACAAACAATGGGGCTACAATTACTTTTTTGATAAATCTTATTTCACGGCGACAACCGCTGAAAATTCCTTTGAATATGGCTTAAATGATAAGGTCATGTTGGCGGATTCCATCCGATACTTTGAACACCTCCAACAGCCTTTCTATACCAAGTTTATCACTGTCTCAAACCACTATCCCTATACGACAAGCCTCACAGGTGATGAAGTGGGATTTCCTTTAGCCAATACCAAGGATGAGACAATCAATGGCTACTTTGCTACTGCTAATTACTTAGATGCTTCTATCAAAGCCTTCTTTGACTATTTGAAAGCTACTGGCCTATACGAGAAATCGATTATTGTCCTTTATGGAGATCACTATGGAATCTCTAATTCCCGTAATCCAAGCCTGGCCCCTTTGCTCGGTGCTAATCCTGAAACCTGGTCAGACTATGACAATGCCATGCTCCAACGGGTCCCTTATATGATTGTGGTACCCGGAACAAACAAGGGACGAATCATCGATACCTTCGGAGGAGAAATCGATGCTCTCCCTACTCTAGAGCATCTGTTGGGAATTGATGCGAAAAAATACCTACAGGTTGGACAGGACCTCTTATCCAAGGATAACCAACAGATTGTCGCCCTCCGGACTCCAGGTAACTTCATTACGCCAGACTACACCAGCTATGCTGGTAAACTCTACAGCACTCCAACCGGAGAAGAGATTACCAATCCTGATGAAGATACACTCAAAAAGGTCGAAGAGATCCGCACGCACGTAAAAAACCAGCTGGCTGCTAGCGATGCCATCCAAACAGGCGACCTCCTGCGCTTCCTCAATAATGGTCTCCCGACTGTAAAAACGAAAGACTTCTCTTATATAGACTCTCTCAAAGCCCAACTGGCTATTGAGGAGGAGTTAGGGGACAAGTCAACCAGTCTCTACAGTCAAAAGGGTGGTCAATCAACCAGCGAACTGTTCCAAGCGCCAAGCTATCGCATCCTGCATGAGACAACACAGCCCTCAAGCACGAACGAAAGCTCCACCACAACTAATTCAACATCCAGCGAGAAAAAAGAGTAAGGACTGGGCATCTTCTGCCCAGTCCTTACTCTTTTTTCTACAGCCTTTTATTCCCTTGAAAAAGCAAAAAAGGCAGAATAGTCTACCTTTTTATGATTATTTGCCAAGTTTTGCTTTTGCTGCATCTGCAAGTGCTGTGAAAGCAGCTGCATCATTAACAGCAAGGTCTGCCAACATCTTACGGTTCACTTCGATTTCAGCTAACTTCAAACCATGCATCAGTTGTGAATAGGAAAGACCATTCATACGAGCTGCCGCATTGATACGTGTAATCCACAATTTACGGAAATCACGTTTCTTCTGACGGCGATCACGGTATGCATAGTAGTAAGAGTTCATGACTTGTTCTTTTGCTGTACGGAACAAGATATGTTTTGCACCATAATAACCTTTAGCTAATTTTAAAATACGTTTACGGCGTTTGCGTGATACAACGCCACCTTTAACACGTGCCATTTTATTGTCCTCCGAATAATTCTCTAATTTCTAGTAGTACGACTTATTTAAGTCCTGTTAGCATTGCTTTGATACGCTTGAAGTCACCTGAATGTACCATCGCTGCTTTACGAAGGTGACGACGTTGTTTTTTAGTCTTACCGTGGAAACGGTGGGAAGTATAAGCGCGGAAGCGTTTCAATCCACCAGAACCTGTACGTTTGAAACGTTTAGCTGATGCACGATGAGTTTTTTGTTTTGGCATGTTTATTCTCCTTTTGCTTAGTTAGCTTATTTTTTCTCCGAAGCTGGCGCAAGCTGCATGAACATTTGACGTCCATCCATCTTAGCTCGTTGCTCAATAATCGCAATATCTTGCGTTGCTTCAGCAAATTCGGCCAAGACCTTTGCTCCAACTTCTTTATGGGTAATCATCCGTCCTTTAAAGCGGATCGATACCTTTACCTTATTTCCTTTTTCAAGGAACTTACGGGCATTCCGAAGTTTTGTATCAAAGTCTCCCTTATCAATAGTCGGACTCAGACGTACTTCCTTGACAGTGACAACGCTCTGTTTCTTACGTTGCTCTTTTTGTTTTTTCTGATACTCAAATTTGAACTTACCGTAGTCCATAATTTTTGCAACAGGTGGTTTAGCTTGCGGTTGAATCAACACTAGATCAACATTAGCACTATCAGCTATTGCTTGGGCTTCGTTGAGCGGTTTAATTCCTAACTGTTCACCCTCGAGACCGATAAGACGAACTTCACGCACACGAATTTCATCATTGATGAACAAATCTTGCTTTGCTATGGCTTTCACCTCATTTTATTTTTTTCGAGAAAAGAAAATGAACTCGCCAACACAAGTCCACCACTACATCATTATCCTTCCGAAGAAATTGTAACACGTAGAGCCAGACAACGTTAGTCGCAAGGCGAGAAGCTCTCACTTCTGCTTTTCTCAATGCTACCAGTATACCAATACTTTTTTTACTTGTCAAGAATTTCGTTTACTTTTTTTGAAATAAATTCAACAACACCCTCAATGGAGACACCTGTCGTATCAAAAGTAATCGCATCATCTGCTGCCCTAAGAGGAGACACGGCCCGTGTACTATCCTTATGATCACGAAGAGCAATCTCTTCTTTTAAGCGCTCTAAATCAGTCGGAATTCCCTTAGCCTTATTCTCCTTAAAACGACGAAGGGCCCTTTCTTCGACCGAGGCGACAAGGAAAATCTTTAATGCTGCATCAGGAAGCACGACCGTTCCAATATCACGTCCGTCCATGACGATGCCCCCTTGAGCCGCAATCTTGCGCTGTAAATCAACCAATTTCTCACGAATCGGAGCAAGAGCTGACACCCAAGAAACATTGCTAGTCACTTGATTCTCACGAATGGCATGGGTAATATCCACATCACCCACAAAAACAAGTTGCTCCCCATTTTTATTTCGACCAAAACTGATAGGGAATTGATCCAAGAGGGCCACAATAGCTGCACTATCTTCTTGAGCCACCTGATGTTGCAAGGCTAAGTAAGTCGCAGCCCGATACATAGCCCCTGTATCCAAATAAGTATAGCCAAATCTTTTGGCAATCACCTTTGCCACTGTACTCTTACCACTCGATGCTGGACCATCGATGGCGATTTGAATGCTTCTCATAATTCCCCTTACTTGATTTTAACGAGGTCTCCTGGATTTGCCCACCAAGTGCCACCAGGTCCGGTCATTTTATCCGGATTCAAACGTTCCAACTCCTCAGGAGAAATACCCGCACGAGCTGCAATCATATCGCGTCCCTCTCCCGCTTGAACAGCAATCGTCTCACCGCTTACTGTAGCAGAAGATGAGGCTGTCTCCTCTGTACTACTATTGCTAGTGCTACTAGCCTCACTTGCTGAGACTGAGGCTTCTGACGACTGGCTAGTAGTGGAAGCCGTCACCTTTGTGCTGGTAGATTCCACCTTAGTCGTACTACTCGTGTTATAAAATTCTTGACTGGCGTCTGTCTTACTACCTCCATGAGATAAGTACACCATGGCAATGGTTGTAATAATGACAATAAACAAGAATAACACTGCTAAAATGCTTAGCACTCGAGTGCTTGAGCTACCTTTCGTCGAGCGGCTTCTTCTACTCTCTGTAGATTGATAAATTTCCTCATTCCAGGGTTCTTGTGACATGACTAATCTTTCTCCTTGTCTTTTTTATAAAATCTCATTACAATAATAATATGAAAACGACACTCTATCCAGAAAAATGTATTGCTTGCGGACTGTGCCAAACCATTTCAAGCGCCTTTGACTATAATGATGATGGAATCGTCTTGTTTGCTGATTACCCGCAAGAAAGGACCGTCACTCTGGCTGACTGTCCAGAGACGCTGCTAGCGGCTAAATCCTGCCCGACAAAAGCCATTTCCATCGACTAGCTAATCTTTACTCGCATAATATTCTTCAAAATAATCCTGTGTGACTAGATGATCGGTCAGGACAATCTCCCCTTGAAAGTGGGGATTGAGGGCCAGCGCATTGACAAAATACTTTTTAGGCCATTTGCGAATATAATAGATTTTTCCTTCTGGCATCTCTGTTGAAAAAATTTTCACGAATAGATAGGTTACTTCAATTTTAGAAATCGTATCGATTCCTATTTTTTTCGAAGCAAATGGATTTGCTGAAGCAATCCGTAGATACTCCTGTTCGATTACAAAATAACGATGCCAGCCTATGCCAAACATGATGATGACCAATATGAATAGCTGAATAATCGTATTCGATATGCGTAACCTTTCCAGTATCAGAGATAGGGCGAGAAAGGCAGGAGTAATGGATAAGGACCAATAGATAATCGACCATGACAATTCTGGCTGCCAATGATAGCGAACCTTACCAAATATCTTAATCATTTCGCTCCTCCTGTTACTTATTTTAGCATAAAATCAGAAAAATTTCATAGCAAACCCCTTTTGAGGATAAAAACTTTTCCTATCCAGTTACTCTCCCCTTTCTGAGGAATCGTTGATAGGCCATTTACTTTGGACGAAAGCTATCCAACAATCACAGAACGAAGCAACTCCAGTATCCGATGAAGATGTGACACAACATCCATCGTATCATCTAGGAGCAGATGAGGTTTGATAACTTGATGAACCACTTCCCGATACCTCTATATCATCCTATCGCACAAAAATCCCAGAATCACTCTGGGATTTTTATTGAGTATTACTTTCCTATTTCAAAAAACAATGGATAGTGGCTGATATAATTACGTCCAACGGTCAAATCATACTGAATAATTCTCAATTCCTCCTCGACTTCTTGATTCCGTTCACCATTTCTATCTGGTAAATACTGTGTCAGCAAGGCATAGTAAGGAGAGAGTCTGGAATTTGTTTCTTTCAGCAGGAGGGCTGGAAAATCATTGGCACGAATCTTCGGATAATCCAATTTTTGGGGTTGATCATTCGACCAAATAAAATAGTCGGTCAAATATTGATTTTCCGCATTTGCTTGGAAAAAGTCATCGGGATAGATTCCCGGTAGATGATCCCCATAAAAAACCACTGTTACCTTTTTAGGGTAGTGTTGCAACTGCTCCAATAACTCCTTGGTTGCCCTATCTGTTTCCATCAGAAGGTTGGCATAGGTTTGCAACTGTTGATTCCGCTTATCTGAAAATCCCTTCCCTGCTATCGCAATGCCATTATCTACTTCTACGACATAGGGAGTATGATTTTGCATGGTGATGACAGAAAAAAATTGATTTTCATTCTCATCTAAAGAATTGAGAATATATTGATAGGTGGAGTGGTCACTAGCATGTACGCCGAAAGGTATAATATCCTTTGCTTTATCTTTTGTTCCACTTTGGGCGATGAATTGATCAAACTGCAATTTAGAATAGACCAAATTGCGGTTATAATTTCCCCCTCCAGCTAAGTGAATGGCAATCCGATTTTTCTCTAAAAATTGATCGCTGATAGTGGGAACATAGAGCAT
This sequence comes from Streptococcus azizii, assembly GCF_001984715.1. Classification (GTDB taxonomy): domain Bacteria; phylum Bacillota; class Bacilli; order Lactobacillales; family Streptococcaceae; genus Streptococcus; species Streptococcus azizii. The sequence goes on from NZ_MSPR01000016.1 coordinate 43,717, forward strand.
AGTGGGAAATATCTCTGAATAAAGTATCGAAACTCCTGTATCAAAATAGGGCATTACTAATCCCGTAAGCGACTGAAACTCCATGTTGGCAGTCCCTCCACCGTAGCCATCTGACTGCATCTCGCCACCAGTATACTGTGTCATAATGTCGGTAATAGCTGGAATAGGATTCCCACTAGCTACAATATCTGGCAGCCTGAGTGGATTGGATAGACTTTCGCTCAAGATGTAGATAACCGTTTGGTCATAAATCGACTGACTCCGCTCTTGATTCATTTCCAAGGCGATGGCTTGGTATTTTTCATAAATTTCCCGTACCCTAACATGACTGTATCCTTCGGGTCTGACCATTTTTTCAGATGTCAAATTACGAAACCATACATAGGCTACAGATTGGTAATTTGCCTTAGCATTGATCCCAAGCCAGTTAATATCATATAAATTATAGAGCGATGATAAAACAGGAACTTTCTTCGGAAACTTTCCCTCATCATGCTGGCTAATCAGATGACTGCTGGAGCCAACCAGTAGAAGAAAGGCCAATACAAAATAGAATTGTTTTTTCAAATCTGGTATCAGACGGTTAGGTAACACTTTTTTTCTAATAAAAAATAAGCATATCGAAATTATCACGAGGATAAGAAAGAAGCTAGAGAGAGCGTCACTCGAAACATATTCCTTAAAAAAAGTGATGTCCTTCAACCAAATAAGATCGGACGGTAAAAAAGGTTCCTCACGAAGTGCAAATTTCACTTGGTTCACCACAGCCAGCACAACTGCTAGAAAAATATTCAATACGAAGGCTGGTAAAAAGCGGTTGATGACCAAGAAAAGAAAAAAGAAAAGGAGTGTCAGCAGGACGATTTGAAAAATGGTCGCACCTGAGGCAATATAGTAATTATACCACTTCCCCTTCAATGTAATTCCTGCTTGGATAAAATAATTATCAACAACTGCAATGATGACGCTGGAAGCAAAAGCGAGCGATAAGCTTGCTCTATTGGTCCGTAGAAGCCGTAAGCCATGAAACAAAACAAGGTTTATAAAAAAATAAAGACAAAAGAAGCCTAAGGAATAGACTACTACCGCATACAGTATCTCCTGATCTGTTCCTTTGGTGACCGGCATGAAGTGATTCGTCTCTAATCGATTTAAAAATTCAGCGCCTGTCAAATAGACAGTACTCATCAATCCCGCTAAGATGACGTTGGTATTTAATGTAGGAATACGGGTACTGTAACTGCGTCTTACTCTTTGCATCCACTTGCTTATATGGTGACAGGACAGGGCAAGGCCAATCATCAGGAAAGCCTCCCCTAAAAAATTAGACTGGAAAAAGTTTTTGAACCTATCCCAATGAAATCCCGAATCATTCAAAGAAAGGGTCATTCGTATAAAATAAGCCGTCACTAAATAAAAAAGATAGCAGGCTAAAAATGGAAAAATAAATCGCCAGTCTATACTCTCACTGATGAAAAGCCCCAGCAAACCCAGCAAAAGAAAGGCGTAGAAACTAGGGAAAAGTCTAGCCATTTCCTCTTGCGACTGGGCTAGACCATTCCAAACAAAGTAAATGGACGTTAGAAAAAAGAGAGTCAAAAGAAGAAACTGATACCAAAATCGCTTTGACGTAAGGAGATAGCTCAGCCCTTTCACCACATGCCCCAATAGATCACCACACCATTTCTTAAAAGAGGTATAACTACTGAGCATCATTCGATTTTTGACTCCTTTCATACTGCCTACTAATCCATCTAGCTATGCTTTTAGGCCAAAATTGCTCGTACATAAATAAGTCTTCTTTGCTTCTCGTACTATCCTTTATGGTCTGGCTCGTCTCTGACTCTCCATGTATTCTATGGAACATTAACTGCTTTGGAATATAATCAAAAGAACCTTCATAGGTTGCAATCTGTGACCAGGCGTACCAATCAATCGAAACACGCATCTGTGAATCAAAGGTAAAACCAGTTAACCTTGCTAAATTATAGGTCACCGCTGGACAAGAAATTGGATTTCCAAAGGCGAGGATCCTTCTTCGCCACCACCTTAGATTTGGAAATAGAGAGAGGGTGTTCAACATGAGACGTTTTATCTTTAAATTAGTATTCTCTCTCACCTTCCTGCCACCTTTGAACTCATAATAATCACTAAAGGCAATGAGGGTGTTGGGAGATAGCTTCTTCATCACTTCTTCTACATAGGTCGGTTCATAGTAGTCATCTTGATGCGCAATCGTCGCATACTGTGTTTCTACAAATGATAAGGCATTATTCCAGTCTGTGCCAATAGAACCGCCTACACCTGTGTATACTGGTATCCCATATCTTTCGCAAAGATTAGAAATATAGTCACTCGGTGTGGAGGTATATAAAATAAGCGTCGATGGCTGCGTCTGCTGCTTTAAGGAGAGGATACATTCCTCCAAATACGGGCTATCCCCATAAGCACAAATCACAAATGTATGATTAAACATCTTGGTTCTCACTCTCTATCAAGCCTGTCTTTACCATTGAAATTTCTTGAATAAGATTTTTAATATCTTCTTTTTGCTTAGAAATTTGAAGAGTTTGCAAAAATAGTAAGACTAGCAGTAAAATAACGGCTAAAAACAAGATAAAATTAGACGTTAATTGGAAACCTAGCATGTGGGCCATCCGAGCGGGAACCATCGGAAATAGGGCAGAAGCTAGCATAAGCAGCCCCAAAACCAGCCACATCGCTGCCTGGTCAATTAACATAATATTTTTATTGATATTACGAATCACAAAGTACAAAAATAACAAGGCTGTTATTAACATGACCAGAGAAAAAATCGTCATCTTACTTACTCACTCTCCTTCATAAATACTGCAATTAAAATGGAAGAACATACTTCTATCATATATCGGACGGATTTAAGCGGGGTAATAGAGGAACTCCCTCCTGTCCGATCGTACATATTAGCTGGGACTTCTACAACTTTTTGATGTCGTTTCAATACATGAACGGTTGATTCTGGTTCGGGATACTTCCTTGGATAACGATTGGCAAATTGACCGATGATCTCCCTGTTGGCCACACGATACCCGGAAGTTGTATCATAGATCTTCTGGCCGGTCACTAACTGCATCACAAGGGAAATGATGGTGATTCCAAAACGTCTCATAAAGGAGGTTTGAAACTCCGAACGAACCTCTCCCACAAAGCGTGAGCCAATGACTAGATCTGCTTCCCCTCTTTGGATAGGGAGAAGTAAACTAGGTAAGGATTCTATGTCATGTTGGCCATCACCATCAAACTGGACGGCTAGGTCGTAGCCCTTTTCTAGAGCATACTTATAACCTGTCTGGACAGCCCCACCAATTCCTAAATTAGCTATTAAATGGATCGCATGCAAGCCATTTTCTACCAAAATTTCCTTGGTCCTATCCCTTGAACCATCATTGATGACGATATAATCCAATTCAATATCTACAGTCTTCTTTGCCTTAAAATCCAGTATGGACTGAACCGTTTTTAAGATACTTTTTTCCTCATTGTAAGCAGGAATAATGACTAATACTTTCATCTCTTACCTCATCCTTCATTGAGATATTTTTTCGTTAACAGGAATACACAAATACTCAGCAGTAAAAATACTGCCATCGAAATGACAAAACTATAAGCAGCCCCAAGCATTCCAAAATTCACAATCAAACGAGTTGACATCAATTTTGAAACAAGAAAGGTCAAAATATAGACTATGATGACATTAGACTGCTTTCTAAAAATAATGAGCATATTGCCAATAACCGAAGCTAAGACATTCAATATTCCACCGACTAACAAGATGGCAAACTCAACTTTATAAGCAGTAAGCGAGACACCATACAAATAGCCCAATATCTCAGTGCCTATTAAATAGCCGAAGAACAACACCATGCTACCAAATAGCAATAAGATGAGAATGAGCCTACTAAATGACTTAAAGAACTGCTGGTAGTCCTGCCTTAGCCACACTCGGGATAAATCTGTTATCAATGGTCGTAAAATCATCAATAATAAGGACATGATGAAGGTTGGCATAAATAAAATATTGAAATCCCTCTGTATTCCTACTGGTAATTGCCCTGCACTCAAAAGACGATCGAGTACTATTTTAGGCTCGTTAAAAATATAGGTAATCAAAAAACCACTTAGAAATAGGGGGGAACACGCCTTTAGAACACATTTGACTTGCAGCAAATCCTCTTTTTTTAACCTGAGAGACAGCTTGGAACTAACAGCTCCAAAGTAGCGAAAATCCAAGAAAAATGTCAGAGCAACATTCAACATCAATACACCACAACACGCTATCAACAAGGAATGAGTCCCTACTAAAAAACAATAGAAGGACGCCATCACCACAATGCTTCTAAAGAATAAAATCTTCCCTGACAAGTCTGATCGTTCTTGTTGCTGAAAAAAACCCTGAAAAACATCCGAAAAAGCATCAACTGCGCGACTTAAAACCAGCGGTAGGAAAATCAATGTTTTTTCAACTGAGTATTGATTCAAATAGACGAAAACAAACGTCGAAACAACCATCATAACAATAGTAACGACTCTGGTTTCTAAGTAAACTTGAAAAGAGAATCTCTCCTTGACATCTGTGGCTTGGTAATCCCGCACTTGAAAGAGTCCAATGATGAATAACTGTTGCCCCAAAGAATATAAAATACCAAATAAGTCCGAGGAGGTTGGTGATAGTAGCCTAGAAGCAAAGATAAGTAAAATGGTTGAAACCAAGGAAGAGGATATGGATCCAATCATATTCCAAAAATAATTACGCTTATTATTCATCACTCTATTTTCCATCTTTTAAGGAAGCATCGATATACTCAAAAGTAGCATGGCCAGATTCGAGTATAAACTTGTTTGCAGAACAAGTGAATCCGAAACTTGATTTACAGCGAATACTTTTGGTTTGATGGATGCTATCATGAGCATTATTATAACATAAATACTAATATAATACCGGCCTTGAACCCCTAAAACCTCTACGGCACCAACGGGAGTCCAAGTTAGATACATGACCGTGACAATCCCTAGAATAATGACTGAACTAACTAGTAGAAATCCTAGTTTGGTCCACTTAGGTAGCTTGACTGTCCCCATATTGAGGCCTACAATGGCCGCATAAAGGAGGAGGAAGTAGGGATAGAGATGTGACATCGGTAAATCCAACCAACCAAAAATAAATAACTGGTGCATTCGATACCCTATATTTACAAACTCCTTGAAAAGAACGGGCAGGTAGCTACTTGGTTGGCTCACTAGATTATGAAGCTGAGACGATACATCTGTATCTGGCAGATGAAAAGAATAATGAACCTCTCCACTCACCTTATACCAAATACCAGTCGCTATCACAAGCATGGCCGCCACTAAAAATGTGGATAGATAGACTCCTTTACTGCTGAACCGTTTTCTAGGAATGAAGATCAACAGACCAGCAAAAGCCACAAAAGGAAGTTTTGTCAATAGAATCATCCCACAAATAAGGGCGTACAAGACAACATCTAAAAGCCCTATTTTCTCCTCCTTTTCTAGTAGATGGAGGAGGAAACCTATCGCCAACAGCTGGACACCTATACTAGTAGCATCTTGATTATAAGAGCCTGCCAGCGAGATCGTCATCGGGAGAGTTGCTCCTGCAAACATGAGCTGCTTACATCTACCGCTAAGTTTAATGGCAAATACAGCAAATACAGCATAGGCTAATGCGTTAAAGATACGTCCTAGATAAAAGATATATCCTACATTCAAGTGTAGAAACTTTCCGATTACAATGCCAAAGGCCTGAGGTAGATAACTTAAAAAACTATACTGATTGGTCGCTCTGTAATCTGCCTGATTGACAAACTCTGTCTGCTTATCTGATGTAGGAACAGAAAATAGATCTGTCTCTGTCACTTGAACCTTTCCCTGCCGATTGACCTCTTGATAGTCTTGGGAAACGGTCAAATGTTCGGGACGATTATCTAGATTCACTTCCCCCGTTGCTACCTTTAAGGCACGAGCAAAGTGAACTGGTTCATCCGGTGTATTTAAAACAGGAGTGACTAAGGCACTGACTGTCCCTAAAAAAGCAATCAGCAAATACAAGCCTTTCCCATTCCACTTATCCAATAAGTGGGGTAGAAACAGACTGACAAGAAGGAAGAGCCCCGTAATCAGATACACCAATTTCGGAATCCCTATCTCTCCTGGATAAGCAATTAAAACAACAATCGCTACTAAGAGTAAGACCAGGCTATACTTCATATTTTGTTTTACTAACATCGATAACTTCACTCTATTCCTTTTTGATTTTTATTGAGTATAAGGCCTTAGCCCTTCTTCCCTAACAATCGTTTCCATAGGTAGGCAAAGGTATTTATCCAAGATTTTCTTAAATATTTGATAGCACCTTTGATGCCGCCAAAATAGGTAAAATCAATGTAGGCATAGGGGCTAAATTGTTCTAGGCGTCTCCTATTCAGAATACGATTATCAACAAAAGGAGGAATCGGATTCGGATTTTGTCTAATTCTAAAATCGTATCCCTGTCCCCAAGCAATATAGACGAGCAAGCGCTCAATCGCATGAAGAATGGTATTCTGTGGCAAGGGTTCCTTGGGCACGTCATGATCTGTCAAGCCGATTTCAAACAAGGGTTTCAAGGCATCGTATTTGAACCAAACATAGGTACCATAACTCATGACAAAGACATCTGCCTCATAAAAGTCCATCTGTTTTGGCAAGGCCATTTTTTCCCACAAGTCTTCCATAAACGGAATCATTCCAAGCTCTGCCCAGGGATCCATACGGACATAGCGGAAATAACTCGGAATATCTGCAATCATCAGCCCTAATTCATCCTGCTCCATCATACTTGAGAGAATTTCATTGGATGGCTTGACTAACATATCGATCAATTCGGTCCTCCAGGATTGTCCAGCCCAATAGTCTGCTTCTTTTGATTTTTTGGTATGGAAATGTCCTACATAGTCATATTGTGACAGTTCCTCTTTCAATTTCAACATCGGCAAGACATCTCGGCCAATATTTCCAGTCAGTTTGATGACGGCAGAAACATTGCGCCGGTCTAAAATGGCTTGAATCTCCTGAATTTTTTCCTCGGTATTTGTCGTCAAATATAAATCATATGAAAAGACAAACTCTGCAAATGCATCCAAAAATTCTTCTAATAAATCAACATAGAAGGTGTGTAAATGAACGGCCACCTTCGCATCTTGTAATGAAGCACTAATGGCGGTATCTGTATGATATTTCTTTCCTAACAGGTAGTCACGGGTAGGACTAAACACCTTTGATAGGTGGTAAATGATGAGATCAACCGGATAGTCTGTCACCCTTGCTATCTCATCAAGAATGAAGGGAGCAATCATTTGATTCCCTTCAAAGGTCTTTACTTTAATAAAGGGAACCTTATGGGCTAGGATACTCGTCGGATTATAGTAAGAAAAGTCCGGATGTAGCATACCTGTTGTATCCGCAGTAACTGTATTAAATACTGTCTGGTAGCGAAACCCTGCTTCTACGAGAGAGGTCGTCACCTGGGTCTCATACTGCTGAATGACGTCTTGGACATCTGTAAAATTTTGGATTCCTTGCCAGAAATCTTGGAAGGCTTCGGAACGTACGACTCTGGCAGAAAAGGATAGATAGTAACTCTGGATATGTTCTGGAAAGGCCTTGGTCGCTCGGTGATTGGTCATCCCCCAAAAATCAACCGCCTCATCCTGCTCAAAACGACGGTAGACTTCTTTTATATCCCACAGAGGTCCAAAACAAGTATCATTCATCAGCGTGACCGAATCATACTCTTGGAGATTTGAAAAGCCAATATGTGCCATTCCATCACGCCAAGCGGCAAAGTCAAAGCCGATATTTTCCCGTTGGATAAACTCATCGATGAGTTGTTCTTTCCGCAGTTGTTCAACTACTTCTGAGGAGAGGCTACTATTTGAAAGAAAAACAACGGTTGAAAAAAGTGGTCGCATGTGCATCAACTGATAAGTAACATGGGAACTGATCGTATTCAATTTATTAAAATGCACATATAAAAGTAGGCGTTTCATTTTTTTCTCCTAAAGAAATTGATTAGTGTAGTTGGAATGGTCCAGCGTCTGGAAGAAATCACGCGGTTGTACTGCTCTTGCACCTCTTCTAGTTGCTGACGCAGGTTCTTGTTGACGACCAGTTCTTGCTGGTAGGCAACTTCCTTTGCTTCTAGCTGGAGTAACTTTCTGCGCAGATCCAGTAATTCCTGTGCCAAGTGTTTTCCAATGTAGGCATCTGAAGCTACCTGATCAATGTCATATAAGCAATAACTCAAGCGCAGTCTTTTCCCATAGAAAGGGGGGACATGAAAAATAATCTGTGGATCTGGATTTGGAAAAATATAGGAATCACGATAGACCAGACCGTTCGTGAAGGTCGGCAAAAGGCTGGTATCATAGTCCAGGGCAAGAAGCTGAATGGCAGTATAAAAGCTAGGACGCTCTGTCATATCGATACGAATTTTTTGACAATCTTCAGGAAGGACAATGTCAATCGTCCCCTCCAATTCTAAGGGGTAGACCGACGTATGCCCTTCACTAAAAGCCCCCTCTTTTTCAAAATAGACAGTAATAGACTGTTCATCAACCAAGGATAGGAGGTGACGATGATCAACTTCTCCCAACAGATGGCGAATGGCATACAGCTCGTTAGCAGGCGGAGTCAGCTCCTCCTCAATCGCCTGCAGGATGTTCTGGTAACACCTATCTAGACGGTAGAGTTCTTGGGCATATTTCTGCTGCGCTAAACTCTCTGCCTTGTAGGCTTCAAATTGCTCCAAATGTTCCTGCAAGGCCCGTACTAATTGCTCCACATTTCCTAGAGGATACATCGTACCTGCCTGCAAGAAACTCTTGGCCGATTGATAACCTAGATTATCCGAGACAATAACTGGGACTCCATTTAAAACAGCCTCAACAAAGACCAGTGAGAAGGATTCTGATTGAGAGGTAAAGACGCAAATATCCGATTGACTGACCCATTTCCAGGGCTGGTTCTGATGCCCTAGAAAATGGACATTTGTCACTTTATGTTCAGCAATATAGTCATCGCATTGTGCCTTGTAGGCCTCATCCCAGTCTCCAATAAAAATGAGGGGATATTGCGGTTGTTTTAGCTGATGGTAGGCTTTTATCAATTCTAATTGATTCTTATTTTCATTGATGCGCCCAATAGAGACAATTCGACGACTGGTACTTTCTTGTAAGGGTGTCCCTTCTATATGGGAATAGGGAATAAAATCTTGGACAGCCGTAGAGGCAGGAAACAGCTCTTGTAATCTGGCACACAGATTGCCATGAACCGCAAAAATCGCTGTAGAATGTTGCGCCATAAACTCTATTTTTTCGCGGTAATATGCAAATTCCTTGGTCGGAAATTCGTGGACTAGCCAAAAATGCGGAACCCCCTCACAAGCAGCTGCTAAACTTCCCTGAAAAACATTGGCTGTGTTTGAAATGACGAGCTGAATATCTTCATCTTTAATGATTTGACGAATGGTAAAAACCGCCTGCTGATAGGCCAAAATCTGCTCCGTCTTCAAAAATGGAACCGTTCCCGGCGCTTCGGGCCACCACCATTTTGCAGTCTGGATAGAAATCGATTTGATCTGGTGTTCTTCCAGGACTTGCACATACCTCTCCTTGGTTTCATGTTGATTATCCGGAAAAGCATTGAAAACTTGATACCCCTGTTCTACTAGATACACCATCAAATTGACAATAGATTTTTCTGCTCCATTATCTAAGGTTCCTGTTGGAGAAACAACTAAAATCTTCTTTTTCATTCCTTACTGCACCCTTATCCCTACATCCACTTACCGCTTCGTCTCAACAATCCTGTCGCAGCATCTTTTTCTGATTCTGTCAGTGTCTCGTCTTTCAATCGTTCAACAAAAATCACAGGCGCCTGTTCTTCCGATAAAAAAGCCAGAACACGTTTTTGAGCATCTCGTACAGTAGCCACTAATTTTAACCTTGCTTGGTTAAAATAAGGGAATTTACAACGGTATCGAAGGGTATGGACACCTATTTCATTGACTTCGATCTCCATTGAGTTGTCATTGTAATAGCCGACATTTGTATCCAAGTCAATGAAGGACAGTGCAATGTGAGTCTCCTGATCTTTTAACAATTTATAGGAAAATTCAAACTCAAATTCTTCGTCCGGTGTCAAATGAGGGCGAGAGAGTAAGGTGACTGAGAAATCTTCCACTTCTAATTGGATTGGCTGAGATACTTCTGCTGTGTCTTCTTCGACAATAGCCTGAGGGGCCGTTACTACTGTATTATCCAAACTATACTGGTTGGCTACATCGTAGGGATTTCCCATCGCTTTGACCAAGCCTTTTTCAATCAAAACAGCTTTATTACAGTATTTTTTCACCGCCCCCATATCGTGGGTGACAAGAATCGTTGTCTTTCCACTTTTCTTGCGTTCTTGGAAGTAATCATTGCATTTGCGCTGGAAGGCTTCATCTCCAACCGCCAAGACTTCATCCAAAATTAAGACATCCCCCTGTGCTTTAATCGCCACAGAGAAAGCGAGACGAACCTGCATACCGCTAGAATAATTTTTCAATTTTTGGTTCATGAACTCTTGAAGTTCAGCAAAGTCAACAATATCATCGTACATGGCATCAATTTCTTCTCGGGAAAAGCCGAGAAGGGCGCCATTTAGGTAGACATTTTCTCGCCCTGTCAACTCAGGGTTAAAGCCAACCCCCAGCTCGATAAAGGATACGAGCTTACCATTGACTGTGACCGACCCTTTTTCGGGCATATAGATTTGAGAAATGATTTTGAGCAAGGTCGATTTTCCTGAGCCATTGCGCCCAAGAATCCCAAAAAAATCTCCTTTTTCCACTTCAAAAGAAATGTCTTTTAAGACATGCTGCTCCTTATAGCCTTTTATACCCTTGAAACGGTTCACCATAGTTGTCCGCAGACTTTGTGTGGCTTCCGTCGGCAATTTAAAGAACTTGCTAACATGATCTACTTGTACTGCAATCTGTTTATTTGTCATTAAAGAATCTCCGCAAATTTCTTAGAATGTTTCTTAAATACCGCTGTTCCAATGACAAAGATGATAATTGGAATGAGGTAAGGAATAAGAACAATAGCCTTATGTTGAATGACCTGCCATACGGGAATATTGGCACGATCGATTACAAAATAGCGCATATCTTGAATGATTTGTGCAAGAGGGTTGAGCATAATCAGTTTCGCTGCTAACAGACTCTTATCCATTACAAAAGAAAGAGAGTAGATGATAGGAGTGGCATACATCCCTGCCTGCATCACAACTTCCCAAATTTGTGCTAGGTCGCGAAAGCGCACAAAGAGGGTTGATAAGATAAAGGCCACGCCTGTTGCCAGCATAAATAATTCCAAAAAGAGAGGAAGGGCCACAATGACAGCCCATGTGAACTCTACGCCATTAAAGAGTGAAAAAATTAACACAACAATCAGGTTAATTGAGAAATTGATTGCTGCCCCAAAGACTGAGGATAGGACGATAATTTCTTTTGAGAAATTCAGTTTTCTAAGTAGATCACCACGGGTGACAATCGACACCATCCCCATATTGGTCGCTTCTGCAAAAAAGGACCAGATGACATTTCCCAATAAGAGAGCTACAGGAAAATGGGGAACATCTCCTCCTAAACGCAGGAAGTGGATAAAAACAACATACATGATAGCAAACAGCATCAAGGGTTTTAAGATAGACCACAGATAGCCAATCATGCTACCCTGGTATCGCAATTTGAAATCTGTCTTAATCAATTCTTTTAGTAAAATTCGATTTTTTTTGGAAAAAATATCCATGTTTACTCCTTATACGCAAATTTTGTCAAAATTAGGCTGGTAAAGACCAGGGTGTGAAATCCCTTATTTTTTCGATAACCGTAGGTGCGCAAGCGCTTGAAACGCTCTACAAATGGACAGTCCATAAGGGTGACAAAATTCTCCACCAATGCTCGATCTCTGTCTGTTAAAGGCAGGGCTAACAGGTTCTTAGCCTGGATTTGACTATCTTTAATCAGCTTCCAATACTTGGAAAAAAGTAGTTGGGGGAAAAGCCAATTACGCATCCGCTTTTTGAGTGTTCGGGCTCCCAAAACATTTGCTTCGTGCTGCCGGTAAAGTTCCGTCGACTCATCTATATAAACCAGATTCCCCAAGGCAGAAGCCACAAGCGCCAAGTACCAGTCGTGCATGAGTATCGCATGCTCTTCTTGACCAGTCCAATACTCAGCCAAGCTATGATTGATCATCGCTACACCACCAGTGACTGTATTTTCTGTTAACTCCTGCAATAGCTGAGTATTGGCATGGTCCGATTGGCTTTTCATCATACTTTGAGACATCACTGTCAAGTCTTGCCCTACTACTGTCAAATCTGTATAGACGAGCAAGGGGTGATCTGATGGATAGGCCTCGGCAGTCGCTAATTGCAGCTCCATCTTCTGCTCAAGCCAAACATCATCTTGATCACTAAAAAAATAATAGTCTGCTCGCTCATATTGTAAAAGAGCATGGAAACTCCGGATGACACCGAGATTGGTCCTATCGTCTGGATTGATGAAAGAGATTCGCTCATCTTTTTGACAATACTCCTCAATCACCTGCCGTGTCCCGTCACTTGAGCCATCGTCTCGAATCAGCAAGGTCCAGTCTCGAAAGGTTTGCCGGCGGATGCTGTCAATCTGTTCGCTTAAAAAGCGTTCACCATTATAGGTGGATAGCAAGATATGTACCTTCATGTTAAAAATAAATCCTCATACTGGTTCACAATTTTCGCCCATGTATAATGGGTTGCCATTCGCTCTTTGGCTGCTTGACCAAGCGCTTGATTTTCTTCTTGTCTGTCCATGCTATCTAGCAATGCTGCCAAATCACCTGGTTCCTTGGTCCAATAGTGGGCGGTATCAAGAGCAACCTTTTGATTAAAACCAACTCCTAGAATCACGTTTTCCGTGGTGTGGGCAAGAGCCTCCAAGAGACTAGGATTGGTTCCCCCCACCTCATGTCCGTGGATATAGGCACGACATGCTTGACGAAGGTACTTGAGTAGTTCTTGATCATACACTGTCCCGACAAATTTGATTCGCTTATCCAATTCAAGTCCTGTTTCCTCTTTTAGCTCTTGGAAATAAGCGGAACCTTCATGGTTGGCTACGATGACCAAATCACGTCTCGTGTGACTCGCCATCACTTCTCGGATAATTGCCGCATAGTTATTTTCGGGAACAAAGCGCCCTACGACAAGATAGTAGCCTTTTTCCACTAGACAAAAACGGTCAAAAAATGCACGTACTTCGGGGCTGTCCTTAGTCAAACGGCTTGGGAGCAAGTCTGTCCCATAGGCGATATAGCTTGTTTTGGACCAGGGGTAAGACTCCCGAATATAGGCTTCAATCCCCTCATTGTCCGTCACTACAAGATCTGCATGACGGCTCATTAGCTTTTCAGAATATTTCAGATAAGCCTGAACAGGACGCGACCATTTACTGCGCTTCCACTCCAGACCGTCTGGATTGACAAAGAGGCGCCCTCCGACCGCATGAATCTGATGGGCAAACGGCGCAATAAAGGCGCCGATAGTATTTCCTAAAATATAGAAAATGGGCCGCTCTATCTGCTGTTTTTTGACTATGTTGAGGGCATAGCTGAGCGCCATCATGTCATAAGCAATGACGCGCGCTGGTCCTAGTTTAGGAGGATTGATGGTAAAGCAATCTGCTCCTTGGTACTCTTTATGCACTTGGTGCGTTTGGTCTGACAAGCAAGCTACGTGATACTGGATTTCCTTACTGACCTGATGACTGACCAGTTGCTCAACAAAGGTCTCAAAACCACCATACTTAGCTGGCAGTCCACGACTACCGATAATAAAAACATGTCTCATAATGTCTCAAACTCTAAAATCTATTATAGTCTTTTCGGCTCTATTTTATATCTTTTACTATTTCCCTTAAACAGTACGGACGCAAGCAAACTCTATTTAAGTTCCATCCCCCATTGTTGATTCTCCCTCTCAGAAATCCCGTTCCAGACAATTACATAGGATTGTCTGGAACGGCCATCAGGGCAGGAAAGATTAAAAAACCACTTCGTTTACCACTTATTCTGTAATCGTACAGTCAATGTTAAAACTAAAGCACTATATCAGATAATTATACCATATTTACAGGTGAAAGACATAGAAAAAACGAGAGGTCATCACATCCTCCAGACGAAAACTGCATTCGATATGAAGGTCCATCGAATGCAGTTCCTGAAAAATGGTTAAAATATAGAAGCAAAACTACCTTAGTGTCCGCCCAAAGGTCCGACTAGAAACAAGAGTCAGGCAGCCTTAGGTATGCACTCTTTTCTTCTTGAAGGGCAGTAGCAATCCTAAGACAGCCACCACCAGACCAAGGACAGTTGACCATAGCCCTTGATTGCTGGACGTTTTCGGTAATACCTTGACTTGTTGGCTAGTCGTAGCTACTCTAGGTGACTCAACCTCTCCTATCCCCTCCTATTCTCCTATAGCTTATTTCCCTTGCTGATAGAATGCCTCGAGGGCTTCCTGCCAGGTCGGAATATGGAAACCTGTTGCCTTTGCCTTATCTAGGCTCATAGTAGAATTAAATGGACGTTTGGCCTTAGCCGGAAACTGGCTTGAATCCACTGGCACTACCTTGGTATCTGTATCCTTTAAAATCTCCGTCGCAAAGTCAAACCAAGTTGTATCTTCTGCAGCATCATTTGATAAGTGGTAGTATCCGAAGGCTTGTTTCGTATCAACCAGATGCACCATAAATTCTGCCAAGGTTCGGGTCCAGGTCGGGCGACCATGCTGATCATTGACAACGGTCAATGTGTCACGGGTTTGGGCAAGTTGTTGCATGGTAAAGACAAAGTTTTTTCCATAGTTTCCAAATACCCAAGCTGTCCGTATTGTGTAGAACTGGCCAGCATATTTCTCAACCGCTTCTTCGCCCAGACGCTTGGTGCGGCCGTACTCTGATTGCGGGTCTGGTTGATCATCTACCTGCCACTCTTGACCTACTGGCAAGTCCCCGTTAAAGACATAGTCCGTCGAGATATAGACTAGGATAGCACCGTATTTTGCAGCTGCTTTTGCCACATTTTCAGAACCGATCACATTGATAGCATAGTTCAAGTCCTTCCCTTCCTCTTCTGCCATATCCACTGCTGTATAGGCTGCACAGTGGTAGACAATGCTCGGCTTCACTTCCTCAAAAAAGGACAGCACTTTCTCGCTATCTGTAATATCCATCTCTGCTACATCAGCTGCTACATAGTCTAGGCCACGCTCATCGAGCAAGTGGCGTAACTCTGTCCCCAACTGCCCATTGCTTCCTGTAATTAAAATCATCTGCGACTCCTTTACTGCATTTCTCCTTATAGTATACCAAAAAAAGGGTACCTGTGCTACATCAAGAGTTGAAATAGTTGGGCCTTCTATTACACAGCAGAAAAAATATTCTTTGTATAATATTGCTGTTAAAAACAAGTTGCTTTCTTATTTATGTATCACCTATCGCTGTTTCATCCCTCATTGTCGAGCCAAAGGTTCCAAAAATGTCGTTCCAGACCATAACTAGGCTATTGTCTGGAATACCACTAGAGTCACCAATTTTCCCTTTTATGACTTCAACAAATTCCCAGATGATTGGAACTCGTCTTATTCACTACTCGTTTTGTCTCTATTGAATGCTTCCTACATCCTGTTTTAAAACGAAAGCAGTGTCCTTAGTGCCGAGCCACTCTCTCTATCGGAACTTCCATATCAGGTTCTTTATTCAGTACACCTAAAAAGACTAGGGTACTAAAAATGATACAGGCCGTTTGTTCTATCTGATTCAAGGTACGACTGATTTCAACATTGAAATAGCAGACCAAAATATTATCCACTAACATTAGAATTAAGGACATTAGGCCAATCCAAAACATCTGACGCCTAAAACGGATTTTTAATCGTTTCATAGAACTACTCCTCTATTTTTAGAAAAATACATTCTATCACATAATAATACACAATTCAAAAGAAAAGGATTCATTGTTCGTCTAATGACACGATGTATAAACGGACCGTTCATAGTCGGCAAAAATCAAACTCTGACGTCGGCACCTCACCTTGCCGAACATGACAGACCTAAGAGTATAGTCTTTTAGTTTACTTTTAGTACTAGGCAACGAGCTGCAGGTTGCTTCAACAGTCCAATGACTGTTGAAGGTTGGAAATCATACTGACGATAGTCAGTAACAATCGTAGAGTACGGCAAAGCGAGTTAACGAAGTAATAGAAGATAAACTGATATGTAAAGCCCTTTGTCAAGTAAAAACAATCGAACTGATAAAAAATGAAAAGTATCTAGAAAGAGCCTAGTTCTTAGCTTCGGGCATTGGCCACTCTGATATTCGTGGATTGGTTACCTAC
>NZ_MSPR01000017.1 GCF_001984715.1 Streptococcus azizii
TAGATGCCGATGGTGTTGGAAGGACCCATACCTTTGACCCAGCCGGTCAAGTGACTGGGGTGACAGAAGGAAATGGGAATACCACCACCTTCACCTACGATGGCCTTGGACGGAAAATCAGCGCTTCTAATGGTGAGGGAGGGACCTACAGCTACAGCTATGACGGGGTGGGCAATCAAGTATCACTGACCGATGCGGAAGGCCACACCACGACTTATAGCTACGACAGCCGTAGCCGCCTCTTGACAGAGACCGATGCCCTCGGAAAAACGGTTACCTATGAGCGCGACGCCTTGGGGCGTGTTCTCACTCGGACCAATGAAGCAGGTCATGCCAATCGCCTGACCTATGATGACCGGCACAATGCCATCCAGACCGTGACGGACGCTCTTCATCAAGTTACGGAAAATACCTATGATACTTCTGGTCAGTTGCTGGAAGTGACCTATCCAATCGGTACGACCACTCAGACCACCTATGATGGGATGGGGCGTGTTCTTTCTTATACCGATGAAGCCGGTCAGACGGTCTCCTACACCTATGACGCAGTCGGAAACAAGCTGACCGAGACCAAGGGAGACAAGACCACCCGCTATGCCTATGACAAGTCTGGTAATGTGACCTCTATTACCTACCCAGATGGCAGCAGTGTGTCCTACACCTTGGATACTATGGGGAACATCTTGTCTATGATCGACGCCTTGGGTCGGGAAACCACCTATGAGTATAGCCCAGCTGGTCGCCTCCTTGCGACCACCAATGCCCTGGGGCAGCGGACCAGCTATAGCTATGACAAAAACGGGAACCAACATAGTGTCACGGATGCGGCAGGCTATACCGCAACCAGCACCTATACCGGTCAAAACCAAATTGCCAGCATCACTGACGGTTTGGGAAACACCACCACCACCTCTTACAACCAGATGGAGCAGCCGACAGAGATAGTGGATGCCTTGGGTGGGAAAACGACCTATGTGTATAATGAGCTAGGCTATCCGATTGAGCAGACCGATGCCAACGGTAACGTGACCAAGATGAGCTATACCGAGACCGCTCAACTAAAAGAAGTCACCTTGCCAGATGGCAGGACCCTTACCCAAGAGTACGATGTTCTAGACCGTCTCATCAAGCAGACCACTTCTAGCGGTCTTATCACCGAGTATACCTATGATGCGGCGGGTCGTGTGGTGACCAAGAAGGATAACCAAGACCTGAACG
Organism: Streptococcus azizii; assembly: GCF_001984715.1. Lineage (GTDB taxonomy): Bacteria > Bacillota > Bacilli > Lactobacillales > Streptococcaceae > Streptococcus > Streptococcus azizii. Next base: position 1,219 of record NZ_MSPR01000017.1, read on the forward strand.
AGTCCTACAGCTATGACCAGGCTGGCAACCGCCTGACCTTGACCAATAGCCTAGGAGAAGTCACGACCTACAGCTATGACAGTGACAACCAGCTGACCAAGGTCACCTATGCGGACGGCACCAGCGAGACCTTCACCTATGATGTCATGGGCCATGTCGCGACATCGACCGACCAAGAGGGCAAGACCAAGACCTACCACTATGACGAGAATGGCAACTTGACCAAGACCGTCGACCACCTCAAGCGGGAGACGGCTTACACCTATGATGCCTTGAACCGAGTGGTGACCGAGACAGACGCAGACGGCAATCGTTCCACCTATGAGTATGATGTCCTAGGCAACCTGTCTAAGGTGATCGATGCCAAGGGGCAGGAAAGCCAGTATGGCTACGATGCTAATAAGAACCTAGTTCTCTATACTGACCCAAACGGCCAAGCGACAACCTTCACCTATGACCCATTGGGGCGTGTAGTAGAGACCCTTGCCCCAACGGGAGCCAAGCAGACCTTTACCTATGACGGGGTAGGGAATCGCCTCAGCGAAACGACAGGGGAAGGCCATACCACGACCTATACCTACGACCCGATGAACCGCCTAGCCAGCGTCAAACGCCCAACAGGAGGAGAGACCAGCTATGCTTATGATAGCACCGGCAGTCTCGCCAAGGAGACAGACGCCAATGGGCATAGCACCAGCTATGTCAACGACCTCTACGGTCGACCGACCAAGCGGACCCTACCCAATGAAGCGGAGTATACCTATGCTTATGACGGTCTTGGTCGCTTGTCTACACAAACCGGTCCGCAAGGTCTCGCTAAGAGCTATACTTATGATGTGGCGGGGAACCTGACCGAGGAAGTGGACCAGTCTGATAGACGCAACCGCTACACCTATGATAAGGTCGGCCGTCTCTTAACTGCTAAGAATGCCCTTGACCTTGCGACCACCTATAGCTACGATGAAGCGGGGAACCTTGCCTCTATCACCACACCAAGTGGTGCCAAGACCAGCATGGACTATACGAGGTTGGACCAGCTCAAGACCATCACCAGTCCAAGGGGGCGCAAGGCAGAAATGACTTATGACCCTGTCGGCCAGGTGACCAAGCGGACCATCAATGACAAGCGGGAGACCAGCTATACCTATGACCCCAATGGGAACCTCTTAGAGGAGACCAATCCCCTGGGGCAGGTGACCAAGCGGACCTATGATAGCCTCAACCGCATGACCAGTGAGAGTGATACGGCAGGCCAGTTGACCCTCTACAGCTATGACCATGACAACCATGTGACCAAGGTCATGAATGAAGCGGGTGGAGAGGCCTCCATGACCTATGATGGCAATGGCAACCTGACCAGTGTGACTGCTGGTCGTGAGCGTGTTAAGACCTACACTTATGACGGAAAAGACCAGTTGCTTTCAGCCACCCAAGGGTCAGGAGACAAGGCTTCGACGGCTACCTACACCTATGACAGTGTGGGCAATGTCACCTCTATCACTAATGGCAATGGCAAGGTTACGACTTATACCTATGACCAACTCTCCAATGTCGTAGAGAAGATGACAGCCCTCGGCGATAAGGAGACCTATCGTTACAACCTTAACAACCAGCTAGAGAAGGTCACCAAGGCCGATGGCGAGACCATCCGCTATGACTACAACCAGTTGGACCAACTGCTCACTGTCGATTACTCCAAGAAAGAAGACGGTCAGGTCCTCTATGCTTATGATGCGGATGGCCGCAGGGTGTCTATGAGCGACCTGACAGGGACGACCCAGTATGAGACCAATGAAGAAGGAGAAGTGACTGGTGTCCGTCAAGGAGACGGCAGTGTCATCACCTACAGCTATGATGACTTTGGCAATATTAGCCAGCTGACCTACCCAGATGGCAGTAGCGTCTCCTACACCTATGACGACTTGGACCGCTTGACCTCTGTGACGGATAAGGACGGGAAGAAAACGACCTACCGTTACAATGAGGCTGGCGACATGACCCAGGTCACCCGTGGGGACGGAACCAAGAGTTTCCTCACCTATGACAGGGGACATCGGGTGACGGAAATGGTCCACCGCGACCAGAAGGACAAGCTGATAGCGAGCTATGCCTATGAGTATGACGACGGTGACTACATCACCAAGGAGACCATCACTCAAGATGGGGAAACCCTTATCCAAGCCTACACCTATGACAGTTTAGGGCAGGTCGAGACTATGACCGTGTCTGACAAGGCGGGCAAGGAACTCTCCAGCCTCACCTACACCTATGATCTAGCTGGCAACAAGCTGACCAGCACAGAAACCATTGAGGGCAAGGAAGAGACGACCCGCTTCACCTACGATGACCACAACCGTCTCATCAAGTTGGAGAATAAGGACGGTACTAGTAGCTACACTTATGACAAGAACGGCAACCGGATTTCCTCTCAGAAGAATGATGAGAAGCTAGACTATATCTACGATACGGAAAACCGTCTATTAGCTGTCAAGGACAAGGCAGGCCTCTTGTTTGCGGCATTGTATGATGGGGATGACAACCGGGTCTTTACCGCCAGCCGTAAGGAAGGGAAGCACAGCTATCGACTCTTCAAGCGAGAAGAGAAGAAGAAATCACCGCATACCGCTCCAAATGGGGAGGCACATAGCCTCTTCTGGTATGGCTTTAGCCAGAATGTCTTACAAGCCTTATCCAGTCTCCCTCAGACCATTGGGACTATCTGGCATGAGATGTTTGACGATGTCTCTACTGCCTACCACAAGAAGGTGGCCAAAGACAGGGCCAATAGTGAGGGCTTGGTGGTCAATCCACCAGACCTAGGAAACCTCCCGGGTGAGGGAGAAGTGACCTATGCGAGCGAAGTGAAAGAGGTTCTGATTCCTTACACTACACGAGAAGATAGCTTCCACTACTATGAGGAGCGCAACTATGTCAATGACGTCAACCGTAAGCACACCGAGGTTCTCCAGACCTACGACCGAGAGCTAAAAGCTCGTGAGACCTATACCTATGGACAGGGTAGAAGTTCCTACCACAACCATGGGACAGGGGATACCTATCAGTACCTAACCAACCAAGCAGGGTCTGTGACAGGCTTGACTAAGGATGGACAAGCCGTTGCGTCCAGCAAGTACCAACTATACGGTTCCACTAAGGACAGCACAGACGAGACAGGCAACCCGTATGCCTACAATGGGGAGGCTAGAGATGGTACAGGGCTGGATTACCTGCGGGCAAGGTACTATGATAGCCAGGCAGGAACGTTCTTGACTGAGGACAGTTACCAAGGTGAACTAGATGACCCGCTCAGTCAGAACCGCTACAGTTATGTCCACAACAACCCAGTCAACTACACCGACCCGAGTGGACACTTCTGGAAGAGCATTAAGAGGGTGGCAAGCAACGCTTGGAATGGTGTGAAGAGAGCAGCAGGCAATGCCTGGAATGCGACCAAGACCTTTGTAGGGAATGCCTGGAATGCGACTAAGACCTTTGTAGGGAATGCTTGGAATGCGACCAAGGAATTTGTAGGGAATGCTTGGAATGCGACTAAGACCTTTGTAGGGAATGCTTGGAACACAGCCACAAACTGGTTTGGCAATCAAGTGAACGGGGTGTATCAGGCAGGCCAACAGGTCTATCATAGTGCAAGTAGCTATGCCCAAGCCCAGTACCAGCAGATGCAGGCACAGGTTCAAGCTCAACAACTCCAAGCTGTTCGCCATGAATATGCCCAAGCAACGGGTATCAAGGGAACGCCTAAGAGTCGAGAGGCTAGAAACCTCCTTCGGAACTGGGGTGCTGCCCTTGCCAAGACCTTGAGACATGTGTGTACGACAGCCAAGCGAGTCGGCAAGCAAATTGTGAAAGCTGTCAAGAAGATTGACTGGAAGAAGGTAGCTGTTACAGCAGGTGCTATTGGTGTGGGTGTCGCCCTCACGGTAGCAACAGGCGGATTGGGAGCCTCAATCGCTATGGCGATTGGAGGAGCTGCCTCAGGGGCTATCATATCTGGATACGATGCCTACAGCTCTGGCAAACGTGGTTGGGCATTAGCAGGAGCGATTGGAAAAGGAGCAGGCTTAGGCGCGATTACTGGTTTAGTGGGTGGCTCAGTGATGGGAGCAGGCTCAGGTATTGCGACGAGTATCACCCAGAATATTGGGAATCAGACAGTTCGTCACATAGCCAAGGCTGGTATCGAAGCAGGTATTGAAACAGCTATTGACACAGGTCTTGATGTCGCAACAGGCAATCAGATTACTGGTCAAACAGTAGCCATGAATTTTGCCTATAACCTCGTCAGCAATGGAGCAGGCAGTGTCTCTCCTAAGAAAGCCCCTAAGGCGGAGGTTAATACGACTAAACCGAAGGCTGGAGATGTTCCTGTTACGAAAGCTAATACTGATGAATATGTCACTTATAGACGTGTTCAAGGTGGTGGTAAAGGTACGGCTACAAGTCAACCACGTATTAATGTAAATTCAGATGGAACTATTTCAATTTCTAAACATGACAAAGATTTAAATATCAGTATTGATAATGGCGAGCATTCCGCATACTATTTACAGAACAAACGACCAGGTGGAGAGATTGTTGAATTTGAAGTCCCTAAATGGATGGATGATTTTAGAAAAGAGTACACAGTCCCTCAAACTGCTTACAAAATAAATCCTAATAATCAGGGTGGAATGGCTCCAAAGGTAACAGATATAACAACTCCTGGTCGTTCAATTGAATTTCCAGCGCCTTGGGTTGAATGGATTGAAGAATACGCTGTAAATGCTAGAGTAGTGAAGGGGAATTGATGATGGTTAGTGTAATCAATTTTCCAACTGAAATTATTTGTGGTGTAAAATATAATGGTAAATTTTCTTGGTATGTCTCAGATAGAGAGCTATGGATTTTAGATTATACAATTCTAGAATCTAATCTAGTAAGTTATGGATACAACATAGAAGATATTTCATTTGATTCAAAGAGAAGAAATACTAAGATTCTTGTGAAAGAGAATGCTAAAAATTTTCTTGATCAGATGGTAGAGTTCGAGGTTAGTTCCACAGACTTACAATTCTATTTGTTAGAATCAGTAGATGAATTAGATAATTCTTGGTATTATGATTTTCAACCTAGTTTATTTATAGATTTTGATAACAAAAGTTTGTATAGTCAATATTCTGAATCTGAATCATTTGAAAACTATGTGCCTGTAGGTTGGATAGGGATGTTTTGTAATTTTGGGGATTTAATTCCAGAATCTCAGAGATTTTGGATGTGTAATGGGGTAAACATATTTGAAAGGAATAATAATGGATAAAATATCAATGCTTATTGAAGAATTTGAAAATGAAGCTACAGGTGATACGGTTGAGGGAATAACAATCTTGATTGATGGTAAATTAAAAGATGTTGTTGATATTTTGAAAAATAAACTTAATCAAAAAGAATCTGTCAATATTATACATGAAGCTTTACTAGTTGGGTTAGAAGAACTTTCTCACAGATAGAAGCAACTGCCGGAGCTGCAGGAGGAGCAGTTAGTGGATTCGCTACCAGCGTTCTTTCGGGCGACAAGCCACAAGATATTCTTAGCAACACTTGGAATGGAGCTGTCAGTGGAGTCAAGTCAGGAGCTTTAACAGGTGGTCTCCTTGGAGGTTTCGGAGTAGCAACTACATCCGTCAGTGGTCCAGTAGCCCGTTATGCGGTTGATACCATCGTGGATGCGTCACAGGGGGGAAGATTACCCTGAGTAGCATAGCAACTAGTCTTGCCATCAATGCGGTATCAGAAGGTGTTTCTGTACGAGGAGCTAAGGGTGCCAAGGCAGATGTCAACACTAACAAACCGAAAGCTGGAGATGTGCCAGTCACGAAATCACACAAGGATATGACTCCTGTTCAGCAATTAGCATTGCCTGGTCCGGCAGATAAACCATTGGCGTTGCCTGAATCAGCTCCTAAACAACAATCTGTTTCCTCAGCATCAGGCACAATCGTTGATTCTAGTTACTCTTTACATAGTAGAGGTTATAAACCTCAACCTGGAGAAAGAACATTTGAAGGATATCTTAAAAATAATGTTCCTATAGATGTCGAAGTAAAATTGCATACAGATTCTGCGGATTTTAACTCTAACAATGGAATGGTTGGTGGACAATTCAAGAGATTTGGTAGTGACTCACATGCAGGATTATCACCTCATGTACATCAACCACAAAGAAATGTAAGTCCTACAGGTGATATTTATGGGGGTGTTGGTTCTAAAACATCTAATGGAAGCGTTACTTCTCCAGGCTCAAAAGATGTAAAGCAACTCTATGATTACCTTAATAATGGTAAATATAGAAAGTAGGTTTATATGACAGAAGCACAAAGAAAATTGTTAATAGAGCTGAAGGTAATACAGGAACAAGCTGTTGCAATGAATAGTGAGCAACCTAACTTGTCTGAAAAAGAAAAATTATTTAATGTGAGCTATGATACACTATATTTAGTCATGGAACTTTTGGATGGATATAGGCACTTAAATATTGATTTGTTAGATAAAGATAGTCATGAATTTTTAAACAATAAAATTCAGTTGCATGATGAAATTTCTAATTTTTTGAAATCATATTAATTTTTCTAGCAATAGTAGCTGTAGCTGTCAATGTCACCATTGTAGGAGAAATAATATAGTTGTGTTTCCGTGGTGCTGTAGGCGCTTGATCTAGTCATCGAGGACGTTGAAAACGCTGGAGGCTGTTCTATCGTTTTCCGTCCGCTCCCCGCCCACCTATGGAGTTTCTCTCCATAGGTGTTTTTGACATCACCACGAGGACTATATAGTTTGTCATAAGAAATAAGCAATCTATTCCTACCTAATTATTTGAAAAACAAGATAAAAAATAGGATATAAATAAAAAATATTGTTAAAAATGTGCTATAATGGAACTGTTGGAATATAATCAAGTTTTTTAGACCTCTACCTACGGTCATGGCAGAGTGTCCTACCACAACCATGGGACAGGGGATACGTATCAGTACCTATTGACGACACAAAGAGGTAGCGTTACTGGCTTGACCAAGGACGGGCAATCCGTTGCGTCCAGCAAGTACCAACTCTATGGAGCTACCCAGTCTAGCACAGACGAGACAGGCGACCCGTATGTCTACAATGGTGAGGCCAGAGATAGTACAGGAATGGATTATCTCAGAGCAAGGTACTATGATAGCCAGGCAGGAACGTTCTTGACCGAGGATAGCTACCAAGGTGAGCTAGATGACCCACTCAGTCAGAATCGCTACAGTTATGTCCACAACAACCCAGTCAACTACACCGACCCGAGTGGACACTTCTGGAAGAGCATTAAGAGGGCGGCAAGCAACGCTTGGAATGGTGTGAAGAGAGCAGCAGGCAATGCCTGGAATGCAACCAAGGAATTTGTAGGGAATGCCTGGAATGCGACTAAGACCTTTGTAGGGAATGCTTGGAATGCGACTAAGGAATTTGTAGGGAATGTTTGGAACACAGCCACAAACTGGTTTGGCAATCAAGTGAACGGGGTGTACCAGGCAGGCCAACAGGTCTATCATAGTGCAAGTAGCTATGCCCAAGCCCAGTACCAGCAGATGCAGGCGCAGGTTCAAGCTCAACAACTCCAAGCTGTTCGCCATGAATATGCCCAAGCAACGGGTATCAAGGGAACGCCTAAGAGTCGAGAGGCTAGAAACCTCCTTCGGAACTGGGGTGCTGCCCTTGCCAAGACCTTGAGACATGTGTGTACGACAGCCAAGCGAGTCGGCAAGCAAATTGTGAAAGCTGTCAAGAAGATTGACTGGAAGAAGGTAGCTGTTACAGCAGGTGCTATTGGTGTGGGTGTCGCCCTCACGGTAGCAACAGGCGGATTGGGAGCCTCAATCGCTATGGCGATTGGAGGAGCTGCCTCAGGGGCTATCATATCTGGATACGATGCCTACAGCTCTGGCAAACGTGGTTGGGCATTAGCAGGAGCGATTGGAAAAGGAGCAGGCTTAGGCGCGATTACTGGTTTAGTGGGTGGCTCAGTGATGGGAGCAGGCTCAGGTATTGCGACGAGTATCACCCAGAATATTGGGAATCAGACAGTTCGTCACATAGCCAAGGCTGGTATCGAAGCAGGTATTGAAACAGCTATTGACACAGGTCTTGATGTCGCAACAGGCAATCAGATTACTGGTCAAACAGTAGCCATGAATTTTGCCTATAACCTCGTCAGCAATGGAGCAGGTAGTGTCTCTTCTAAGAAAGCCCCTAAGGCGGAGGTTAATACTAGTAAGCCCCAAAATGGTAATTTAAAATCAAACACTCCTGGTTTTGAAAATTGGTTGAATAAAGGAAACGCAGATAATACAGTATATCTAGGCATAAAAAACGGAGAACCTGTTTATACGGGTATTACAAAACAACCATTAGATTCACGTTTAGGTCAACACGTTCGTTCAGGAAAAGACATAGATTATTTAGAGCCTATTTATGAAGATTTAACGAGAAATCAAGCAAGAGCTATGGAACAAAATTTATTAGATAACCCCATCGGAAATTCTAATCAACTAAATAGAATCAATAGTATCAGTTCTAAAAATAAATATTACAATGATGCTATGAACTGGGCACAAAAAAATAGATAGGAGTAAAGAATGACATTTGTTAATTTATTTAAACAACGACGTGATATAAAAGTTAATAGTCTGCCAAAAGAAATTCAAAAAAAGTTAAAAGATTTTGAAGAGAAAAGTTCAAATGAGTATCAATTCAGCATCATTAGTCCTTGTAGTAAAAATCCTATGGTAGGTGACATATTTGTATTTTCTCCTCAAAAAAACAAATATTTTTTTGGTAGAGTTTTAGAGGCTAACATAGAATCTAAGACAAGTAAGTTCTTTAATCATAAGAATGTTATCATTCTCTTTAATCAGAAAACTAAACATTTAAATTTAGATGATTTTAGTATTGATTATCATACTATGCTTGGTAACCCGATGATAGTAGATAATGCTTACTGGGAAAAAGGATATTTTCATACTCTTGGGAACATTCCGCTTACTCATGATGAAGAGGAATTAGATTATGGTTTTTATAAAATTCATCCGAGGGGAAATTTATTTTGTACTGCATCTGGAGATTTATTAGATTCGGAGCCACGATTACTAGGTCTGTATGCTGTTTCTACTATTACTGGTGTTGCAGCAGAAATTACTCGAGAGTTTATAATACTTTCCGAGAATAAAGTCTGATACAAGTAAATTACTAATTGTTAGTTAACTACAACCTGTTGAAAGAGTGATTATATAAATAATAAGCTATGTTTTAATTGTTTGTATCAACCAATCGGAGTAGGATATTGATCTAGAGGTAGGTAATATTATTGATATTATGAATAATGTAAAAGTAGCTTATATATTGTAGTGTATTTGATTTATTCTAGTAACGAAATTATTCATAGAGCTATGACCCGTGGTGCTGTAGGCGATTGAGCTAGTCATCGAGGACGTTGAAAACGCTGGAGACTGTTTTATCGTTTTCCGTCCTCTCTCGCCTAGCTCCCTGCCCACCTATGGAGATACTCTCCATAGGTGTTTTTGACATCACCACGAAAATTGCTTAGCTGGTCATGGCAAAGTACAACAGGGAAGAAGCAGATTTGCCTAAGACGACACAACCACTTGACCCAGCTCGAGACCAAGGACTGCACAACGACCTATACCTACGACAAGAACGGCAACCGGATTTCGTCTCAGAAGAATGATGAGAAGCTAGACTATATCTACGATACGGAAAACCGTCTATTAGCTGTCAAGGACAAGGCAGGCCTCTTGTTTGCGGCATTGTATGATGGGGATGATAACCGGGTCTTTACCGCCAGCCGTAAGGAAGGCAAGCACAGCTATCAGCTCTTCAAGCGAGAAGAGAAGAAGAAATCACCGCATACCGCTCCAAATGGGGAGGCACATAGCCTCTTCTGGTATGGCTTTAGCCAGAATGTCTTACAAGCCTTATCCAGTCTCCCTCAGACCATTGGGACTATCTGGCATGCGATGTTTGACGATGTCTCCACTGCCTACCATAAGAAGGTGGCCAAAGACCGAGCCAACGAGGAGGGCTTGGTGGTCAATCCACCCGACCTAGGAAACCTCCCGGGTGAGGGAGAGGTGACCTATACCAGCGAAGTCAAAGAGGTTCTGATTCCTTACACCACACGGGAAGATAGCTTCCACTACTATGAAGAGCGCAATTATGTCAATGACGTCAACCGCCAGCACACCGAGGTTCTCCAGACCTATGACCGGGAACTAAAAGCCCGTGAAACCTACACCTATGGACAAGGTAGAAGTTCCTATCATAACCATGGAATAGGGGATACCTATCAGTACCTGACCAACCAAGCAGGGTCTGTGACAGGCTTGACCAAGGACGGACAAGCGGTAGCGTCCAGCAAGTACCAACTATACGGTTCCACTAAGGACAGTACAGACGAAACAGGCAACCCGTATGCCTACAATGGGGAGGCTAGAGATGGTACAGGACTGGACTACCTACGGGCGAGGTATTATGATAGTCAGGCAGGAACGTTCTTGACTGAGGATTCCTACTCTGGTAGCCGAAGCAATCCGCTTAGTCAGAACCGCTATGCCTATGTGCAGAACAACCCAGTCAACTATACTGACCCAAGCGGGCATATGTGGAATCCACTTCAGCAGTTATGGAATGGCGCGAAGAAACTCGGAAATAATCTGTGGAATGGTGCTAAGAGTCTTTATCATAAGACGGAGAGCTTTGTAGGGAATCTATGGAATGCGGGTCAGAATTTGGCGAGCCGTTCGTGGGATAAGCTGACATCGTTTGTTTCTGGTGGCAAGAGTTCGAGTTCGGGACATCCCTCAAGGCAGAGTGGTCCACGATTTGTAAGGAATCAGAGTTATTCCAGCTATCAATGGGTGACTGGAAATACTTATCACCCTCAGCGAACAGTGCTCAATCGCTGGCAAGAGGCAAGAGTGTCTGGTTTATCTACCCATAATTGGGGTACATCTAAAACGCGAGAAGCCCAGAATATTGATCGTAACTGGAGCAAATCCTTAGAGGAAACGATACGTCATGTTTGCAATCCGAAAACGACCAAGGCGAAGGATAAGGGTAAGTCTCCTAAACCTATCAGCTTTGGAGGTGGCGGAGTTGCCAGCTGGGAAGGCACAGGTGGTCCAAGTTCTCGCTATCAGCCGAATGCTAGTGATGGAACTAGGAGAGATAACCGAACAAATGAACAGATACTAGCAGATCATCAATGGAAGTGGAATGCGACAGTTAATGCCCTTAAGATACTTGGTGGGGAACTATCAGGCTTATATAATGCCAAGCGTCTTTGGACAGGGAAAGACCCTGTCACAGGCGAAAAAGCTAACCGCTGGTGGGCAGGCTTAGGTCTAACTCTTGATGTGGCGACTTACGTGATTCCGATTGCCAAATTAGGGAAGTTAGGAAAGGCAGGACTCAAAGCTGGAAAAGTTATTGATACAGTTGATGATGTCAGTGATGCCTCTAAAGCCCTAAAAGCTGTGGATGCGGTGGATGACACCAAAGATTCTCTGAAAGTTGCAGAGGCAGTGGATGATGTATCGAAAGGATATACACCTCCTAAAGGAGGTGGAGGGATAACCTCAACCATAAAGATTGGAGATAAGACAATCAATTTCGGTCATGGAGGAAGGCATTTAGAAGGAACAAGATATACGATAGCAGATGTTAGTAAAGCTATTGCGGATGATCTTACTAGTAATCCTCTAAAAGTTGGAGAGTATAGAGTGAAGGATATTGTCATAGACGGTACAATATTTAGATACAAAGCTAAGGCATTAGATAATAATCTAATAAATGTTGGGACATTCTATCCTGTTTCAAAATAGAAGGAGAATTTACTATGTTTAGAAAATTAAATCAGCTAGAACTGAAATGGTTTAAATTATTACTAGATTCCTTTTTTGAAGGAAAAGAAATTATTGCTACACAACTAGAGGATGCTGTAGTTGTTGCTGAAATTTTGGAGCCGATTATCTCTTTAAAATTGAAAACAACATCAAAGCTTATATTTCCGTACGAGGAGAGAATTCCTGCACAGATGTTAGTTTTTCAACCTGATGGGGATAGTATTGATTTTCTTCTACATGTTGTTGATGGTTTTATTGATGAGTTAGAAGTCTATTCTACTAGTGGGAAATCAATTAGTCCAAATAGTATTTTGCTAGAGGATATTAGATACAATACTTTTTCTAAACCAGGCAGTTATTTTTATGACGATTAAAGAGCAGTGTAAGGCATACGAGATTTTAATTTATTATATCTCAATATATTAAGGTTAGTAGAAAGAAATGCTGATGAGAAATTTCAATACTATAGAGCAGAAATGGCTTAATTTAATGCTTGATGTAAATTTTTTAGGAAAGGATATTTTGAAGAAACAAGTATCAACAGCTGTTATAATAGATGAAGAAATCAATTTTTCAAATTATTCTTTGATATTAAGGACAGAATCATCTACCCCTTATCCGTTTGGTGAACGTGTACCACTAATTATGCAGGCTTATCAACCTAGTGGTATTCCTATTGAATTCTTGCTTCACGTTGTTAATAGTTTTATTGCTGAATTTGAAGTGTATAATGCGGCAGGAGATGAACTAGATATAAATCAGATTAGCTTAGAAGATATTAAATTTGAAATTAGAGTTCAATGAATAGCTTCTATTTTGTCTAGTGTTAGCAGAAGCAAAATGATATTCCGTGGTGCTGTAGGCGATTGAGCTAGTCATCGAGGACGTTGAAAACGTTGGAGGTGACTCAATCGTTTTCCGTCCTCTCTTGCCTAGCTCCCCGCCCATCTAAATAATAATTATAGTACCGTTCGCATTAATACGGTAGGAATTAATCATGGTGAATTTGGTAAATGGCGAGGTAATTATTGGAAGAATAGAGCAAATAATTTCATTCCGTAATATTGAGTTAGAGGGAAGAATAAGATGAATAATTACGAAAAGGCAAAGTTACTGATTATAGAGAATATAGATGTGATAGATTATTTTGGTAAATGTCCTAATTATATTATAGAGTTAGCAGAAAGAACATTGGGGGTGATATATCCAAAAGATTATCGTGATTTTGTTAGTAATTTTGGAGCTGGTAATTTTGGTTCTTCAGAGATTTATGGTGTTTTTAGAGAAGATTTTTCAAACTCTGGGGTTCCTGATTCAGTGTGGTTGACTCTTTTAGAAAGGAAAGATATAGATTTTCCTGAGCACTTGGTAATAATCCATGTATTAGGCAATGGAGAACTATTTTGCTTTGATTATAATCGGTTAAATTTAAATGGAGAACCTATGATTGTATCATTTACACCAAATAGAAATGATTATGAATTAGTATATGATAGTTTTGGTGATTTCCTTTTAGATATTGTTACTAGGGAATTAGAGACAAAATAGAAAAATCTGTTGTAACTAACCATATGAGGATAAATATAGAAATGTTTGAAAAACAAGCAGCAAATCTCATTTTAAAATTATTACCCAAAAAAGGAATTAAGAATGGAGCTGAAATAGATTTAATAGCGTCTGAAATACAGTTGATGATGGAATCTTGTGATACAAGAGTCCCATTTTTTCCGACATATCCTAGGATAATAATAGATTCATGGAATTTTGATGATGAGTTAGGACTAGAGTTACTAAGATTAAATGAGTATTATAAAAGAATAATATCTGAATGGAAGTAGTGTGTACGAATATCCTAATCTGGTATTTTGAGGATTGTAATAATGGGAGTGATAAGTTAGAATAATTGTTTGAAATGCAACAAATGGATTTTTATGATTTAAAATAGACCAGATGTTAGTTTTTAAATCATAATTATAATATCAGTGTATTTCCGTAGTATTATCTGCTTTGTTGTAGTAAAGTACGACAGAGACTAAGGAGCTCTACTTATTCATTCTTTATTCGTAAAATTAAGATAAAAAATAGGACATGGATACATTTTTTATAGAAACATGCTATAATAGAACTGTCAAGATAAAGCATTAGTCAGGAAGATACCGAAATTCTTCAAGCGACCAAGCGGTCTTTTTGATGAGAAGTGGTATTCTATAACTAAAACCTTTAAACAGTTGCGGTAGTTGTAAGGGTAAGAGACTCAAAGGAATATTCCTCTCCTTTTGGATAGCCCGTTTATTGCACGGTAAAAGATAATCAGAATCATTTAGATTTTCATTTATAGTCATTTAGTTTATACCTAAAGGTAGCCACAGCTGTAATTGGCTAAAGCTGAGAAGAATCAAAAGGATACTTCGCCAAGAGTCTCAGTGAATTGAACTCGAGCTACAACTCGCTGACAAAAAGATAAATACTCCTAGAAGCAGAGACTTCTTCGTCGTATTTCCTATTTTGTCTAGGAGTTGTTTTACGCCCTCGTATCTTGATGAGTGAAAAGCTCCAGTGGAGGTTTTCAGCCTACCACCTTTCATTAAAAAAGTGGTCGTTAGAAACTCCGTTTCCCTATTTCCAACCTTCAACAGTCATTGGACTGTTGAAGCAACCTGCAGCTATTGACACGAGTTACTTCGTTTCATCACCAACCTTGCCCACTTCGCTCTCAAATTTCTAGGCTCAGGCTGAAACAGTTCACCGAACTTCTGTGGTCACTTTCTAGTTTCTGGGAGATTGAAACAGTTCACTGAACTGTTTCAATCTCCCAGACTAGTGGAGCAAGTACTAAAAGTAAACTAAACATACTATATTACCTGATAATCTTTATTTAAGAGGAAAATGCGCAGTTATGACTAGACAAAGAAAGTGAGATAGGTTACCATGAGCAGAGCAGAGCAGAGCAGAGCAGAGCAGAGCAGAGCAGAGCAGAGCAGAGCAGAGCAGAGCAGAGCAGAGCAGAGCAGAGCAGAGCAGAGCAGAGCAGAGCAGAGCAGAGCAGAGCAGAGCGGTATAAAGTGCCTTGGAGATTATTATCATTTTCAACTTTCACCATCTGGGAGACTTGAGATTGGGCAGAATGTGCAAGTCCGCAGTTTTGTCAGTCTAGAGGTAAATAATGGGGCCTATTTGAGCATGGGGGACAATACCTATATCAATGACCATTCAACGATTCGTTGCTTTCAGGAGATTGTTATTGGTGATAATACCATGATTGGTGATGGTGTACGGATTTATGATTTTGATCATACTTTTAGCAATTACCATATCGGTCGGTTATCTTCTACCAAAGCACCTGTGCATATTGGAAAAAATTCTTGGATCGGTGCTAATTGCGTTATCACTAAAGGGGTGACTATTGGATCAAATGTCATCATCGGTGCAGGTACAGTGGTTACCAAGGACATTCCCGATAATACAGTGGTCTATAGCGGAGGGGGTCTCGTCATGAAAACCAGACATCAAGCCCAGCATCATGCCTTTATTTTGACAGCTTCTGATCGTATTGAACACTTGGGCTACCTTCTTGAAGCAATGCCCCAGGTGGATTTTCATATCGCTGCGGGTAGTCTGATGTCACCTTATCTTTTGTCTTTCAACCGTTATCCAAACTGTCAGTTATACCCTCTAGTGTATCAAGATTATAGTTTAGAGAAGCTCTTGGAACAGATGGATGTCTATCTGGATATTAACCATGGTGGCCAAGTTGACGGTATTTTAGAGAAGGTAACGCAGCTTGACAAACCGATTTTAGCGTTTGATTCAACAGCCCATGCAGGAAATCATAAGGTTTCCTTGATTGATGTCGATACACCTGAGGACATGGTAAACATGATAACTGCAATCATAGAAAGAAAAAAATAAGCTTGATTGTTTAAGCCCCCTATTTCAAAAAAGAGGTAGGGGTCTTTTTGCGAACCGCAGGATACAGCAGAGGTTATTACCGTCATCATTATGGTCAGCGCAAATGATAGGAGATCCCTCAATGAATACTCAATAGCATCAAAAGGATACTTGGTCAACTCAGCAAGGTGAGTGGAGGACATCGGAGTTTGGTTGTTAGTGGGGAGTGTAAATCCGCGGTGTGACAATGGGCTTTATCTCTTGTCAATACTATAGCAACAATAGCAAACAAGGAATAGACTGTCATTTGCTAGTCTATTCCTTGTTTGTGATTTCTGTTAAATAGTTTTGGTCGTGTTCAGCTACGAATTGTCCCAGCCTGCTAGTGATGTTTTACGAGTATCGAGGGATTCTTGTAGGGGATTTGTTTTATGCAAATGTGACACAGACAGCTTCTGGGACGATGAAGTCAGCAGATAGGTTGGTGAGTTTGCCAGTTTCTTCGTCGCGGCTAAAGACGCTGATATTGTCTGAATCTTGATGGGCTACGATTAGGAAACGATTATCAGGGCTGAGAATGAAGTCGCGAGGGGTCTTGCCGAGACTTGGTACGATTTCAAGTAAGTCAAGGCTGGCATCGCCTAAGACCTTGTAAACAGCAATCGAATCGTGTCCACGGTTTGAACTGTAGAGGAACTTCCCATCGCTGGATAGCCGAATGGCCGCTGTGCCATTAAAGCCGGTGTAGTCATCGGGCAGAGTAGAGATGGTTTGCATGAGTTCAAATTCTCCTAAGCCATCGTAAATGAGTACCTCAATAGTCGAATTTAACTCGCAGATGAGATAGGCAATCTTTGCGGTCGGGTGGAAAATGATGTGACGTGGTCCAGCACCCGGGGTTGCGTGATAGCGAGCGAGCAGGGTCAGCTTTCCTTGGTCGGATACCCGATAGGTCACGACTTCATCTGTTCCTAAATCACAGGTAATGAGGTATTGGTCGGGTGTCAAATCTGCAAAATGGACATGCGGGCTAGCCTGATTTTCATGGGGACCTGAGCCTTCATGTTGTTGGGAGTCGACTAGCTCTAGACCACCATTTTCCAAACGTTTGTAGACTAAGACCTGCCCCTTGTGGTAGTTGGCGCCGTAGACAAGACCGCGCTCTTCGTCAACAGCCACGTAGCAGTGAGGGGCACCGTCTGTGACTGCGTGGTTGATGACATCAAACTCTGGGGAGAAGGCAACCAGCCCTCCTTGATTGTCAACAGCCCCTACTGAATAAAGCACTCCGTCAGCTGCAAAGGCAAGGTAGGTTGGATTGGGTTCAGCAACTACCAAACGACGATTGCTGAGCTCTCCTGTCTCCTTATTGAAGTCTGCGGCATAGATTCCTTCAGAAGTTCTACGAGTATAGGTTCCAAAATAAAGTGTCATCATACATTCCTCCCATTGTCTTATGTTTACGATTATATCATATTTTAAAGAGGAAGTCTGTTTCCGCTGATTTCTACAACCCGAAAATCAAGGATACATGGTATAATAGAAAAAAATACAAGAAGAGGTTTTACATGGACGACAAAAAGCAAAAGTTTTATAGGTCTTGGTTTTTCAAATGGTTTGTTGATAACCAAGCAGTCACATTTTTTCTTGTGACACTCTTGGTCATGTTAACCCTATTGGTGTTGACTAAAATTAGCTTTATCTTTGCTCCGATTGCCAGTTTCTTTGAGATTATCCTCCTACCTATGCTACTGACAGGCTTGCTGTACTATCTACTCAATCCAATAGTGGATGTGCTAGAAAAATGCAAAGTGTCACGAACTGTTGCGATTGCTATTTTGTTTGTTGTGATTGCCTTTCTTCTAGTTTGGGGATTAGCGGTCGCCATTCCAAGTATTCAACAGCAGGTGGTTAGCTTTGCCCGCAATCTTCCAAGTTACATCCAGCAAATCGAGCTACAGGTAACCGCCCTTTTACAGGATGAGCGATTTGAGCAGTTTCGTCCAACAGCTTTAGAAGCCTTGGATAATGTCAATAGTCAAATTATTTCCTTTGCTCAAAAGTTATCCTCAAGTGCAGTTGACTGGGCCAAAGAATTGATCAGTGCGACCTCTCAGGTAGTGGTAGCCGTCTTGATTATGCCCTTTATCCTCTTTTATCTCCTGCGTGATGGGCAATATTTAAAAGCGCATGTTACTCAGTATCTACCAACCAAATGGCGCTCTTCAATCGGTGATGTCCTCACGGATGTCAATAGTCAACTGTCCAACTATGTCCGTGGGCAAGTAACGGTTGCGGTCATCGTAGCTGTGATGTTTTCGATTATGTTTTCAGTGATTGGGCTTAGCTACCCGATTACCTTGGGGATTGTAGCTGGTTTCTTGAACCTGATTCCTTATCTTGGGTCCTTTCTTGCCATGATTCCTGCCCTTATTCTGGGCGCTATCGCTGGACCATTTATGCTGCTGAAAGTAGTCCTTGTCTTTGCGGTCGAGCAGACGATTGAGGGACGGTTTGTGACTCCTTTGATTATCGGTAGTTCCTTGAATATTCATCCTATTACCATTCTCTTTGTTCTTCTGACTACTGGACAAATGTTCGGCGTCATCGGTGTCCTCCTTGGTATTCCGATTTATGCCTCTATCAAGGTAGTCTTAAAAGCTATTTTTGAATGGTATAAGGAGTATAGTGGCTTGTATGAGCTAGATGATGAAGTGATTGAGGGAGTAGATGAAAAATAGTGAAAAAATGTTGTTCTACTTAGAGCAACAAGATTTACAAAAAGCCATGAGCTATTTTCAGCAAGCCTTAGAGAGTGATTCTGATGAGGTCTTATTGGAATTGGCAGCCTATCTGGAAAGTATTGGCTTTTTACCGCAGGCCAAGGAGATCTATCTCCGCTTACTGGAGGGCTACCCTGAGTTGGCTATTCAACTAGCCCAGATTGCTAATGAGGATGGTTCAGTTGAGGAAGCCTTTGGCTACCTAGAGATGATTGCCCCAGACAGTCCAGCCTATCTGGAGGCCTTGGTTGTAAAGGCGGATTTGTATCAGTCAGAAGGACTGACAGATGTCGCAAGAGAAAAGCTCTTAGAAGCTAGTCGCTTGAGTGACAGCCCGGTGATTGTGTTTGGTTTAGCCGAACTGGATTTAGAATTGCAGGAGTACAAGGAAGCCATCCGCTACTATGCCCAGCTAGATCATCAAGAAATCCAAGAATGGACAGGTGTGTCTATTTATCAACGAATTGGGCTTGCCTACGCCAGCCTTGGAAAATTTGAGGTGGCTATTGAATTTTTGGAAAAATCTGTCGAGCTGGTCTACGATGATCAGACCGTTTTTGAACTAGCGACCTTGTTGTTAGATCAGGGGCTGTATCAGAAATCAGCTCTTTATTTCAAACAACTAGATGCGCTAAACCCAGAATTTGAAGGCTATGAGTATGCCTATGCCCAGGCTCTTCATGGAGAACATCAGTTGACGGAAGCGCGTGACATGCTAGCAAAAGGGCTGAACAAAAACGAATACGACCCAGCCTTGCTATTGTTGGCATCTCAATATGCCTATGAGGATCATGATGTGACAGCAGCAGAAGCCTATCTCCTGCAAGCCAAGAGGGATAGCGAGGACGAAAATGAGATTGTGCTGCGCCTCAGTAATCTCTATTTAGAACAGGAACGCTATGAGGAAGCCATCAGTCTTTATTCGGAAGAAGTGGACCATGTTTTAGCCATTTGGAATATTGCCCGAGCCTATCAGGCCTTGGAACACGATGAGGAAGCGCAGGCTCTTTTTGAACAAATCCGACAAGACTTGGCTGAGAATCCGGAGTTCTTAGTCGATTATATCGAGTTACTGCGGCAGCTAGGTGATATGCAAGAGGCAAAAGACTTGGCAAAACGGTATCTGGAATTAGTACCAGATGATCTTCTCATGCAAGAATTTTATAATCAAGGATAAGCAATGGAAGCAAATAAGTTATTTCAGTATAATACACTCGGTGCCTTGATGGCAGGCCTGTACGGTGGCTCTCTGACAGTCGGTGAGTTGTTAGAACATGGCGATTTGGGCCTAGGAACGCTTGATTCGATTGATGGAGAATTGATTGTACTGGATGGGAAAGCCTACCAAGCCAAGGGGTCTGGTGATAAGCCCGAGGTGGTGGAAGTGTCGCATGATGTCAAGGTGCCTTATGCGGCAGTGATTTTTCACCAGGCAGAGGTGATTTTCAAGCAACGCTTTGAAATGACCGATCAGGAGTTGCAAGCGCGAATTGAGTCTTACTACGATGGTGAAAATCTGTTTCGCTCGATTAAAATTCACGGTCATTTTTCAAAAATGCACGTTCGCATGATTCCAAAATCTACATCAGATGTGAAGTTTGCAGAGGTTGCGACTCATCAGCCAGAATATGTAGCAGAGGATATTTCAGGGACCATTGTTGGTATCTGGACGCCAGAGATTTTCCATGGGGTGAGTGTCGCCGGCTATCATCTCCATTTTATTTCAGATGATCATCGTTTTGGTGGTCATGTGATGGATTATGTCATCTGTCAAGGCTTTGTTGAAGTAGGAGCAGTTGACCAGCTAGATCAACGCTTTCCAGTGCAGGATCGCCAGTTTCTGTTTGCTAAATTTAATGCTAAAGAAGTGCGCGAAGATATTGATAAGGCGGAATAAAATAGCACAGTGTGCTATTTTATCCCGAGCCTGTCAATAAGAAAGCGAGGCGGCACAGTGTGTGATGTATCCTAAAATCTTCAAATATGAAAGCGTGGTTCATTGTGTAAACTGCGCTTTTCATTTATACTCAATAAAAATCAAAAGTAGACGAGCTTTCACAACTCAGGATTGTGAAAGGTTAGAAATGAGAGTAGCACCGCTCATTTCCTTATATAGTTGTTTAGTTTACTTTTAGTACTAGGCAACGAGCTGCAGGCTGCTTCAACAGTCTAATGACTGTTGAAGGTTGGAAATCATACTGACGATAGTCAGTAACAATCGTAGAGTACGGCAAAGCGAGTTAACGAAGTAGTAAAAGTTAAACTAAAAAAGTTAAACTAAATGAGTATAATCGAAGCCGAAGGTAGAACGATTCTTCACCAAGGTAAGTTGACGAAGGATCCTTTTGATTTTTAAAGAGTATAAACATGCGCAGCTAGGCATTCTCGTATGCCAGGCTAGCCCAAAATTTTTAACTATTATGAAAGCGCAGTTCGTATTGGACTGCGCTTTTCAATGAGTATCAATCATAGAGTATTTCTTCCGTGTGGGAGATACAGTGGTTTTCCTCATCCCAATAGTGGATGCGTTCAAAGGAGCCTCTGCGCCAATAGAGGAGGAGACGATCTCTTATGTCGTCTTGCATATCGAGCTGGTCTAGTTGCCCAATCGCCCACCATTTGGGAGTTCCTTCAGGTGAGGTCGTTAAGATTTCGCCTTCAAAATCCTCACAGAGAAAGTCGTAGTAGACATAGCGTTCTTTTCCAGTCGGATTGGTAAAACCAGAAATTCCTTTTAGTTGTAAGTGACGGACGGTTAGACCGGTCTCTTCTTTGACTTCTCGCACAGCAGCTTCAAAAAAACTTTCTGGGAATTCGACCTTGCCACCGGGTTGAATCCACCCTTTGAAATCATCATGCTGACGATTTAATAGGAGGACCTGATTGCCTTTTTTGATGCAGACATTGACGTAGTTCTTGATGGTTTCGTTCATTTTTTATCCCTTACTGCTTCATCGCCTTAATCTTTGCTTCATCTGGCGTAACTCGGAGTGTCTTTTGCCCTCGGTAGGTCACAAAGCCTGGCTTTCCGCCAGTCGGTTTGTGCAATTTTTTCGCTTCAATCATGTCAACTGGAATCAGATTGGAGTAGCGCCCCTTGGAGAAGTAGGCTGCTAGCTCTGCTGCATCCGTCTTTACTTCATCGCTCGGGTCAAGATTGCCTGTGATAAGGACATGACTTCCCGGAATGTCCTTAGCATGGAACCAGAGTTCTCCTTTTTTGGCTATTTTAAAGGTCAGTTCATCATTTTGGAGGTTGTTTTTTCCGACGAGAATGATGGTTTTTCCGTCTGTCGCTAGGTAGCGTTCAGCTTTTTGGCGCTTGGCTATTTTTTCTCGATAACGCCGTTTGAGATAGCCCGTCTCAATCAATTCTTCCCTGATTTCATCGATTTCGGAGAGGCTGGCTTGATTCAGCATGGTATCAACGCTCTCGAGGTAGTCGATGGTTGCTTTGGTTTCGTCAATGAGGCTATGTAAGTGCTTGACTGCTTCTTTTAGTTTCTGGTATTTTTTAAAATAGCGCTGGGCATTTTGGCTCGGAGTAAGCGCGATGTCCAACTCGATGTCTAAAGGTTCGCCCGTATAGTAATTGTCCAGACGGACGCTTGCTTGATCGTTTGGCACCTGATGGAGATAGGTCGTCAGCAATTCTCCTTTTTGCCGGAAGAGTTCAGCGGTTTCGGTGTCAAGGAGTTCTTGCTCCTGCTTCATAAGTTTTTTGCGATTTTTATCCAGCTCACTCGCGACTCGCTTAATCAATTCCTGAGCCTGCTGGGCAACACGGTCACGTTCTGCCTTGTCCTGATAGTAATCGTCAAGGAGTTGAGAGAGTGTCGTAAATCCGCCTTGACTGTCTGTAAAAGGAACGGCAGAGTAAGAGCGAGTCGTTAGACTCGGCTGGCGGTCTTGTTCAAAAAAGCGGCGAAAATTCTTGAGTTTATCAGTTAGTAAAAGCTGGTTCAACTCTGTAGCGGTATCGCGTCCCAAGCCTTGAAAAAGGATTTGAAGCCGTTTGGGAGATAGCTCCTCTGTACTGAGTAGTTCAAATAATTTTTCATCGCCAATCGTAAAGGGATTGAGGTTCTTTGTTTCAGGTGGACGGATATAGCTTGCTCCTGGTAGAATCGTCCGATAGGAATTTTGTGAAAAGCCGACATGCTTAATGGCTTCGATGATTCGATCTTCACCCTTATCAATGAGGAGAATATTGCTGTGTTTGCCCATGATTTCAATGATGAGGCTGACCTGAATATGGTCGCCAATTTCATCTTTATTGGACACAATAAATTCTAGAATGCGGTCATTATCCCATTGTCGGATGGTTTCAATGATGGCTCCCTGTAGGTATTTCCGTAGAATCATGGTAAAGGTACTTGGTAGCTTGGGATTGGTAAATTCAGTTTGGGTCAGCTGGATGCGACAAAAGGTGGGATGGGCGGAAAGAAGTAGCTTGTGGCTCGTCCGATTGCTGCGGATATGAAGGACGATTTCTTGCTCAAAAGGCTGGTTAATCTTCTGAATCCGCCCGCCTTCAAGCGCCTCTCGTAATTCAGCTGTCATATGATGTAAAAAGAATCCGTCAAAAGACATGGTTATTCCTCGTATTTCTAGTTCCTGCGGGTCAAGCGTAACCTGCTTCGTGTTCCAATTATAACATTTTTTTAAAAAATGACAAAAAAACTATTGACAAACTAAGGTGGAAGTTCTATAATATGTACTAATCAGAAGAAGTAGTGGATAGTCAGTTTTCAGGGAGCTTGTGGGTATTGCGAACAAGTAGCGGACGTTCATGAAATGGGCTGAGGTTATGTATTGAATTCAAAACAATGAGAATTCGGTTGGCACCCCTTACCGTGCGACTCCTTGATAGAGGAGGATGAGAAATGGAACCATTCTAGACAGTTTCCATAAGTGAGGTGGCACCGTGTCGTTGACGCCCTCGCATACAGTTTTTTGTATGCGGGGGCTTTTTCTATAGCATGGTGGAATGCTATATGAGGAGGGATTGAATGATGAAAAAGCGTTGGCGAATTTGTTAACGATACTGTCTGAATAGCAATGTTGAACTATGTGTAAACAAAGAGGAGATTAGAGTATGAAAAACAAGAATTTATTGCTAACCATTCTGGCTTTGGTAGCGGTTGTGATGGGGGGAATTTTTCTAACCAATCAAAAGGGAGAGAAAAAAGAGCAGACTGAGGGGGAGACGGTGAAGGTCGGGGTCCTTCAGTTTGTGACTCACGAAGCTCTCGATGAAATTTACCGCGGCATCCAAGATGGTCTAGCAGAAGAAGGCTATAAGGGTACGAATATCAAGATTGACTTTATGAATGCAGAAGGAGACCAAGGGAAAATCGCTACCATGAGTAAGCAGTTGGTCTCAAATGGCAATCAGGTCTTGGTAGGAATTGCGACTCCAGCAGCCCAAGGCCTTGCCAATGCAAGCAGTGACTTGCCTGTTATCATGGGAGCTATCACAGATCCAGTCGGTGCCAAATTAGTCGAAAGCCTGGAAAAGCCGGGGGCAAATGTGACAGGAGTTGCCTGCCCTCAACCGATCGCTCAACAGCTTGACCTGATTAAGAAAATAACCCCCAAGACCAAAACAATCGGTGTTCTTTACTCCAGTAACGAAGATAATTCAAAACTAAATGTAGAAAAATTCACTGAATTGGCAGAAAAACAAGGCTACACAGTGCTGGCCTATCCAGTGCCATCTAGCAACGAGATTGCGTCAACGATGGCCGTCATGACCAGCAAGGTAGATGCTATCTGGGTACCACAGGATAATGCTATTGCCTCAGCCTTTAAGACAGTTGTTGCCAGCAACAAGGAAGCGAAAATTCCAATCTTTCCAAGTGCAGATACAATGGTGAAAGAAGGTGGTCTAGCATCTGTTGTTGTTAGCCAATATGGTCTTGGACTTTCAACAGGAAAAATGACAGCCAAGATATTGAAAGGAGCAAAACCAGCTGAGACGCCTGTCGATGTAGTGGATCAAGGCGAGCCAATCATTAACAAAAAAGTAGCAGCAGAATTGGGAATCGAGATTCCAGAAGAAATCGAAAAAGCTGCTGGTGAAATTGTCGAATAAGGATAGAAACGAAGAGGATATGGGTACTTTTTTACGGGTCCCTCTCCTCTCATTAGCAATAGGAAGAAAATATGATTGTATCAATAGTATCACAAGGTCTGGTCTGGTCCATCTTGGGACTTGGTATTTACATGACCTTTAGAATCTTGAATTTTCCAGATATGACAGCAGAAGGGAGTTTTCCTTTAGGAGGGGCGGTAGCAGTTACCCTGATTAGTGGGGGGATGAATCCGATTCTTGCTACTTTTTTAGCTGTCCTTTCAGGTTGTGTAGCAGGTTTGGTAACAGGACTGCTCTATACCAAGGGAAAGATTCCAACCCTTCTTTCAGGAATCCTGGTCATGACCTCTTGCCATTCGATCATGTTAATGATTATGGGACGTGCTAACCTCGGACTGTTAGGGACGCAGCAGATTCAAGACTATCTCCCTTTTAGTAACGCTGTCAATAATCTTGTTGCGGGACTCATCTTTGTAGTCATCGTCATTGTAGCTGTGCTTTTTTTCCTTGATACGAAGCTAGGTCAGGCCTATATCGCAACAGGGGATAATCCCGATATGGCAAGGAGCTTCGGTATCGATACTGACACTATGGAGTTGATGGGCTTGGTCCTGTCCAACGGGGTGATTGCCCTAGCAGGAGCGATTATTGCGCAGCAAGAAGGGTATGCAGATGTTTCGCGTGGTATTGGGGTCATCGTTGTTGGACTAGCTAGTCTCATCATCGGAGAAGTTCTCTTTAAGAGCTTGACCTTGGCAGAACGCTTGCTGACGATTGTAGTGGGAGCCATCATTTATCAGTTTCTCATCTGGGGGGTGATTGCCCTCGGTTTTAATACCAGCTACCTTCGCATTTATAGTGCGGTTATTTTAGCTATCTGCCTCATGATTCCAAGTCTGAAAACAAAATTCTTCAAAGGAGTGACCATTAGTAAATGACAGTAATTGTAGAATTAGAAAATGCCACCAAAGTGGTCAATACTAGCTTTGATGAGGAGAAAGTTATCTTAAATCAGGTGTCTTTGACCATTCATGAGCATGACTTTATCACTATTTTGGGAGGAAACGGTGCAGGGAAATCGACCCTTTTCAATGTGATTGCAGGAACCTTGCCCCTGACAGATGGTAAGATTCGCATGATGGGAGAAGATGTGACGCATCTGTCACCCGAAAAGCGGGCTAAGTATGTGGCGCGTGTCTTTCAAGACCCTAAAATGGGAACAGCTCCTAGAATGACGGTCGCAGAAAACCTTTTGATTGCGAAGTTTCGCGGGGAAGGTCGAGGGCTTATTCCACGAAAATTGAATCGTCATAAGGAAGAATTTCAAGCAATCATTGCTCAGATTGGTAATGGGCTTGAAAAACATTTGGACACGCCGATTGAATTTCTCTCTGGTGGGCAACGGCAGGCTTTGAGTCTTCTTATGGCTACCTTAAAACGTCCGGAGCTGCTCCTTTTGGATGAGCATACAGCCGCCCTTGACCCCAAGACCAGTGTGGCCTTGATGGAGTTGACGGATCGTTTTGTGACAAAGGACCAATTAACGGCTTTGATGATTACCCACCAGATGGAAGCTGCCCTTAAATATGGGAATCGTCTCCTGGTCATGAAAGACGGGCAAATTGTGAAAGACTTGAATACAGCCGAAAAAGAAAAAATGGTCTTGGAAGATTACTATCGTTTATTTGAATAGGATGGGAAAGAGTAGGAAGAACTTCTTATCCTCTTAAAAAATCAAAAGGATACTTGTTCAACTTTCCTATTTTGCTGTAGCCCTTGTGAACGATGTTCACTTATGGATAGGGAAGACACTATCCAGTGGAGAGTTTCTTAGATACTAAGCTACACGTTGAGTTTTTTACGGACTTTGTATCTTTTCATATTTCCAACTTGAGACTGGGACAAAACGATTCTGATTTTTGCAATTCCTTATTATAAATTCTATGGAACCTACAATGAACCACTAAAAACGAACAAGTATATTCAAAATGTTATATTTGTTCGTTTTTAGTATTTGGAACAGGAATTTTGTCCCAGCCTCGACTACCTTCGGCTTCGATGATAAGGAAATGAGCCTAGTCTACTGTTGATTTTTATTGAGTATGGTGGAGTCCTACTCTTCTTTTTTTGAGCTATATTTTGAAAAAAAACTGAAAAAAGGGTATAATGGTACAGATATGCAAGAAGTTGCAAGACTGTAATTCGACTTGGGATTCCAAGGACCGTTAGTAATACTATTAGAAAATCACCCCCATATTGACTCCTTCCTCTTTGGAACTGCGTCCGTTTTATGGTGTAAGATGAGCTTAATAAAGTTTGCGCTGTCATCAGTTTACCTGATGGCAACTCGTCCGATTTTCTGTAAGAACAAACAAATAAATAAAGGAGTTATCATGACAGATATAAAAATAATGGCTTTGGGAGGTGTCCGTGAGAACGGGAAGAATCTCTACATCGCTGAAGTTAATGACACGATTTTTGTCCTGGATGCTGGGCTGAAATATCCGGAAAATGAACAGCTTGGTGTCGATGTCATCGTACCAAATGTTGAATATCTGGTGGAAAATAAGAAGCGGGTGGCAGGGGTGTTTTTGACCCATGGGCATGCAGATGCGATCGGAGCCCTGCCCTATCTACTAGAAAATGTCCGAGTTCCTGTCTTTGGTTCCCACTTGACCATTGAACTGGCTAAATTGGTGGTCAAAAATTATAATGCCACCAAGAAGTTTAAGGATTTCCATGTCATCAATGCCGAAACAGAGATTGATTTTGGTACCTCGGTTGTGTCCTTTTTTAAAACAACTCACTCCATTCCTGAAAGTCTGGGGGTTGTTATCAAGACAGACGAGGGCAATATCGTCTATACAGGCGATTTCAAATTTGATCAGGCAGCAAATCCTTTTTACAAGACCGACTTTGGTCGCTTAGCAGAAATTGGAAATGAGGGGGTATTAGCCCTCCTGTCTGATTCAGCCAATGCAGATAACAATATCCAGGTTGCCAGTATGCACGAAGAAGCAGAGGAAATTCTCAATACCATTGCAGACTGGGAAGGACGTGTTATTGTTGCAGCAGTTGCTAGTAACATTGTCCGTATCCAGCAGATCTTTGATGCCGCTGAAGCAACCGGTCGCCGTGTGGTACTGACAGGGTACGATGTGGAAAATATCGTCCGCACCGCTATTCAACTGAAAAAATTGCGCTTGGTCAGTGAACGCTTGCTGATTAAGCCAAAAGAGATGAATCGCTTTGAAGACAATGAACTGATTATTCTGGAAACAGGCCGCATGGGCGAGCCTTTAAACGGTTTGCGTAAGATGTCAATCGGTCGTCACCGCTATGTCGAAATAAAAGAAGGAGACTTGGTCTACATTGTCACGACACCGACCATTTCCAAAGAAGCAGTTGTGGCACGGGTAGAAAATATGATCTACCAGGCAGGCGGTGTCGTCAAGTCCATCACCAAGAACTTGAGGGTTTCAGGACATGGGAATGCGCGCGATTTGCAGTTGATGCTCAATATCTTGCGTCCTAAGTATTTGTTCCCTATACAGGGGGAGTATCGCCAGCTGGATGCCCACGCACGTGCGGCGCTTGAAATCGGTCTATACCCAGAAAACATCTTCATCGTGAAACGGGGTGATGTCATGAGTTATGAGCAGGGGGAATTTGTGCATGCTGGTTCTGTTCCTGCTGGTGATGTCATGATCGATGGAAATGCCATTGGTGATGTGGGGAATATCGTTTTGCGCGATCGGAAGATTTTGTCAGAAGACGGTATTTTCATCGTGGTCATTACCGTTAGTCGTCGTGAAAAACGGATTATTTCAAAAGCTAAGGTCCATACGCGTGGCTTTGTCTATGTCAAAAAGAGTCGTGATATTCTGCGTGAAGCCTCTGAACTGGTCAATACGACAGTAGAAGACTATTTCACCAAGGACAGTTTTGACTGGACTGAGCTGAAATCATCTGTTCGCGATGAATTAGCAAAATACCTCTTTGATCAAACCAAGAGACGTCCAGCTATTTTACCTGTTATCATGGAAGTCAAATAGTATACTCATTTATACTCTTTAAAAATCAAAAGGATACGTTGTCAAGAGTCTCGGTGAATTGAACACGGGCTAAAAGCTCGGAAAAAAGATAGGCAGATGTTTCAGCTTTAGCTGATTACAGATGAGAATCCCTTTAGGGATAGATTTCCTCGTGTTCAACGAACACGTCGTCAATCTCCTATTTTTCAGTCGCTTTTTACACGCCCTTTGTATCTTAGTCTACTTTTGATTTTTATTGAGTATAAACAACTATATAGACAAATAGGCAGAAAAAGGTGGAGCTGGCTGTATCAGTAAGCAACACCTTTTTATAGACGATGAGAAGGAGGAGCAAGATGGCTCTAATGAGTATTACCTATTACTCTCCCGTTATGGATTTGGACTTGTCAATGCAGGTCTTGTACCCAGACCAGGGGCGGGTAGACAATGCTGATGATACAGATATTCCGGTTTTGTATCTTTTACATGGAATGGGCGGGCGTGATACCACTTGGTTGCGCTTGACGGCCTTGGAACGTTTGGTACGAAAGACCAATCTGATTGTCGTTATGCCGGATACCCATAATGGATGGTATGTGAATACCCAGTATGGCTATCCCTATTTCGATGCCTTAGCAGTTGAATTACCAGACGTTTTAAAGCGCTTCTTTCCAAATATGACAGACAAGCGAGAGAAAACCTTCATTGCAGGCCTGTCTATGGGAGGTTATGGAGCCATGCGCCTAGCCCTAGAAACCAATCGCTTTTCTCATGTTGCCAGCCTATCAGGAGCTCTTAGCTTTAAGGGGCTTGATCCAAGAAAGGAAGGTTTGGGCAGTGCTGCTTATTGGATTGGAACCTTCGGTGAGATTGCAGATTGGGAAAGTCCCGAAAATCCTCATTCCCTCATCCAGCTAGCTAAAACAGCAGATAAGACAAGTAAGATGTATATCTGGTGTGGGGAGCAGGACTTCCTGCTGCCTGCCAACGACTTTGCGGCTCAATCCTTTAAGGAGCTGGGCTATGAAGTCGATTATCAGACGGCACCAGGCAGGCATGAGTGGTACTACTGGGATAAGCAGTTGGAAGTGGTATTATCGTGGCTTCCGATTGATTTTCAACTAGAAGAGCGGTTATCATAATAGAAGATGTGATACAATAAGGCTATGATTATATTACAAGGAAATAAGATTGAGCGCTCCTTTGCAGGGGAGCTGCTCTTTAAAAATATTGATTTACAGGTGGATGAACGCGATCGAATAGCCCTAGTAGGGAAAAATGGTGCTGGAAAGTCGACCTTACTCAAAATTCTGGTTGGAGAAGAGGCCCCGACTAGCGGTGACATCAACCGAAAAAAAGATTTATCCCTGTCCTATCTGGCGCAAAATAGCCGTTTTGAATCAGATAAGACCATTTATGAAGAGATGTTGCAGGTCTTTTCAGAACTTCGTCAGACAGAGCAACGCTTGCGGGAGATGGAAATTCAAATGGGAGAGTTGACAGGTCAAGAGTTGGAGCAACTGATTCAGACCTATGATAGTCTGTCAGAAGCCTTTCGTGTGGCAGGGGGCTTTACTTACGAAGCCGATATTCGTGCTATTTTAAATGGATTCAAGTTTGATGAATCGATGTGGCAGATGAAGATTTCAGCCCTGTCAGGTGGACAAAATACCCGCTTGGCCTTGGCTAAAATGTTGCTAGAAAAACCAGAGTTACTGGTCCTAGATGAGCCGACCAATCATTTGGATATTGAAACGATTGCCTGGCTAGAAAATTACCTCATTCATTATAAGGGGGCGATCCTTGTTGTCAGCCATGATCGCTATTTTTTAGACAAGATTGCGACCATTACACTTGATTTGACTGCGACTTCTTTGGATCGCTATGTGGGGAATTACTCGACCTTTATGGAGTTAAAACACCAGAAGCTACAGATTGAATGGCAACATTATGAAAAGCAACAAAAGGAAATTGCTAAGCTGGAGGATTTTGTCCAAAAGAATATCGTTCGAGCTTCAACCACCAAGCGAGCCCAGGCACGGCGTAAGCAACTGGAAAAAATGGAGCGATTAGATAAGCCGACCTTGGAACAAACATCTGCTAAGATGACCTTCTACTCAGCCAAGACCTCTGGGAATATTGTCCTGACAGTCGATCAGGCTGCAGTGGGCTACAATGGTGAGGTTCTTTCGGAACCGATTCAGATTGATCAGAGAAAATTGGATGCCATAGCTGTTGTGGGATCCAATGGTATCGGAAAAACAACGCTTTTAAAATCAATCGTGGGTCAATTACCTTTTATCAAGGGAGGGGCGAAGTTCGGAGCTAATGTTGAAATCGGCTATTATGACCAGACCCAGTCTGCCCTAACTCCTTCTAATTCTGTTTTAGAAGAATTGTGGTCTGCCTTTCCCACGACCCCTGAGGTGGAAATCCGCAACCGTTTGGGAGCCTTTCTCTTTTCAGGTGATGATGTCAAAAAATCTATTGCTATGCTCTCTGGTGGAGAAAAGGCGCGAGTCTTATTAGCCAAACTGTCCATGGAAAATAATAATTTTCTAATCTTGGATGAGCCGACCAATCATCTGGATATTGATAGCAAGGAGGTTTTGGAAGAGGCTCTCATTCAGTACGACGGGACACTGCTCTTTGTCAGCCATGACCGCTATTTTATCAATCGAGTAGCAACCAAAGTTCTCGAATTATCTGAAACAGGTAGCACCCTTTACTTGGGAGATTACGATTATTATTTGGAGAAAAAAGCGGAGCAGTTATCTAGCCTGAACGAGATAACTGATTCGGCTAGTACAGGACATTCCAATGGAGCTAGTGACTATCAAACACAGAAAGAAAGCCAAAAAGAGCAACGCAAAATAGCTCGCCGAATTGAGCAAATTGAAATGGACATTGATGAGTTGGAAAATTGTTCCTCCAAGTTGCAAGCAGCGATGCTTGAAACAAATGATGTGGAGGACTTGACCGCTCTTCAAAAGGAACTAGATGACCTCCTAGACCAGCAGAATGAGCTGCTACAAGAATGGGAGGAACTGACAGAGGCGCTTGTGACATGAGTTTTCTGTATGGCTATTTTTGATTTTGGTTGAGGATAAAATAGAAACAGTATATAATACTCAATAAAAATCAAAAGTAGACTAGCTTTCACAATTGAGAATTGTGAAAGGTTGGAAATGAGATTAGCAGCGCTAATTTCCTTATAATCGCAGGCGAAGGTAGTTGAAATAGTTGATAACTATTTCAAGTTGGAAATAAGAAAAGTCACGACTTTTCTCAATAGTTCCATCTTATTTGGAGGGAACAGGCTGAAAAGCTCCACTGGATCTTTTCACTCATCAAGATACGAGGGCGTTTGACACGAGTTTCACTCGTTCTATTTCCAACCTCCAACAGTCTATCCCTAGACTGTTGAAGCGAGCAAAGCAAAAATGGGATTGAAACAGTTTGGGGAACTGTTTCAACGGTCACCTAGAAACAAGAAAGTGACCACAGAAGCCTGACCTAGGAAAAACTATCCCAAAGGGATTCTCAGCTGTAATCAGCTAAAGCTGAAACAGCTGCCTATCTTTTTTGCATAGCTCGTAGTCCGAGTTCAATTCACCGAGGCAAGTTGACGAAGTATCCTTTTGATTTTTAAAGAGTATAAGTAAAAGAGCATCTCCGCTACTAGGGAAATGCTCTTTTATAATGAGAGGAGAGTCCTGGTTCAACCACCTCCAAAATCTTGTTGATAGATCTTTTAAATAGAGCTTCCTCCTGCTAGTCTATCGGAGGCTAGCAGGGCTATCCTGCTTTGATTTACTCTACCGTTTTAGTGAATGTTTGTTGGTGCTGTTCTAATTCTTTCCTGGCTTGTTTCAACTCAGCCTTGATGGTCCAATGCCTGCCCAGACTAATCAAGCTGGCAATAACGGCACCGAGTAAGACGGAGGATAGAATCAGAATAATCAAGGGAAGTTGGAAGTGTCCAAAGAGGTAGCTGACCTTGACCTTTTCCATATTGGCAAGTGCTAAGCATGAAATTAACAAAATCAACAATAGGACGGTGATATAGTGGAGTTTTTGTCTCATGCCTCCCCCTTGCTTTCTTCAAAGTGAGCCCTACTTTTAACATCTTTGTATTCTTCAGGAGTTTCTAGAGAAAGAACCTCTTCGTAGGCAGGAAGTGAAATCTCTTGCCCGTATTTGTTACGCAGGGCAGTTGTGACAAGGCGGTAGGCTAGATTGGCATTGCGGGAGAGGATGGGACCGTGGAAGTAGCTAGCAAAGGTATTTTTGTAGTGCATGCCCTCCCCACCATCTTCATTGTTATTGCCATGTCCGTAAATGGTCTTACCTAGTGGTTTTTGATTATCAGCTAAAAAGGTTCGCCCTTGGTGGTTTTCAAAACCATAGTAAGTCTCGTTGAATGTTTCATTATGAATTTTAATGTCACCGATAAAGCGATTGTTGACCTGATTGAGCGTGTAGTGACCGAGGATTCCCAGCCCTTCAATCTTTCGTCCCCCCGCTTCAATATAGTATTGACCTAGGAGCTGGAAGCCACCGCAAATGGCTAGCATGACTCCCTCGTTTTCGATAAAGGCAGACAGCCCTTCCTTTTTTGTTGGTAAATCTTGAGCGAGAATCGACTGCTCATAGTCTTGTCCCCCTCCGAAAAAAGCGATGTCATAGAAGTCCTGATCAAATGGATCCTCCAGTGAGACGATGTCTACTTGGACAGCTGCTCCCAGTTTCTCAGCTACGTATTTAAGCATGAGAATATTGCCATTATCACCATAGGTATTCATCAAGTCCCCATAGAGATGGGCAATATTGAGCTGGTAATGATAGTCCTTAGCTGGACTGAATAGTGATGTATAGACCATCTGATTATCTCATCTCCCTTCCAACGATTTGTCGTTGCGCAAGAACATCTCGAAGCTCCAGCATAGCAGTATAGGTCGCAAGAATATAGGTATGCTCAGTGTCTTGGCTCTCGATTAAATCGAGAATCTTTGTGATGGATTGTTCCTGGGTGATGTTCTCCACAGGAGCTCCTGCTACCCGCAATCGACGAGCGATTTCAGAAGCCCGAACTCCGCCAGCAAAGACTTGCGAAATCTCCATTTGGGTGATTCGTTCAAAATCAGCATCCCAAATCCAACTGGTATCAATCCCGTCTGCATAGTTGGCATTGAGTAGAACGGCAAGGTTAAACGTGTAAGGGGCCAGTTGGATCATTTCAAGGGCCTGTGTCGCACCGACTGGGTTTTTAATGAGAATCAAGGTGCAGTTCTTATCGCCGAGTTGGAAGATTTCCTGTCGGCCGAATACGGCCTTGCTCTTGTCGAAACCAGCCTTGATAATCTCAGGAGAAATCCCCAAAAATTCAGCGACGCTTACCGCTGCAAGGGCATTGTAGATATTATAGAGTCCACCGATGTTAATAGTGTAGGCTTGCCCATCAATGACGAAAGAAGACGACACATGGGTAATCTCCTCGAGTGCTGTTAGCTTGTAGTCTAATTCGGGACGTGCAAAGCCACAAGACAGACAGATGTAGCTACCGAGGTTGGCATAGGTATTCATCTTGTATTGTAAAATGTGGTGGCAGTGCGGGCAGAGAATCCCTTCGGTATTGTAGTGGACTGTTGTTGGTTCGTGTTCTTCCGTCGCAAACCCATAATAGCGGACAGGATTCGCCAGTGTGGTGGAGTGAAAGATGGGACTGTCTCCATTGGCAAGGATTGTAGCAGTCGGTACTTTTGCGGCACCGTCGACAATCATCTGGTAGGTTGTATAAATCTCGCCATAGCGATCCATTTGATCGCGGAAGATATTGGTAAAGACAATGAGGCTGGGCTTGATAAATTCAGTCACCTTGGCAAGGCTGGCTTCGTCAATCTCTAAGACAGCAATTTTTTTACCCTTTTTATTCTTCTTGGCAGATAAAAAAGTGGCTGTAATCCCCGGTAGCATATTCGCTCCACTAGTATTGGTCGTGACGGTATCAAAGGCCTCTTCTAAAATACCAACTGTCAAGGCAGTAGTGAGTGTTTTACCATTTGTCCCTGTAATCACAACAATTTCATAATCTGTTGCAAGGCTATCTAGGATATTCTTGTCAAATTGTAAGGCGATTTTTCCCGGCAGACTTGTGCCGCGCCCTAATCGATTGAGAAGGGCTTGGGAGGCTTTTCCAGCCAGAAGCCCTAAAGCTGTATTTAATTTCATCATAGGCCTATTTTATCATAAAGCTAGGGCTTTTTCTAGAATGGCAAATCTTTTTGGAAGAGATGGGGAAAATAGGGGAGGTACTGTCTAGTAAAAGTAGGAAATAGTAGAGCAAATCTTTTATTGCTATGTATCCCCTTGCTTGTTGCTAATACCGCTAGGAAACTCAGAGATACAAGTAAAAAATGGTTAGTTGTGTGCGTGAATACCTCGAGTATCAATAGGTAAAATCCTAAAAATTTTCATCTGTTTGAGGGGTGTTTTTGACAGTCTTTTAGGAAAATCTATATCAAATGTGATATAATATGAACAGCAAGAAATAGAAAGTATGTGAAGTGGATGCTCAATTATAGTCAATTATTGGATGTGAATTACTGGTCCAGTTTATCAGCCAGTCCCTGGACTGCCTTGATGCACCTGGTCGACATTACACTGGTCAGCTATCTCATCTATCGTTTTAGCAAGGCCTTAGCAGGTACTAAGATTATGACCTTAGTCCGTGGGGTCTTTCTCTTTTTATTCTTCCAGCTGATTGCCAGTTTGCTGGGCTTACAGACTATTTCTTGGTTGATGAATCAGGTGATTACTTACGGGGTGATTGCAGGGGTGGTCATTTTTGCACCTGAAATCAGAAGCAGTTTAGAAAAACTGGGGCGGACAACCCAATTATTTGCACGAATAGAGTTGAGTTCAGAAGAAGCCCTTATTCAGGCCTTTATAAAGGCTGCGGCCTACATGTCTCCCCGGAAGATTGGAGCCTTGGTTGCTGTTGAGCGTACCCGCACCTTACGTGAGTATTGCGCAACGGGGATCCCACTTGATGCAGATATTTCAAGCGAGTTGCTGATCAATATTTTTATTCCCAATACACCACTTCATGATGGCGCAGTGATTATCCAAGAGGATAAGATTGCCGTGTCGTGTGCCTATTTTCCACTGACAGAGAGTGCAGGAATTTCAAAGGAATTTGGAACTAGGCACCGGGCAGCTATCGGTTTAGCAGAAGTATCAGATGCCTTTGTCTTTGTCGTGTCAGAAGAAACAGGTAGCATATCAGTAGCCTATAATGGAGTCTTTAAGCACAATCTTAGTTTGGAAGAATTTGAAAGTGAGCTGAGGACTATCTTTACCCCTGATGATGTGAAAAAGAGAAGTTGGTTAGAACGGTTAGGAGGTAAAAAAAATGCAGGATAAACTAAAAAGAGTAGGTCATCTATTTCTGTCAGCCTTCATTGCCTTGGTACTATTTTTTTATGCGACGACAACCAACTATAAAAATTCGATTACAGCAGCCAATACAACCAAGAAGGTAACCGAGTCAGAAACTTATACGCACACGATTACGAATGTACCAATCGATGTCAAGTATGATAAGGAAAATTATTTTATATCTGGCTTTTCACCGACTGTAACAGTCTCTTTGACCGCCTCAAACCGAGTGATTTTACAGAGGGAGACGGATGAAGCAACGAGAACCTTTGAGGTGACAGGTGACTTAAATGGGGTAGCCAATGGAACCCATGCGGTTGAGCTGGTCGTCTCCAACTTGCCGACAGGAGTCAAGGCAAAATTGGTTCCTGAGACAGTGACAGTAAAAATAGGAAAGAAAGTGAGTAAGACCTACACTGTTCAAGGTGTCATCACCAATAACCAGTTGGCAGAAGGATACAGCTTAGGGAAGGTTACGGTCAATGTATCTTCGGTCAAGGTCACGACTGATGAAGATACGATGGCCCGCATTGAGCGCGTGGAGGCAGTTGTACCTGATGCTAGTAATTTAGAGGGGAGCTATAGTGGTACAGCCACCTTACAAGCCGTTGATAATCAAGGAAATGTATTGCCAGTTGTCCTATCACAAGACGGGGCGACCTTACAGGCAACAATCACTAAAACCAAATAAGAAAGAGAGTTGAAAAATAATGGGAAACTATTTTGGAACAGATGGGGTTCGTGGAGAAGCCAATATTGAGCTAACGCCAGAATTGGCCTTTAAACTAGGACGTTTTGGAGGCTATGTCCTAAGCCAGCATGAAACGGCAACACCACGCGTATTTGTCGGCCGTGATACACGGATTTCTGGTCAGATGCTGGAGTCTGCCTTGGTAGCTGGGCTTCTTTCAGCTGGAATCCATGTCTATAAACTGGGTGTCATTGCTACTCCAGGGGTGGCTTATCTTGTGCGTACGGAAAAAGCAAGCGCAGGTGTCATGATTTCAGCCAGCCACAACCCAGCCCAAGATAATGGGATCAAGTTCTTTGCCGGAGATGGTTTTAAGCTGGATGATGAGCTGGAAGCAGAGATTGAGGCCCTGCTTGATGCCAAAGAAGATACCCTACCCCGTCCTTCTGCACAGGGGCTAGGAGATGTGGTTGATTATCCAGAAGGGCTTCGGAAATACCAACAATTCCTCGTTTCAACAGGCTTTGATTTGGAAGGAATGAAAGTCGCGCTTGATACAGCAAATGGTGCAGCCAGTACCTCGGCCCGTCAGATTTTCGCAGATTTGGGGGCGCAGCTGGCGATCATGGCAGAAAATCCAGACGGTCTCAATATCAATGAAGGAGTGGGGTCTACCCATCCAGAAGCCTTACAGGAATTGGTCAAAGAAACAGGAAGTCAAATCGGTCTTGCTTTCGATGGTGATAGCGATCGCTTGATTGCCGTTGATGAAAACGGTGACTTGGTTGATGGCGACCGCATCATGTATATTATCGGGAAATATTTGGCAGATCGTGGGCTACTCGCACAAAATACGATCGTCACAACAGTTATGTCTAATCTTGGTTTCCACAAGGCCTTGGATCGCCAAGGCATCGCCAAGGCAGTGACGGCTGTCGGAGACCGGTATGTGGTCGAAGAAATGCGTAAAGCAGGCTACAATGTCGGTGGTGAACAATCGGGACACGTCATCTTAATGGATTACAATACGACAGGTGACGGACAGTTGACGGCTGTTCAACTAACCAAAATTATGAAAGAAACAGGAAAAACACTTTCAGAATTGGCAAGTGAGGTGACCATCTACCCGCAAAAATTAGTGAATATCCGTGTGGAAAATAGTATGAAGGATAAGGCTATGGAGGTGGAAGCTATTGCGGCAATCATTGAAAAAATGGAAACTGAAATGGCTGGTAATGGACGTATCCTCGTTCGCCCTAGCGGGACAGAGCCTCTCTTACGCATCATGGCAGAAGCACCGACTGATGCAGAAGTGGATTACTATGTCGATACTATTGCGGATGTGGTGCGTAGAGAGATAGGAGTGGAGTAAGACATGATATTTACAGTACCGAGCAAACATCTGAACAGTCAGGTTCGTCAGGAATTAAAAAAAGGACTGCTGAATGAAGCAGAGGTTCGTGAGATTGCAGAAAATCTCCTACAAGAACAGGGGAAAGATCTGCAGACAGAGGATCTGCGGACCAAGCGTTTGAAGATAGGAATCCCTATTTTGTTTGGCTTATTCCTTCTGATGCAGCTTGTTTCAGCTATAAAGACAGGGAATGCCTCCGTCACGTCTCTTTTACTACTTGTTGTCCTATTTGTTGGTATTCTGTATGCTTTTCGATGGCTTCAGACGGCCTATCTCAGAGAGTTTATCGCAGTGACCCGTACCCATTATCCAGAGATTGCTGCTGAGTATGCCGATAAATTTTTCAAGAAAAATTAGAGAAAAAGGGTGGGGAACCGCCCTTTCTTACGAGGAATTAGATGAGTATTTTAGAAGTAAAAAATCTGAGCCATGGATTTGGCGATCGTGCCATTTTTGAAAATGTCTCCTTCCGTCTGCTAAAAGGAGAGCATATCGGGTTAGTCGGGGCTAACGGCGAGGGGAAATCGACCTTTATGTCTATTGTCACAGGTCAGCTACAACCTGACGAGGGCAAGGTGGAGTGGTCTCGCTATGTGACAGCGGGCTATCTGGATCAGCACGCTAAACTGGAAAAGGGACAATCTGTCCGCGATGTTTTAAGAACGGCTTTTGATGACCTATTTAAGACCGAGGAGCGGATCAATGAGATTTATCTATCCATGGCAGATGAGGGAGCTGATATGGATACCCTTATGGAAGAAGTAGGGGAGCTTCAGGATCGGTTGGAAAGTCGTGATTTTTATACCTTAGACGCCAAGATTGATGAGGTAGCACGTGCCTTGGGTGTCATGGACTTTGGCATGGATAGAGATGTGACGGAATTGTCGGGAGGTCAGCGAACCAAGATTTTGTTGGCCAAGCTCTTGCTGGAAAAACCTGACATCTTACTCCTTGATGAGCCGACCAACTATTTAGACGCTGAGCATATCGAGTGGCTCAAGCGCTATTTGCAGAACTACGAAAATGCCTTTGTCTTGATTTCTCACGACATTCCTTTCTTAAACGATGTCATCAATATCGTCTATCATGTGGATAACCAGCAGTTGGTCCGCTATACAGGCGATTATTACCAGTTTCAAGAAGTCTATGCTATGAAGCGGGCTCAGTTAGAAGCAGCCTATGAGCGTCAGCAAAAAGAAATTGCCGATCTTCAAGATTTTGTCAACCGTAACAAGGCACGGGTCGCTACTCGGAACATGGCTATGTCCCGCCAGAAAAAGCTAGATAAGATGGACATTATTGAGCTACAGGCTGAAAAACCAAAGCCGTCCTTTGAGTTTAAAATGGCCAGAACTCCGAGTCGCTTTATCTTTCAGACCAAGGATCTGGAA
This sequence comes from Streptococcus azizii, assembly GCF_001984715.1. Lineage (GTDB taxonomy): Bacteria > Bacillota > Bacilli > Lactobacillales > Streptococcaceae > Streptococcus > Streptococcus azizii. The sequence goes on from NZ_MSPR01000017.1 coordinate 40,902, forward strand.
ATCGGCTATGACCGTATCCTCAATCGTACTCCTTTGAATCTTACCTTTGAGCGTAACAAGAAGATTGCGATTATCGGGGCCAATGGAATCGGAAAATCCACCTTGCTGAAAAGCCTACTCGGCTTGATTCCGTCTCTAGGAGGTCAGGTCGAGCAGGGAGAGTATCTAGAAATTGGCTACTTTGAGCAAGAAGTGGCTGGAGGGAATCGCCAGACCCCACTTGAAGCGGTCTGGGACGCTTTTCCTGCTCTCAATCAGGCCGAGGTCCGTGCTGCCTTGGCGCGCTGTGGTCTGACTTCCAAGCATATTGAAAGTCAGATTCAGGTCCTGTCAGGAGGTGAGCAGGCCAAAGTGCGCCTCTGCCTCTTGATGAATCGGGAGAACAATGTCCTGATTTTAGACGAGCCGACCAACCACTTGGATGTCGATGCGAAGGAGGAATTGAAGCGGGCTCTTCAAGCCTATAAAGGATCCATCCTTATGGTCTGCCATGAGCCTGATTTTTACCAAGGCTGGGTGGATGATGTCTGGGATTTCAATGAGTTATAGACAATATGTAAAGACCCCCAGTTGAGAATTCGTGGATTTACCTGTACACTAGAATAAAAAAACAATCAACTTCTAACAGGAATTACCACACTCAATTGGAGGTCTTATATGTTTCATTTTACCACACTTTTCATCGGAATGGATGTTCACAAAGAAAGTTTTTCACTTTGCTATTATGA
>NZ_MSPR01000018.1 GCF_001984715.1 Streptococcus azizii
CGAGAGGAGATTGAGTTTTCCTCATTGCCAGCTAAGTGAGCTCCCCACCTTTGGGAGTTTAGCTCAGCTGGGAGAGCATCTGCCTTACAAGCAGAGGGTCAGCGGTTCGATCCCGTTAACTCCCATTATTCTGTAACTAAGGGTGTGAAATCCACCTGAAAATAGGAACCTAGCGGAGTATGTTTCCATACAAGGTAGGTTATTATTTTTCTAAGGATTTAGCTCGGATACAAGAGGATTGTATCGGTTATGGTAAGGTCCCGTAGTGTAGCGGTTATCACGTCGCCCTGTCACGGCGAAGATCGCGGGTTCGATTCCCGTCGGGACCGTTCAAGTAGTCTAGGAGACTATTTGAAGTCGGAAATAGCGCAAGCGAAGTTTGCGTCATATTTACGACTCGTTAGCTCAGTTGGTAGAGCATTTGACTTTTAATCAAAGGGTCGCTGGTTCGAGCCCAGCACGGGTCATTGCGGGTTTGGCGGAATTGGCAGACGCACCAGATTTAGGATCTGGCGCTTTCGGGCGTGGGGGTTCAAGTCCCTTAACCCGCATTGAGAAGAAATAGGCCGGCTTAGCTCAGTTGGTAGAGCATCTGATTTGTAATCAGAGGGTCGCGTGTTCAAGTCATGTAGCCGGCATAGGTGTATAATTGCGAACGTAGTTCAGTGGTAGAACACCACCTTGCCAAGGTGGGGGTCGCGGGTTCGAATCCCGTCGTTCGCTTGAAGAGGCCGGGGTGGCGGAACTGGCAGACGCACAGGACTTAAAATCCTGCGATGGCAACATCGTACCGGTTCGATTCCGGTCCTCGGCATGAATAGGCACCCTTAGCTCAACTGGATAGAGTACCTGACTACGAATCAGGCGGTTAGAGGTTCGACTCCTCTAGGGTGCATGGCTCGCTTAATGGAGACATTAGGGGAGGTTTATTTTTAGGTAGAAGAAGGTAGAGGGGGACGCCCTCACATACCACCGGGAAGTAGCTCAGCTTGGTAGAGCTCAAAGCGTAGCTTTGAGGTAAGGGATAGGGATTTACAAGGTAAATCGACCTTACAAGTACTCACCAGATGAGGTACGACCATCTATACCATCGGGAAGTAGCTCAGCTTGGTAGAGTACTTGGTTTGGGACCAAGGTGTCGCAGGTTCGAATCCTGTCTTCCCGATTTCTATTTTGGCGGTGTAGCTCAGCTGGCTAGAGCGTCCGGTTCATACCCGGGAGGTCGGGGGTTCGATCCCCTTCGCCGCTATTTGTTTATGCTGGACCTTTAGCTCAGCTGGTTAGAGCTCTCGGCTCATAACCGAGCGGTCGTAGGTTCAAGTCCTACAAGGTCCATGACAGGGAGGATTACCCAAGTCCGGCTGAAGGGAACGGTCTTGAAAACCGTCAGGCGTGTAAAAGCGTGCGTGGGTTCGAATCCCACATCCTCCTTAAGTGATGAAGGTGCTAATAGGTTTGTATAACGACTAGGAAATTAGCCTGGATATACTTTATACTATTGACGCGGGATGGAGCAGCTAGGTAGCTCGTCGGGCTCATAACCCGAAGGTCGTAGGTTCAAATCCTGCTCCCGCAATTTGATTGTGGATATGGCTCGGTAGCTCAGTTGGTAGAGCAATGGATTGAAGCTCCATGTGTCGGCGGTTCGATTCCGTCTCGCGCCATTTATTAGGAAATAAAATGCGGGTGTAGTTTAGTGGTAAAACTACAGCCTTCCAAGCTGTTGTCGCGAGTTCGATTCTCGTCACCCGCTTTTGGACCTCGTGTCCAAATACCAAACACATGTTTGGGCGCGTAGCTCAGATGGTTAGAGCGCACGCCTGATAAGCGTGAGGTCGGTGGTTCGATTCCACTCGTGCCCATTTATAAATGGAGAATTACTCAAGAGGCTGAAGAGGACGGTTTGCTAAATCGTTAGGTCGGGTAACTGGCGCAAGGGTTCGAATCCCTTATTCTCCGTTATTAACGAGATTATCGGATGATATTCTCGTTTTATTGTATAGAAATTTGCTTGACTGGTACGAGGTTAGATAAAAAATGAATAGAGTTGCAAAATTGGTGGTTGTGAGTTCAGTGCTGTTGGTGGTATCATTTTCCTTATTGTTCTTGACGGTCAATAAACGTTTGGATATTCCCTATGTTTCCAATGGTATTCATACAGCGTTATCCTATGTGAATGGTCTTCTTTCTAAGCCTGTTCGTTTTTTTTCAGAGCAGCGAGACGTAATCGCAGAACTGATTGAGACTTATGATGAGAATAAGGAGCTAAAAGCCTCTTTGAGAGCATTAGACGGTCGAGTTGCAGATCTAGATACAGTCAAAAAAGAAAATGATAGTTTAAGAGAGACTCTTGGAATGACGGAGCAGTATGCGGAGAAACAGTTTATTGCAGGATTAGTATCTGTACGAACGCCAGTATCTTGGAATACGCAGTTGACAATCGATTTAGGAAAAAAGGATGGGCTGACAGAGGAGATGCTAGTGGTATCAAATGGTGGTTTGGTAGGAACTATTGAGCATATCTATGAGGATGTCACGGATGTCAAGTTGTTGTCTAATTCGGATAAAGTGACCAAAATTCCTGTCAAGATTGCAACAGGGACGACAGATATTTATGGTATTTTAACTGGATATGATACAGATACTAATAGCTTTATCGTTAGTCAGTTAAATAGTGCTGATGCGATTGCAGTAGGTAGTAATGTGGTTACCAGTGATTTGGCGGGGACCACCCCTTCCAATATTCAAATTGGAAAAGTGAGGACTGTTAGAACAAGTAGCAGTGATTTAAGTCGTGAGTTATACATTGAGCCAACTGCGAATTTTTCCAATATTTATTCAGTTTTAGTTGTAGGAGATAGGAAATGAAAAACTATGAGAAGTATCTGATTCCTTTCTTTCTGCTGTTAGCCTTTGTGATAGACGGACAACTGTCTACCCTGTTTATCAATTTGACGCCTGGCATTATCCATGTATCTAGTCACTTATTATTGATAGTAGGGTTGTTTTCTGTCCTCTACATTCCCACTTTTTATAATCTTATCATGTTTACGATAGCTGGCTTCTTGTATGATATTTACTATTTGAATATTTTAGGGATTTTTGTGACTCTGTTCCCATTAGTAGTTTATCTAATTGATTATTTTTACCAGAGTCTAAAGTTCAAACGGGTGACCAATCAGATTATCCTACTGGTTGTGGTCTTTATGCTTGAATTTGGGGCCTTCTTGTTTGCTCGTTTATTTGAATTATCCAATTTATCAATGTTTATTTTCGTGGTCTACAGTCTGGTCCCGACCTTGATCTTTAATTCTCTCTCATTACTGATACTCCAGCCACTATTAGAGAAGTTTTTTTATATCACAAATAAGACATAAAAATGTAACAATCGCGTAATATATTTACGCGATTTTTTTGATAGAATGATATAGTCAGAAAGAATAGAGGAGTTTAACGAACCTATGAAGAAAAAAGTCCTAGCAAGTTTGCTAGTCAGCACGATTGCTTTATCAACTGCTGGAAATGCGTTGGTAGTAAAGGCAGATGATACAGATAGCAAGATTGCGGCTCAAGATACTAAAATTAAAGATATTGCAAATCAGCAAGCTAGTGCACAAGCACAAGTGAATGAAATCCAAGCGAAGGTTGACGCCATTGTGGCTGAACAAGCTAATATGACGGCTGAAAACGAGCGTTTGCAAGCTGAATCTCAAGCTCTAAGTGCAGAAATTGAAAGACTAGCAGGTGATATTGTATCACGTGATGAGGCTTTGAAAAAACAAGCGCGTAGTGCCCAAACAGATGGTTCGGCAACTAGCTATATCAACACAATCTTAGATTCAAAATCAATTGTAGATGCTGTATCTCGTGTGAACGCTATGCGTGAAATTGTTGCGGCAAATAATCGGATGCTTGAGCAACAAAAAGTAGATAAAGAAGCGATTGCAGAGAAACAAAAATCCAACCAAGAAGCTATCAACGTGGTTGAAGCAAACTGGAAAAAATTAGATGACACATCACAAGAGTTAAATACTCAAAAGGCAGCGTTGAAAGTGGCTCAGCTGACTCTCGCAGCTGAAAAAGCAACAGCAGAAGATGAAAAGCAGGCTTTGATTGAAGAAAAAGCAGCTGCACAGGCCGCTGCACAGGCTGCACAAGCCGCACAAGCTGCTTATCAAGCACAGCAAGCTGCAGTGGCTCAGCAACAGCAGCAACCAGTTGCGGTGAATTTGGTGACAAGTACAGCTGATACAGCTAGCCCTCAACCAACGACAACAGTTGCTACAGAGGAGACAGTGGTAACGCCAGTTCGACAATCTGTTACTTATGATGCAAGCAATACTTATCCAGTTGGTCAATGTACTTGGGGAGTAAAACAAGCCGCACCTTGGGTTGGAAACTACTGGGGAAATGCGAATCAATGGTTGTATTCAGCAGCTGCAGCAGGTTTCCGTACAGGTTCTACTCCACAAGTTGGGGCAGTCGCAGTTTGGACTGCTGGTGCCTTCGGTCACGTAGCAGTTGTTACAGAAGTGAATGGTTCACAAATTCGAGTGGTAGAATCAAACTATGCAGGTAATCAGTATCTAGGAGATTTCCGTGGATGGTTTAGCCCAGCAGCTGATGGTGTAGCAGGCTACATTTATCCTTAATATGAATTAGAGTAAAAACTTTGGAGCAATCCAAAGTTTTTTATGTACGGCTTATCTTCTATAAAAATCAACAGCTGGATAGGAAAGGAAACCAAAGGTAGTTAAACTACCGTGTGCTAGACAGGTACGCACAGTGATGTGAGGGGGTAAGTCTTAGACTTTACTTGATTGATGCTTTGATTTTATTTTTGTTTGAAAATTGTCTAAAAAAGGGTTAGAATAGTAGGTAGAAATAAATAGGAGGATGTCATGGCGTTTTCTGACATAAAGTTGTTTGCCCTTAGTTCCAATAAAAAGTTGGCGGCTAAGGTTGCAGAGAAAATGGGGATTTCTCTAGGGAAGTCGACCGTTCGTCAATTTTCAGATGGTGAAATTCAGGTGAATATTGAAGAGTCTATTCGTGGGAGGCATGTCTATATTCTTCAATCCACTAGTTCTCCAGTAAATGATCATTTAATGGAGATTTTGATTATGGTAGATGCCTTGAAACGGGCGTCTGCAGAGTCAGTAAATGTCGTTATTCCTTATTATGGTTATGCACGTCAGGATCGTAAAGCACGTGCGCGGGAACCAATTACCTCTAAATTAGTTGCCAATATGCTAGAGATTGCGGGTGTTGATCGCTTGTTAACAATCGATTTGCATGCGGCACAGATTCAAGGATTCTTTGATATTCCGGTGGATCACTTGATGGGGGCACCTTTGATTGCAGACTATTTCGAGCGTCGGGGTATGGTTGGGGATGGCTATGTGGTAGTGTCTCCTGACCATGGTGGTGTGACACGTGCACGTAAGCTAGCACAGTTCCTAAAAACACCTATTGCTATTATTGATAAACGTCGTAGTGTCAATAAGATGAACACATCAGAAGTGATGAACATTATTGGGAATATCGAAGGTAAGACCTGTATCTTAATTGATGATATGATTGACACGGCAGGAACGATTTGTCATGCAGCAGATGCTCTAGCAGAAGCTGGTGCAATAGAAGTGTATGCTTCATGTACCCATCCCGTCTTGTCTGGGCCTGCTATGGAGAACATTCAGCAGTCTGCAATTAAACAACTGGTTGTACTAGATACGATTGAAATTCCTGAGAGTCGTCTAATTGACAAGATTGAGCGAATTTCGACAGCTGATTTACTAGCAGAAGCCATTATCCGGATTCACGAAAAACGCCCATTGTCACCTTTATTTGAGACAGATAAGGATAACTAAGAAGGTAGGTTGAAGCGAAAGTTTCAGCCTTTTCTTTCTGTTGTAAACTTTTTATCAACTGAAAATAGTGGTATAATGTGATATAGTAACGCATTTCAACCGATGTGTATGCAGTTGGAGATAGGAGGCAAAGATGGACTTATATCATCGTTTTAATCAGCATTTGAATCGGGTCGAGGTGTCAATGATTCGGCAGTTTGATCAGGCTATTTCAGATATTCCAGGTATTTTAAAGTTAACCTTGGGGGAGCCTGATTTTACAACGCCCCATCATGTAAAGGAAGCAGCGAAAGCAGCCATTGATGCCGATCAGAGTCATTATACAGGAATGGCGGGACTACTCGAATTGCGGCAGGCAGCTGCAACATTTGTCGCTGAAAAGTACAACTTATCTTATAATCCTACGAATGAAATTTTGGTGACAATTGGAGCGACCGAGGCCCTGTCGGCTAGTCTGGTAGCCATTTTGGAACCGGGTGATACGGTCTTGTTACCGGCACCTGCTTATCCAGGCTATGAGCCGATTGTCAATATGCTGGGGGCAGCTATTGTGGAGATTGATACCACGGCAAATGCTTTTGTCTTGACACCTGAGATGTTGGAACAAGCGATCCTTGAACAGGGAGACAAGCTCAAGGCAGTGATTCTAAATTATCCTGCCAATCCGACGGGAGTGACCTATTCTCGAAAGCAGATTCAAGCGTTTGCAGAGGTTTTGAAGAAATACCCTATCTTTGTTTTGTCAGATGAGGTCTATGCTGAGTTGACCTATACAGGAGAACCTCATGTATCGATTGCAGAATACCTGCCAGAGCAGACGATTGTCGTTCAAGGCTTGTCTAAATCGCATGCTATGACTGGTTGGCGGATTGGTCTGATGATGTCCTGTGAAGCGATTGTTAGCCAGGTGATAAAGAGTCATCAGTACTTGGTGACGGCAGCGTCTACAGCGATGCAGTATGGTGCTTTGGAGGCCTTGCAGTCTGGGAAAGATGATGCCCTTCCTATGCGTCAAGAATACATTAAACGCAGGGATTATCTGATAGAGAAGATGACGGACCTTGGATTTACCATTATCAAGCCAGATGGGGCATTTTATATCTTTGCCAAGATTCCAGATGGCTATCCTCAAGACTCCTTCCGTTTTTTGCAGGAATTTGCCCGCAAAAAGGCAGTGGCGTTTATCCCCGGTGTTGCCTTTGGTCAGTACGGAGAAGGCTATATTCGGATTTCTTATGCAGCCAGTATGGAAATAATTGAGCAGGCAATGGCACGATTGAAAGAATTTATGACAGACTATGGAACGGATTGAAACAAGTGGGATTGTTCTGTATAATCAAGACTTTCGTGAAACGGATAAATTGGTCAAAATTTTTACCGAACAAGCTGGAAAACGGATGTTTTTCGTGAAACATGCTACCAAGTCCAAATTGACTGCTGCGATTCAGCCCTTGACTTATGCGGATTTTATTGTCAAAATCAACGAGGATGGGCTAAGCTACATCGAGGATTTTCATCAAGTTCAGTCCTTTCGACGGCTCAATCAGGATATTTTCTGCCTGAGTTATGCGACCTACCTTCTGGCTCTGGCAGATGCTTGTGTGCAAGATAAGATTCATGATGCGTCCTTATTTGTTTTTTTAGCCAAGACTTTGGAGTTAATGGAGGAAGGACTAGACTATGAGATTTTGACCAATATTTTTGAAGTGCAGTTGTTAGGACGATTCGGAGTAGCGCTGAATGTGCATGAGTGTGCTTTTTGTCATCGAGTGGGCTTACCGTTTGATTATTCTTATAAATATTCAGGAGTATTGTGTCCGCAACACTACCATGAGGATGAGAGGCGCTTGCATCTGGATCCTAATATGCTCTATTTAATTGATCAATTTCAGGCGATTTCCTTTGAGGACTTGGAACGGATTTCAGTTAAGGATGAAATGAAGCGTAAATTGCGATTGTTTATTGATCAAATCTATGATGAGTATGTCGGTATTCATCTGAAATCAAAGAAATTTATTGATGATCTGTCGTCTTGGGGACAGTTAATGAAACAAACAGAAAATGAGGAATCAAAATGAAACGTATTGCTGTTGATGCAATGGGGGGAGATCATGCTCCACAAGCTATCGTAGAAGGTGTCAATCAGGCATTGGCTGCTTTTTCTGATATTGAGATTCAGTTGTATGGAGATGAGGCAAGGATCAAACCTCTGTTGACCAGTATGGATCGGGTATCCATTATTCATACGGAGGAGAAGATTGCGTCAAACGATGAGCCAGTTCGGGCGATTCGTCGCAAGAAAAATGCTTCCATGGTGCTTGCGACCAAGGCCGTTAAAGAAGGGGAGGCAGATGCGGTGCTATCTGCTGGGAATACGGGAGCTCTTCTTGCTGCGGGAGTCTTTATTGTTGGACGGCTGAAGCAGATTGACCGTCCAGGCCTGTTGTCAACCTTACCGACCATGGATACAAAAGGCTTTGATATGATGGATCTAGGGGCTAATGCAGAAAATACAGCTCATCATCTACATCAATATGCTATTTTAGGTTCCTTCTATGCCAAGTATGTTCGAGGAATTGCTCGTCCACGTGTAGCCTTGTTGAACAATGGAACAGAAGAATCAAAGGGAACACCCGTTCATAAGGAAGCCTATGAATTGCTGTTACAGGATGAATCGATTCACTTCATTGGCAATGTCGAGGCGCGTGAATTATTGAATGGAGTTGCAGATGTGGTCGTGACAGATGGTTTCACGGGAAACGCTGTCCTAAAAACCATTGAAGGAACGGCAAAAAGTATCCTTAGTCAACTAAGGTCGTCTATCAAAAATGGTGGTTTTTTGGCAAAAATAGGTGGCTTACTCTTGAAGCCTACCTTGAAGTCTGCCCTTGGAGCGCTCGACTATAAAAAAGCAGGTGGAGCAGTACTTCTGGGATTAAAAGCACCTGTCATCAAAGCGCATGGTTCAAGTGATGCGCTAGCTATCTATCATACCATTCGCCAGACTCGGACCATGCTAGAAGCAGATATTGTCCAGAAATCGGTTGAGCATTTTTCACATGAGGAGGAAAGTCATGACTAAGGAAGACATTTATCAGCGGATTGAAGAAATTCTCATTGAGGAAAAAGGAGAGGACGTACCGATTTGCCCGGAATTGGCTATCAAGGATGAATTAGCAGAGGATTCTGTTGAAGTCATGGAGCTTGTTTTGGCCTTGGAGGATGAATTTCAGATGACAATTTCAGATGAAGCGATTGAAACATTTGAAACACTGGCAGATATTGTAGACTATATCGAACAGCGTCAGGGAGAGTAGTGTGTACGATGAACCAGTGAAAGAAAATCATCTATTTGTCCTCACGTCTTATGTAATTGAGTTCGGACTAAGGTCTGTGTGAAAAAGATAGGCAGCTGTTTCGGCTTTAGCCGATTACAGCTGAGAATCCCTTCGGGGATAATTCTTCCTAGCTTCAAAGGTATACTATACCTTTGAAGGCGGGAAATAGGAGTTTGCCTAAGCAAACTCTTTCAACTTCTGCGTCAGAATTCCTATTTTCACTTAGACCTCTTAACATCCTCATATCTTATAGGGCTATGATACCAAAAACGTTCGTCTTTTGACGGACGTTTTGTGTTTTATCAGTGTGTTTCATCGGTATTTCTTGAATAAACGAATATTGTGTGCTAAAATATAGCAAAACAGAAAAAAACAAAAATAAAGGCGAACAATACTATGAAGAAATCATTGTTGTATTCGGGAAAAGCGAAGGACATTTATTCAACAGAGAATGATGACCTCATTATTTCCTGCTATAAGGACCAGGCAACAGCCTTTAACGGTCTGAAAAAGGAAGCAATCATCGGTAAGGGACGACTGAATAATCAGATTTCGTCTTTCATTTTTGAAAAATTAAATCGGGCGGGTATTGCAACCCACTTTGTGAAACATTTGTCGGATACGGAGCAGTTGAATAAAAAGGTTGACATCATTCCACTTGAGGTGGTCTTACGCAACTACACAGCAGGTTCTTTTTCCAAACGGTTTGGTGTAGCAGAAGGCATCAAGCTAGAGGATCCGATTGTAGAATTTTACTACAAAAAAGATGAGCTGGACGATCCGTTTATCAATGATGAACATATTGCCTTTTTAGACCTTGCTTCGAGAGAGGAAATAATCTATATTAAGGAAGAAACTAGAAAGATTAACCGTCTTCTAACCACTTGGTTTGCTGAAATTGGCTTGACCTTGATTGATTTCAAGTTGGAATTTGGCAAGGACAAGGATGGCAAGATTATTCTAGCAGATGAATTTTCACCAGATAATTGTAGGCTCTGGGATGCTGACGGTCATCATATGGACAAGGATGTCTTCCGCCGTGGTCTCGGGGATATGACTGCTGTCTATCAGATAGTATGGGAAAAATTACAGGAGTTGGACTAAGATGAATAAGCGAATTTTTGTCGAGAAAAAAGAGAGTTTTCAGGTTAAATCAGAGAGTTTGTTGCGTGAGTTGCAGGAGCGATTAAGCCTTACAAGTGTGACGAGCTTGCGCTTGGTACAAGTCTATGAAGTCTTTGGTCTGGATGAGGCGCTAGTATCTGTAGCGGAGGAGCGCATTTTTTCAGAAAAAGTGACAGATACCCTTTTGACAGATAGCGAGGTGGCAGATAGCCTTGCAAGTAGCCGTTTCTTTGCGATTGAGGCCCTACCTGGCCAATTTGACCAACGAGCTGCAAGCAGTCAGGAGGCACTCTTTCTCTTAGGAGCTAATAGTAGCGTGACGGTCAAAACAGCGCAGCTCTATCTCTTAAATGCAGATGTGAGCGATGCTGACTTCCTAGAGATTCAGACCTATTTACTCAATCCTGTGGATTCGCGTTTCAAAGATGTGACAGATTGTCTGGAGGAGCCAGTTTTTTCAAGTTCTGCTACAGTGATTCCGGTACTTGAATTTTTCAAGGATTACACTGAATCAGATTTTGCCCAGTATAAAAAAGATCAAGGACTTGCCATGGAAGTGGCCGATTTGCTCTTTATTCAAGACTATTTTGCATCCATTGGCCGTTGTCCGACAGAGACAGAGCTGAAAGTGTTAGATACCTACTGGTCAGACCATTGTCGGCATACCACCTTTGAGACAGAATTGCGCCAGATTGATTTCTCAAAATCCCGCTTTCAAGACCAACTACAGGCGACTTATGAGAAATACCTAGCGATGAGGGAAGAATTGGGGCGTGCAGATAAGCCACAGACGCTGATGGATATGGCAACCATTTTTGGTCGCTATGAGCGCGCCAATGGGCGCTTGGATGACCTTGAAGTATCCGATGAAATCAATGCCTGTTCGGTAGAAATTGAGGTAGATGTAAATGGTATTAAAGAGCCTTGGCTCTTGATGTTTAAAAATGAAACCCACAATCATCCGACAGAAATCGAACCTTTTGGCGGGGCGGCTACCTGTATCGGAGGTGCCATTCGTGACCCGCTTTCAGGTCGCTCCTATGTGTATCAGGCCATGCGAATTTCAGGTGCAGGCGACATTACCCAGCCCTTATCTGCCACACGTCCAGGAAAACTACCCCAGCAAGTTATCTCTAAAACAGCTGCCCACGGCTACTCTTCCTATGGAAATCAAATTGGTCTTGCAACGACCTACGTACGGGAATACTTCCATCCGGGATTTGTGGCAAAACGTATGGAGTTAGGTGCCGTTGTGGGGGCGGCTCCAAAGGAAAATGTCATCCGTGAAAAGCCCCTTGCAGGAGATGTCGTCATTCTCCTAGGTGGAAAAACAGGTCGTGATGGTGTCGGTGGGGCGACTGGTTCGTCCAAGGTTCAGACAGCGACTTCTGTTGAAACAGCTGGGGCGGAAGTTCAAAAAGGCAATGCGATTGAGGAACGGAAAATCCAACGGCTCTTCCGCAATCAAGCAGTGACCCGTTTGATTAAAAAATCCAACGATTTTGGGGCAGGAGGAGTCTGCGTTGCTATCGGTGAGTTGGCAGATGGTCTTGAAATTGATTTGGACAAGGTGCCGCTTAAATATCAGGGGTTGAATGGGACAGAAATTGCCATTTCAGAAAGTCAGGAACGGATGGCTGTAGTTGTTTCCTCAGAAGATGTGGAGACCTTTAGTGCCTTAGCAGCTAAGGAGAATATCCTAGCAGTTCCTGTGGCAAGAGTGACTGAAAGACCAAATCTTGTCATGACTTGGAAGGGACAAAAGATTGTTGATATTGAGCGTTCCTTCCTTGATACCAATGGTGTACGTGTGGTGGTGGACGCAACAGTGACAGATAGTAAGCATGCCTTACCAGAGCAGCGGACGACCTCACGTGAGACCTTAAAAGAAGATGTGATACATCTATTGTCAGACTTGAATCATGCGAGTCAAAAAGGTTTGCAGACGATTTTTGATAGTTCGGTAGGTCGTTCAACCGTCAATCACCCTCTGGGCGGACGTTACCAACTGACTCCGACAGAGAGTTCGGTTCAGAAATTGCCAGTAGAGCATGGGCTAACGGAAACCGTATCAGTCATGGCCCAAGGTTACAATCCTTGGCTGGCAGAATGGTCCCCTTATCATGGAGCAGCCTATGCCGTGATTGAGGCAACGAGTCGCTTAGTAGCAACTGGTAGCAACTGGGAAAAAGCTCGCTTTTCCTATCAGGAATACTTTGAACGGATGGATAAAGAGGCTAGTCGTTTTGGAAAACCGGTAGCGGCACTGCTTGGCTCTATTGAGGCTCAGATTCAGCTGGGGCTTCCGTCCATCGGAGGGAAGGATTCCATGTCTGGAACCTTTGAGGAGCTGACCGTTCCTCCGACCTTGGTCGCCTTTGGGGTGACAACCTCGACAGTGGAGCGCATCCTATCGCCAGAGTTTAAGGAAGCTGGTGAATATCTTTACTATATTCCAGGGCTAGCCATCTCCGACGAAATTGATTTTACGGCTATCAAGGAAAATTTCAAACGCTTTACAGAAATTCAAAGAAAGTACAACATTACTGCAGCAGCCGCTGTTAAGTATGGAGGTGTGGCAGAGTCCCTTGCGCTGATGACATTTGGTAATCATATTGGGGCAAGTGTGGAGCTTGATCAGCTAGAAACCAGCTTACAAGGCCAACTAGGAGGCTTTGTCTTTACGAGTCCAGAAGAGATCGAGGAGCTATTACCTATCGGACAGACAACCAGTGAAGCCCGCCTCCTTATCAACGGTGTGGACTTGCCAGTTGTAGATTTACTAGCAGGCTTTGAGGGAAGGTTTGAGGGGATTTACCCGACTGTCTTTGAACAGAATGGGCAAATGGCAGAAGTTGTGCCGGTGGCGACAGATTTTGTCCGAAAGAGTAAGGAAGAAGTTACCCAACCGCTCGTCTACATCCCAGTCTTTCCAGGGACCAATTCTGAGTATGATTCAGCTAAGGCCTTTGAACAAGCGGGAGCTAAGGTACGCCTTGAACCATTTGTAACCTTAGATGAAGCGAGTCTTGCTCAGTCGGTTGACAATATGGTCACTTCTATTGGCCAAGCACAGATTCTATTTTTCGCCGGTGGCTTTTCAGCAGCAGACGAGCCAGATGGTTCTGCTAAATTCATCGTCAATATTCTCCTCAATGAGAAAGTCAAGCAGGCGATCGATGCCTTTATCGCTCGTGGAGGCCTCATCATTGGTATCTGTAACGGCTTCCAAGCCCTTGTCAAATCAGGTCTCTTACCTTATGGTAACTTTGAAGAGGCAGATGAGACAAGTCCAACCCTCTTTTACAATGATGCCAACCAGCATGTGGCAAAAATGGTGGAAACTCGTATTGTCAATACCAATTCGCCGTGGCTTACAGGCGTGACAGTTGGCGATATTCATACCATTCCAGTATCGCACGGGGAAGGAAAATTCGTCGTGACAGAAGAAGAGTTTGCAACACTTCGTGACAATGGGCAGATCGTTAGCCAGTATGTGGATTTTGAGGGACAAGCCAGCATGGATAGCCGCTACAATCCCAACGGTTCTTGTTATGCGATTGAGGGCATTACCAGTAAGAATGGACAAATTATTGGAAAAATGGGTCACTCCGAACGCTATGAAGCAGGACTATTTCAAAATATTCCCGGAAATAAGGACCAGCAATTATTTATTTCAGCGGTAAACTTTTTTAAACATCAATAGAGAAATGGATAGGATGGGAGAGTGGTCGTTTCCTAGATCAGCTCTCTCCTTTCAAAGAATAGGCAAGAAGGACAAGAATGACTTACGAAGTAAAATCACTCAATGAAGAGTGTGGTGTTTTTGGGATTTGGGGGCATCCTCAAGCAGCTCAGGTGACTTATTTTGGTTTACACAGTTTACAGCACCGTGGCCAGGAAGGAGCTGGGATTGTATCAAATGCTAATGGGAGTCTGCGGGGATACCGTGAGAAGGGCTTGCTGTCAGAGGTTTTTAAAAATCCAGATGATTTGGATAAGCTGGCAGGTAAGGCAGCGATTGGACATGTTCGCTATGCAACGGCAGGAACTGCGGATATTCGGAATATTCAACCCTTCCTCTATAAATTTCATGATGGAGAATTTGGGCTAGCTCATAATGGAAATTTGACAAATGCTATTTCGCTCCGTAAAGAATTAGAAAAGCAAGGGGCCATTTTCAACGCCTCATCCGATACAGAAATTTTAATGCACCTCATTCGCCGTAGCCATAATCCTAGCTTTATGGGTAAGATTAAAGAGGCTTTAAATACCGTTAAGGGTGGCTTTGCCTATCTTTTGTTAACGGAGGATAAATTGATTGCGGCCTTAGATCCAAATGGGTTTCGACCGCTGTCTATCGGACAGATGAAAAATGGCGCCTGGGTCGTCTCGTCAGAAACCTGCGCCTTTGAAGTAGTGGGGGCACAGTGGGTCAGGGATGTCAAGCCAGGTGAGGTCATAGTCATTGATGATAACGGGATTCAGTACGATACCTATACGGAGGATACCCAGTTGGCCATTTGCTCAATGGAATATGTGTACTTTGCCCGTCCTGACTCTGATATTGCAGGAATCAATGTCCATACAGCACGGAAAAATATGGGGCGCCGTCTGGCACGAGAGTTCAAGCATCAAGCAGATATTGTGGTGGGAGTCCCAAATTCCTCCCTGTCTGCTGCGATGGGCTTTGCAGAAGAGTCGGGTCTCCCTAATGAAATGGGATTGGTGAAAAATCAATATACCCAACGGACCTTTATCCAGCCGACGCAAGAACTCCGCGAGCAAGGGGTTCGGATGAAGCTCTCAGCGGTTTCCAGTGTTGTCAAGGGTAAGCGCGTGGTAATGGTGGATGATTCCATCGTTCGTGGTACGACCTCTCGTCGGATTGTTCAGCTCTTGAAAGAGGCAGGTGCAGCAGAGGTTCATGTGGCAATCGGTAGTCCAGAGCTGAAATACCCATGTTTTTATGGTATTGATATTCAAACCCGTAGAGAATTGATTTCAGCGAATCATACGGTCGATGAAGTTTGTGAGATTATCGGGGCAGACAGTTTGACCTATCTATCCTTAGAGGGACTGATTGAGTCGATTGGGCTTGATACAGAAGCTCCAAATGGTGGTCTGTGTGTCGCTTACTTTGATGGTCAATACCCAACACCACTCTATGACTATGAAGAGGCTTATTTGAAGAGCTTGGAAGAGAAGGTTAGTTTCCATATTGATCACGTGAAATAAGCCTGTTGGGTCAAGAACTGGGGCAGGAAGCTGCATCAGGATACAAAGCCCGTTAAAAACTCAAAGCGTACCTCAATATCTAAGAAGCTCTCCACTGGATAGTTTCTTCCATATCCGTAAACGGACATAGTCCACAACGGCTACGGAAAAATAGGAAATACGACGAGTGAAAAGCTTCAGTGGAGATTTTTAGTCTATTTTTTAAAGGTGGTTGAGAGCTTGCCAAAACAAACTCCTATTTCCCGAGCTTTTAGTCCGAACTCAATGTGGCTAGCTTTCTGGGTTAAGAGATGGATTGGCTCAAAAAAGTGTTGTGAGTTCCAATATGGTGTTTATAAAAAGAAAAGGAAAATAGTATGACAAAAAATGCATACGCTCAATCTGGCGTTGATGTGGAGGCGGGCTACGAGGTAGTCGAGCGAATAAAAAAACACGTGGCACGCACGGAACGTCTTGGCGTGATGGGAGCTTTAGGTGGTTTTGGAGGGATGTTTGATCTCTCGCAGCTAGATGTAAAGGAACCGGTCTTAATTTCTGGGACAGATGGAGTCGGAACCAAACTCATGCTAGCGATTCAGTACAATCAGCACGATACCATCGGGCAGGATTGTGTGGCCATGTGTGTCAATGATATTGTTGCAGCAGGTGCAGAACCTCTCTACTTCCTCGACTACATTGCGACCGGTAAAAATATCCCTGAAAAGCTAGAACAGGTGGTCAAAGGAGTCGCAGAAGGGTGTGTCGCAGCAGGTGCCGCTCTTATCGGTGGTGAAACGGCTGAAATGCCTGGTATGTATGGCGAAGAGGACTATGATTTAGCCGGTTTTGCAGTAGGTATTGCAGAGAAATCACAAATCATTGATGGTTCAAGAGTTTCAGAAGGGGATGTTCTCCTTGGTCTTGCTTCAAGCGGTATTCATTCAAATGGTTACTCTCTTGTCCGCCGTGTCTTTGCTGATTATACAGGTGAAGAAGTTCTTCCAGAACTTGAAGGAAGAAAATTGAAAGAAGTGCTTCTTGAGCCGACACGCATCTACGTTAAGGCTGTGCTTCCGTTGATTAAAGAGGGATTGGTCAATGGGATTGCTCACATCACAGGTGGTGGCTTTATTGAAAATGTTCCACGGATGTTCGCTGCTGATTTGGCTGCTGAAATCAAAGAAGATACCATCCCTGTTCTTCCTATTTTTAAGGTTCTTGAAACATATGGTAAGATTCAACACGAAGAAATGTTTGAAATCTTTAATATGGGGATTGGTTTGATGTTGGCAGTCAGTCCTGATAAGGTTGAGCGCGTGAAAGAACTGCTGGATGAACCCGTTTATGAGCTTGGTCAGATTGTCAAAAAAGTGGATGCGAGTGTGGTGATAAGGTAATGAAGAAAATTGCAGTGTTTGCAAGTGGTAATGGATCTAATTTTCAAGTGATTGCCGAGCAATTTTCTGTTGAATTTGTCTTTTCAGACCACCGGGATGCCTACGTTTTAAAACGTGCTGAAACACTTGGTGTGGCTGCTCATACTTTTGAACTCAAGGAATTTGATAATAAAGCAGCTTATGAAGAGGCTATTGTTGCGCTGCTGGATAAACATGAGATTGACTTAGTGGTTCTAGCTGGTTATATGAAAATCGTAGCGAATACTCTTTTATCTGCCTACGAAGGTAGAATCATTAACATTCACCCAGCCTACTTACCAGAGTTTCCTGGCGCCCATGGCATTGAGGATGCTTGGCGTGCAGGTGTACCAGAGAGTGGTGTGACCGTTCACTGGGTGGATAGTGGCATCGATACAGGACAGATTATCAAGCAGGTACGTGTGCCTCGTCTACCAGATGACACTCTTGAAAGCTTTGAAGCACGCATTCATGAAGCGGAGTATGCCCTTTATCCGGAGGTATTAGAGAGTTTGGGGGTGGTGAAAAGGGACTAACCTTTGCTACAATGAAACTATGAAACGATTAAAAGACTTAGAATTAGCAGAGTCTATTTTTGGAAACTGGGAAGAGACAATCATTTTGTCTTGTTTGCAAGGTGTTATGGGAGAGATTTGGGTAGATAATGATAGACAGCCCCAATCCGCTCTTGCAAAGCTTGGAAAAGAAGCTTCTTTTGGTTTCTTAGCAGGACGACCAAACATAGACTTGCTTGAATTGTGCCGGGGGCAGGACATTATTCTAGTTCCGCAAAATCAAGTGTGGGCAGATTTTATAGAAGACATCTATAAAGAAAAAGCACAAGGTTTTATACGTTATGCAACCGAGAAAAATACGATTTTTGATGAGAAATTGTTGAAAGCTATTGTTGATAATTTACCCAGCGACTTTGAGCTGCGGAGGATCGATCATAAGTTATATGACCTCTGTCTAGAGAAAGATTGGTCGCAGGATTTAGTTGCGAATTATGATAATATTACGCATTATCAAAAATTGGGCTTAGGAGTTGCAATTTTACATCAAGGACAATTAGTAGC
The DNA here is from genome assembly GCF_001984715.1 of Streptococcus azizii. Lineage (GTDB taxonomy): Bacteria > Bacillota > Bacilli > Lactobacillales > Streptococcaceae > Streptococcus > Streptococcus azizii. The sequence continues at coordinate 18,042 of NZ_MSPR01000018.1, forward strand.
AGGAGCTTCCTCCTATTCAACCTATCAAGGTGGTATTGAAATTGAGATTGATACTCATCCTGCCTATCGTAGACGAGGATTAGCTAAGATTGCTGGAGCAAAGCTGATACTAGAGTGTCTCGCGCGAGGGCTTTACCCAAGTTGGGATGCCCATACAAAGATTTCGCTTTATTTAGCTCAACAACTAGGTTACCAATTTGCATATGAATATATTGCTTATGTGATTGACTGGAAAAAGGAGAAATAAATGACTAAAAAACGTGCACTAATCAGTGTTTCTGACAAGACTGGTATTGTTGATTTTGCTAGTCAATTGAAAAACTTGGGTTGGGAGATTATCTCAACTGGCGGCACAAAGGTTGCGCTTGATCAGGCAGGAGTTGCTACGATCGCGATTGATGATGTGACAGGCTTCCCGGAAATGATGGATGGTCGTGTCAAGACCCTCCACCCCAACATTCATGGAGGACTCTTGGCTCGCCGTGATGTGGACAGCCACCTTCAAGCTGCAACAGATAATCATATCGAACTCATTGACCTTGTGGTGGTCAATCTTTATCCGTTTAAAGAAACGATCTTGAAACCAGATGTGACCTATGCTGAAGCGGTTGAAAACATTGACATCGGTGGTCCGTCCATGCTCCGCTCTGCAGCTAAAAACCATGCTAGCGTGACTGTGGTGGTTGACCCTGCGGATTATGCTGTCGTTTTAGAAGAATTGGCTAGCGCTGGTGAAACGAGCTATGCGACACGCCAAGTTTTGGCAGCAAAGGTCTTTCGTCACACAGCTGCTTACGATGCCTTGATTGCAGCATATTTTACAAAACAGGTTGGCGAGACAAAGCCCGAAAAATTAACGCTTACCTACGACCTTAAACAACCTATGCGTTATGGTGAAAATCCACAACAAGAGGCAGATTTCTACCAAAAAGCTATCCCGACAGCCTACTCCATTGCTTCTGCCAAGCAGCTTAATGGAAAAGAATTGTCTTTCAATAACATTCGCGATGCGGATGCAGCTATTCGTATCATTCGTGACTTCAAAGACCGTCCAACAGTTGTGGCGCTGAAGCATATGAATCCTTGCGGTATCGGACAAGCTGACGATATTGAGACGGCTTGGGACTATGCCTATGAAGCAGATCCGGTCTCCATCTTTGGTGGCATCGTTGTGCTGAATCGTGAAGTGGATGCGGCAACTGCTAAAAAAATGCACTCTATTTTCCTTGAAATCATCATTGCACCGAGTTACTCAGAAGAAGCACTTGCTATCTTAACAACCAAGAAGAAAAACTTGCGTATTCTTCAATTACCATTTGAAGCCCAAGAAGCAAGCGAAGCAGAAGCAGAGTACACGGGTGTCGTTGGAGGTTTATTGGTCCAAAATCAAGATGTCATTGTTGAAAATCCAAGTGACTGGACAGTTGTGACCAAGCGCCAACCGAGTGACCAAGAAAAGACCGCTCTTGAATTTGCTTGGAAAGCGATCAAATACGTTAAATCGAACGGTATCATCGTGACCAATGATCACATGACACTCGGTGTTGGACCAGGACAAACCAACCGCGTTGCTTCCGTAAAAATTGCTATTGAGCAGGCCAAAGATCGGTTAGATGGAGCGGTGCTTGCTAGCGATGCCTTCTTCCCCTTTGCTGACAACATTGAAGAAATTGCAGCAGCAGGAATCAAGGCCATTATTCAGCCAGGGGGGTCTGTCCGAGACCAAGAATCCATCGACATGGCAGACAAATACGGCCTCACCATGATTTTTACAGGTGTGAGACATTTTAGACATTAACGTTATCAGAGAAGCTAGGCTAGTCGCCTGGCTTTTTCTTTCTACTTTGATACTACAAATTGGGAGTATTTATTGTGTAAGCCCTGTGAATACTTATACTCTTTACCAATCAAAAGGATAGGTCGTCAAGGGTCTCGGTGAATTGAACACGGGCTACGAGCTGTGCAAAAAAGATAGTTTTTCCTAGAACTTGAGGTTCTTCGTCAAAATTCCTATTTTTGCTTTGCTCGCTTAACGCCCTTTGTATCTTATGTAACTGAGTTCGGACTAAAAATGTGAGAAAAAAGATAGGCAGCTGTTTCGGCTTTAGCCGATTACAGCTGAGAATCCCTTCAGGGGGTAGGCAGCTGTTTCAGTTTTAGCTGATTACAGCTGAGATTGCAACAGTTCGGTGAACTGTTGCAACTGGTCACCTAGAAACACGAAAGTGACCACAGAAGTTTGAGCCAAAAAGCAGAAAAGCTAGGAAATAGGCTGAAAACCTCCACTGGAGCTTTTCACTCGTCGTATTTCCTATTTTCGCTTTGAGTTTTTCACGGGCTTTGTATCTTCTCCTATTTCAACTACCTTCGTTTTCTAGTCTATTTTTGATTTTTATTGAGTATTAGCTGGTATCGTTCGGAAATGGAATAAAAAAGGGGGAATTTTATAGAAAGGATAGATAAAAACGAATGATTTTGGTACAATATCTTTATAAAATACGTTTTTAGAGGTATAGAGATGAAGCTCTTAGTTGTTGGGTCGGGCGGTCGTGAGCATGCTATTGCAAAGAAGTTGTTAGAATCAGTAGATGTTGAAAAGGTCTTTGTTGCTCCTGGAAATAGCGGGATGGTAGCAGATGGGATTGATTTGGTGAATATTGGGATTTCCGAACATTCTAGCTTAATCGCATTTGCGCAAGAAGAAGGAATTGATTGGACATTTGTTGGACCAGATGATGCCTTGGCGGCAGGTTTGGTTGATGATTTTGAGGCGGCGGGCTTACAGGCTTTTGGGCCTAGGAAAAATGCGGCAGAGCTAGAATGGTCCAAGGATTTTGCTAAATCTATTATGACCAAATATGGCGTACCTACAGCACGTTATGAGACTTTTTCTGATTTTGAGGCAGCAAAAGCCTATATTGAAGCTCAAGGAGCGCCGATTGTTGTTAAGGCGGATGGTCTAGCACTTGGAAAAGGTGTTGTGGTGGCTGAGACGGTAGAAGAAGCAACCGCTGCAGCTCACGACATGCTACTTGACAATAAATTTGGTGACAGCGGGGCGCGTGTGGTCATTGAAGAATTTTTGAGTGGTGAGGAGTTTTCTCTGTTTGCCTTTGTGAATGGTGAGAATTTCTACCTTATGCCAACAGCGCAGGATCACAAGCGGGCTTTTACAGGCGATAAAGGTCCCAATACGGGTGGTATGGGAGCTTATGCTCCAGTTCCTCACCTGTCAGCAGGTGTTGTTGACCAGTCCGTGGAAACGATTATAAAGCCAGTCTTAAAAGGTATGATTGCAGAAGGTCGTCCTTATCTCGGAGTGCTTTATGCAGGCTTGATAGTGACAGCAGAAGGCCCTAAGGTCATTGAGTTTAATGCTCGTTTTGGAGATCCTGAAACGCAGGTGATTCTGCCACGTCTGACATCTAATTTTGCAGAAAACATCACCGACTTGCTAGCAGGAAAAATCCCTGCATTTACATGGCTAGAAACAGGTGTGACCTTGGGAGTTGTAGTTGCCAGTGAAGGCTATCCCCTGGAATATGAGAAAGGGGTACGCTTGCCAGCAAAGACCAGCGGAGATATTGAAACCTATTATGCTGGTGCAATCTTCAATGCAGATCAGGAATTGGTCTCAAATGGGGGGCGTGTCTATATGCTCGTCACGACGCAAGAGACCGTTTCACAGGCACAAAAAGTTATTTATCAGCAACTAGATAGGCAAGATACAGCAGGGATGTTTTATCGGACAGATATTGGAAATAAGGCGAATCAATAAGGAGAAAATATGACACAGACACTTGTATCGCTCATTATGGGGTCCATTTCGGATTGGGCAACCATGAAGAAAACAGCGCAGATTTTGGATGAATTTGGTGTTGCCTATGAAAAGAAGGTGGTATCCGCCCATCGGACTCCAGACTTGATGTTTGAACATGCAGCAAAAGCTCGTGAACGAGGTATCAAGGTCATTATTGCGGGAGCAGGAGGAGCGGCGCACTTGCCGGGGATGGTGGCGGCTAAAACAACCCTGCCAGTCATTGGAGTACCCATCAAATCGCGAGCTTTGAACGGACTTGATTCACTTTACTCTATCGTGCAGATGCCTGGTGGAGTGCCTGTTATGACCATGGCGATTGGAGATAGTGGTGCGACCAATGCAGGTCTGTCTGCTGTTCGGATTTTGGCGCTTGAAAATCCAGCTTTGAATAGGAAATTGGTGGAGTTTGCGGAAAAGCAAGGGAAAATTGCGGAGGAGTCTAGCCATGACCTTATCTAAGACGATTGGGATTATCGGTGGTGGCCAGCTAGGTCAGATGATGGCGATTGCAGCTACTTACCGTGGGCATCGGGTGGTGACGCTCGATCCGGCGGCAGATTGTCCAGCCTCTCGAGTGAGTGAGGTTATCGTGGCAGATTATACAGATGTAGATGCCTTACGGACTTTGGCGGAACGCTGTGACGTCTTGACCTATGAGTTTGAAAATGTGAGTGCAGAGAGTCTTGATATGGTAGCGGATAAGGCACTTTTGCCCCAGGGGACGGAGCTTTTGCGGATTGCCCAAAATCGGATTGCCGAAAAAGATTTTTTAACCAAGGCAGGTGTAGCCTTAGCTCCCTATCGGGTGGTGACATCAAGTCTTGATTTAGCAGACTATGATTTTTTGACGACACGAGTGTTAAAAACTGCCACAGGTGGCTATGATGGTCACGGTCAGGTGGTCATACGTGATGTAGAAAGTCTGGCACAGGCAAAAGTGTTGGCAGACCAGACAGAGTGCGTCTTGGAAGACTTTGTCTCCTTTGATATGGAAATCTCCGTCTTGGTCTCAGGTAATGGCCGAGAGCTGACTGTTTTTCCTGTCCAAGAAAATATTCACCGCCACAACATTCTCTCTAAAACGATTGTTCCAGCTCGTATTCCAGAGGCATTAGCTGAAAAAGCGGTTCAAATGGCCAAAAAAATTGCCACAGACCTGCAACTTTTTGGTACACTATGTATAGAGATGTTTGTGGCAGGCGATCAAATTTTGGTCAATGAACTGGCACCTCGTCCCCATAATTCAGGGCATTATAGCATCGAAGCCTGCAATTTTTCCCAGTTTGATACCCATATTTTGGGGATTCTAGGGGAAACCTTGCCAGACATTCAGCTTATGCAACCTGCTGTCATGCTCAATGTTTTGGGGCAGGATATGGAGGCAGCCAGAGCCTTTGTCAACCAGCATCCACACGCCCATCTTCATCTCTATGGCAAAGCAGAAGCCAAGCACAACCGCAAGATGGGACATGTGACGGTCTTGGGGGAGGATGTAGAGAGTGTGGAGGAGTTTTAATGACAGAAAAACAACGAGTAGAATACCCAGATAAACAGGAAGCGTCTTACAGTATTACTGATGGGGTCGCACAGAAATTGGGCTATCAAAATAGTCAATCTTTAGTTGAGCAATACAATGGATTTGGTAGTTTTAATTTAAAGTCTTTTGTTGACTTTAATGACAGTTTCTTTGAGGAAAATGATGAGGTTACTGAGTTCGCTCAAAATTATAGAGATGAATTGGGAAGAGTAACAGGTGGAATAGCCTTGCTTTCTAAAAAAACAATTAGTAAGGAAGGGACTTCCGAAGGGAGCAATCAATATCCAAAGACAATTTTTGATACAGGTCATATATTAGGGCATATGTTGGTTGGTGGTGAAACTTTTGATTTTAATTCTAGTAAGAAAAAGAAAGAAAATATTTTCCCTCAAACGAGATGGTCAAATGGTGGCGATGGAAAATTTAAATCTTTTAAGATGAATTCAGACAAAGGAAATTCACAAGTAACTTATGAGAGACGTATATGGAATAAAATAAACAAAAAAGGCAATGAGGAACTTAAAATTTACTATCAAGTGGATTTAGTATATGAAGGTGATGAGGAAATTCCAAGGGGGGTTCACCTACAAGCTATTTCTAACAAGCCTATTGATCTTGGAAAAGGTAGAGAGTTTATTAACGTCTTTATTCCAAACGTTCGATATAAAACTTATTTAGACATTGACTATAGTAAAATAGATAATAACAAATTAGAGTTTGACCCTCGCTTAAGGTGAAATTATTGTTTTTGAGTTTTATCTATTATTAAAAATATGATGACTATAAGATTTTAATAATGTATTTAAAGGAGTAAAACATGCTAGAACGTTACACTCGCCCCGAAATGGGGGTAATTTGGACAGAGGAAAATAAATACAAGGCTTGGCTCGAGGTGGAAATCCTGGCGGATGAGGCCTGGGCTGAGCTGGGAGAAATTCCTAAGGAAGATGTGGTGAAAATCCGTGAAAAAGCAGGATTTGACATTGATCGCATTTTGGAGATTGAAGAGGAAACTCGTCATGATGTGGTGGCTTTTACCCGTGCGGTGTCTGAGACCTTAGGTGAGGAGCGCAAGTGGGTCCACTATGGGTTGACATCAACGGATGTGGTGGATACGGCCTATGGTTATCTCTACAAGCAGGCTAACGATATTATCCGTGAGGATTTACGTCGTTTTACGGATATTGTCGCAGACAAGGCGCGCGAACACAGGTATACGATTATGATGGGCCGTACCCACGGGGTGCATGCGGAGCCGACGACCTTTGGGCTGAAATTGGCGACTTGGTACAGCGAAATGAAGCGCAATATCGAGCGTTTCGAGCGGGCTGCTGAAGGGGTAGAAGCAGGGAAAATCTCAGGAGCGGTTGGAAATTTTGCTAATATCCCGCCTTTTGTAGAAAGCTATGTTTGTGAGAAACTAGGCATTCGTCCGCAGGAGATTTCAACGCAGGTCTTGCCTCGTGATCTTCATGCAGAATACTTTGCAGCGCTTGCGACCATTGCGACTTCTATCGAGCGGATGGCAACGGAAATCCGCGGTCTCCAAAAATCAGAACAACGGGAAGTGGAGGAATTTTTTGCGAAAGGTCAAAAGGGTAGTTCAGCTATGCCCCATAAGCGTAATCCAATCGGTTCTGAAAATATGACTGGGCTTGCGCGCGTGATTCGTGGCCACATGGTGACAGCCTTTGAGAATGTTGCCCTCTGGCATGAGCGGGATATTTCACACTCATCAGCAGAACGGATTATCACGCCGGATACGACTATCTTGATTGACTACATGCTCAACCGCTTTGGAAACATCGTGAAAAACCTGACCGTATTTCCGGAAAATATGAAGCGGAATATGGAATCAACCTTCGGCTTGATCTACAGTCAACGTGTCATGCTTTCCTTGATTGAAAAAGGGATGACACGCGAAGAAGCCTATGATTTGGTGCAACCAAAAACAGCCTATGCTTGGGACCATCATACGGCTTTCAAACCCTTACTTGAAGCGGATGAAAAGGTGACAGAGCGCCTCAGCCAAGCAGAAATTGACGAACTATTTGACCCGTCCTATTATGCTAAGCGAGTAGATGACATCTTTGAACGCGTAGGTTTATAGACAATGAAAAGGAGGGAAACCCTCCTTTTATGCTATATTTCTTCTGCTAGCAATCTGTAAAAATCAAATGCAAACATTGTAGAGCTTGGGAAGCTATCAAGTGCTTTCGTTTTAAAGTTGGGTGTACGAATCACTCGATACCGACAAAATAAGTAGCGAACGAAGTGAGCTTTTTAAAGCTAAGTCCGTCCTAGTGGTATCCTAGACAATTACTACGTTATTGACTGGAACGGGAGATGAGACTGGGAATCAAAACTGAGGGGTGAAACTCCAAGGGGCTTGCTCCCGCCTGCACAGCTTAAGGGAACTAGTAAAAGATACTAATACTCTTTAAAAATCAAAAGGGATAGATTTCCTCGTGTTCAACGAACACGTCATCAACCTCCTATTTTTCATTCGCTTTTTACACGTCCTTTGTATCTTGTGTAATTGAGTTCAGCCTAAAACCTCGGAAAAAAGATAGGTAGCTGTTTTGGCTTTAGCCAATTACAGCTGAGATTGCAACAGTTCGGTGAACTGTTGCAACTGGTCACCTAGAAACACGAAAGTGACCACAGAAGTTTGAGCCCAAAAGCAGAAAAGCTAGGAAATAGGCTGAAAACCTCCACTGGAGCTTTTCAGCCTATTTCCTATTTTCACTTTGAGTTTTTTACGGGCTTTGTATCTTCTCTTATTTTTTAACTACCTTCGTCTTCGATTATAAGGAAATTAGCGGTGCTAATCTCCTATCCCACCTTTCACAATTCAGCTAGTCTACTTTTGATTTTTATTGAGTATAAATGGAGACTATAAGACGTCGATTACTCTTTTGGTGACACTAGAAATTTTGCCACTGATGTCCCAAATTATTGCAGGTTTGACTGACGATAGGACCTTGGGGGAAGATACCATATTGTCTGCCTTCTCGTTTCTAGTCTACGGTGTGATAACTAAAAGGCTGTTGGTGATAATACTACTATTTCTAGTTTTTGAAGGAGAGGACTAGAGAGAATAATTTGCAAGCCGTTACAAATCAATGTATAATGGTTCTAACAAATATTGAGGCATGAGAAGCTAGTGCCTAGATGGTCTTTTGCAAGAATCTATATCAGGATTCTAGAAGGTATAAAGGGATATTGGACTACCAGCAAAACAGCCGATAAAGGTCAGTTTATGACGTAATATAGTCTATGCACTCTGCTAGTTGATTAGGATTATTTAAATCAATAATGTCAAGAAAACTAAGATGGTAGCGAAAGAATGTTGTATAATCTAGGTCATTGCTGATGAGAATGAGATTTCCTTTGGGATCTTTTGAACGAATTTGTTTGGCAGTATTTAGTCCGTTCCAATGTTTTTTGCGGGTATCATTGATGATGAAATAAGAATTGTGGGGTTCTATTTTTATAGTATCGTTATGTGATAAGTGTAGGTGCTGTTTTTTTGCTTGTAGGTGAGATTGGATTTGTTTTTGTATTGATTTAGGATAGAAGCGAGGTTGCACTAGATAAATCATACTTTCTTCCTTTCCAGCACTAGTGTATCATATGGTTTCATGTATTATTCGTTCTATAATAAATAGTTTGTTTTTTATAATGAATAGTTCAGTTTGACCGTTTATTATAAAGAAAGTTCCTTTTATTATATTTGTGCTTATTTTACAGCTTGTTTTTGGTAAGATGAGATGAATGGAATAAAAGGAGATAAGTATTATGGAGTATTTGTTTGTAAAAAAAAGTAAGGTGGAGGTGAAACTTCCACTTGATGAGATTTTATATATTACAACATCATCTGTCCCTCATTTATTACATGTGGTTACTCGCGATGATGTATACCAGACTTATAATCAGTTGCAGGTCTTGGAAAAACTATTGGCTATGAAGTTTCATCGTTGCCATCGTAAATATTTGGTGAATATTGATTCTATTGAAAGATTGAATAAGATGAGCAGGACTATCTCATTTTTTGAATCAGAGGTAGAGGATATTGGCTATTCTAGGCGAAAGCAAAAAGAATTGGAAACATTGTGGAAAAGTGTGTTGAGGTGAGTTACATGTTGAATATATTTGTCCTAGAAGATGAGTTTTTGCAGCAGGCTAGGATTGAACAAGCCATTCAGCGATATATGAAAGAGAACAAATTAAAGTACCGCAGTTTGGAGATTTATGGGAAACCTCAGCAGTTGCTCGATGACATAAAAGAAGTTGGGAATCATCAGTTATTCTTTTTAGATATTGACATTAAAGGTGCAGAAAAGAAAGGGATGGAGATTGCTCGTCAGATTCGCGAGAGGGACTCCAATGCCTTGATTGTCTTTGTGACGACTCATTCAGAGTTTATGCCATTGACCTATCGCTATCGAGTGTCTGCGCTAGATTTTATTGATAAAGGATTGTCGGACAATGAGTTTCAGATAGCCGTTTCAGATGTTTTAAAATACGCATTTGACAATGTCAGCCAGACTATCTCTGAACATTCCTTTGTATTTAAATCAGCCCATTCTCAGCTTCAAGTACCTTTCCATGATATTCTCTATTTTGAAACTTCTCCAACCGTTCATAAGGTTATCTTAATCACAAAAAATAGTCGGATGGAATTTTATGGAAAAGTGTCTGAGATTGCTAAGGCAGATAAGCGACTATATCAATGTCACCGGTCCTTTGTCGTAAATCCTGAAAATGTGATGAGTGTGGATAAAGCAAATAAACTAGTTCATTTTGAAGGTGATGAGACTTGCTTTGTATCCCGTCTGAAAATGAAAGGCTTGTTAGAAAAAGTAGCAGGGGGATGATGAGATGATAGGAGATGTTACGAATCTATTCTGCAGATTTTTAGTTACCCTTCTTGTTTTAAGACAAGTTAGTGGTTTAACATTATCTTTTTTTCAATTAACTTTACTGGCTGTTATTCCGACGATAACGTATACAGTTAATCCTATTGTAGGTTATCTCAGTTTTCCTGTTTATTTCATGTATTTGGATTACTATTTTGAATCCTCTAAGAACAAATTATTCTCTATTTTTTGTGGCATATATGCTTTGAGTGTCGAGGCTCTTTTTACTAGATTTATTTTATTTTATTTCATTCCTATATTTACTGGTACTGCTAGTGAATTTAATAAGAATATTTTTATTTTAATTGGTTTAGAGTTGCTGTTAGTGCCCTCCCATTATCTATTTGTTAAAGTGCTTAGAATTGATTATGGTAAACTAAAGAAAATAACAAATGGATTGAGAGCAAAATTATTGATTCCTTTTGTCATCGTCATGGGATTCTATTATATCATCATAGACATTTTGATTATTTTAGAATTACTAGAGATTTTCCCACAGGCATTGGTGGTCAGAAAACATTTAACTCTTCTTTTTTCTCTATTGTTTCTTATGCTCATGCTAAGAATCAACTATCGGATGACAGAAGAATTGGACAAAGAGGTGCGATCTTTAAAAGACCGACAGCTAGTTTCCTTAGCTAATTATAGTCAGCATGTCGAAGCCTTGTATCGTGAAATTCGGAGTTTCAGGCATGATTACACCAATATCCTTGTCAGTCTAAATGAATCGATTCGGCAAGGAGATATTCAGCAGATTCGTCAGGTGTATGATGCAGTCATAGCGGATTCAGATAAGAAGTTTTACGCTGGAAAGTATGATGTGGCGAGTCTAGCAAATGTGAAAGATGCTGCAGTTAAGAGTATTTTATCAGCCAAACTCATCGAGGCTCAGAAGCAGGGAATCAATATATCTGTAGAAGTGGAACACGAAATCTCCATCAAACAGATCGAGTTGTTGGATTTCATTACCATTTTGTCCATATTTTTGGATAATGCAATAGAGGCAGCTACATTAGCAACTAGGCCTGAGATTTTGGTCGCCTATTTTGAGGAGAAAAAACAAATCATTTTAGTAATCGAAAATTCAACGAAAGATGTCAAAATAAATACCAATAGAATCTTTGGCGATGGCTATTCCACTAAAGGAGAGGGTAGGGGTATTGGTCTGACCAATGTTAGTCAGATTATAAAACAATATTCTAATTTATCCCTGGTGACAAGTAGTAACGACTACAGATTTTCGCAGACTCTTAAGATAGACTCTAAAGAGTCGGATGAACGAGTAATTACATAACACGAAACGTACCCAAGAGTTCTTTATTCGTTTAAGAACTTTTGGACACGTTTTATAAATTTGCTATGAACAGTGTAATCTTTATTTAATTTTCATAAAATTTTTTAGCACACCCTTGATAACACTTAAGGGATTGCTATTCCCTCCAGATGTGTTGATTAGCTGATCAGAGGTTAGCTCTGGGAAGTGTTGAGTGGTTACTTTCTTTTTCATAGGGCCTCCTTAAATATAGTTTATCGGTGTATCCATTATACAAAAAATACAAGCATTTTCAACAACGTATAATAAACGGTTGTTTTGTAATGAATGAACAAGGTTCTACATATGGAACAGTTGTCCATTATTGATGTAAGAACTTGTCTTTGTAGTAGTCAAAGTAGGTCTTTTTTCCTGTAATCATGACGAGACGTCCTTCCAAACCGTAACGAAGAGTGTTGGCTTCTTTTTTAGTGACGGTCTTTTCTGCTTCAATCTTGAAGAAATTACCGTTCTCTGTCTTGGTTGCCTTGGTATCAATACTAGAAATGTTAGAAGTCATTGTCATTTGTTTGTTGGCATCATCTACCGTTGTAAAACGGATAGTATCACCTACTTTGATATTCGAGACATCTTTTGAAGAGATATAGCTGGTGATTTTTACCTTGCTGTTCTCTGCTAGAGTTGGGTAGAGTTGTGCTAGGAGTGTTCCCTCAGGAACGAGACTAGAGCTTTTCGTTTCCGGATTGAGGTGCAGGACGCCGTCTTCTAGAGCTAGAATTTCTCCTTTTTCTCGTAGTCCTGCCTGAATTTTGCTATTGTCTTCTAGTTCAAGGATTTTTTGATTAAGAGCAGTCATCTCTTGGGCAACCCTTGCTAAATGTTGGGCCTTGAGAGATTCCAGCTGGCTGTCTAGACTACTAGAGTAGGCCTGTTGGACGCCAGCACCTGCATATTGTAGACGATAGGTAGATAAGGCAGATTCTAGTTGACCAATGTGAGCATCTACCTGCGCCAGGTATTGACTTTTTAGGTGTTCATTCGTTGTATCCGTTACTTGAGCGTTATAAGTTTGATAGAGATTATAACCACTATTTGCTGGGTCTACGCTAGCTCCTGTTTGAATAGCTGATTTGACTATTTGATAATCTGTCATCTTGGCAATGGTTTCATCGATGATGTTACCTAATTCGGCTTGGGAGTTGCTTGCAGCTGCGTTTTGAGAAGCGATGGTGGCGTTTTGCTGCTCGATAGTTGCACGTAGGCTAGTTGTTTGATGGAGATAGTCTTGAAAGTTCTGTTCATAGCCAAATGTATCAGCTACGGGAAATTGACTGACTCCAGAGTCAAGACTGGCCTTGAGTAGTTCTAACTGCCCTTTTTGCTCTTTTAAAGTCTCTAGTTGAAGAGAAAGTGATGCTTGTTGTACCTGTTCTCCTTCAAGTTTGTATTTGACAAGGACCTCTCCCTTTTTGACAGTCTTGTTTTCTTCTAAGTAGTTCTCGATAATTGCATTATTGCTCGTTGATTGGATATTGGCTAAGATGCTTTCAGGTTCGATACTAGCTCCAGCAGAGATTGTCATCTCTTTCTTTGCAAAGAAAGCAAAGATTAGAAGAAAGAGTACTAATGCAAAGGCTGGTAGAATGACACGGCTTGAAAAGTTATGGTAGCGACGATTGTAAAATTCAGCACTTTCTAAAAATTGTTCGTTCATCAATTTCACCTATCTAACTATTGATTAAGTTGGCATAAAAGCCATTTTGTTCCAGAAGTTCTTGGTGGGTACCTTGTTCGATGATATGACCTTGATTGAGCACCACCACATGCTCTACTCGCTCGGCGATGGTCAAGCGGTGAGCGATAAAGATAAGTGTTTTATCCAATGCCATGAGGTTATCGACAATTCGTTTTTCAGTCAGAATGTCCAGGCTAGAGGTGGCCTCATCTAAAATCAATATTGGAGCGTCTGTCAAAAGTGCACGTGCTAAGGCGATGCGTTGCCGCTGACCGCCAGAAATTCCTGCCCCATCTGATGTTAATTCTGTCTGGTAATTGAGTGGCATGCGTTCAATATCTGCTCGAATCTCAGCCAGTTCAACTGCTCGAAGAATATCTTCCTGTGTAGTCCCCTCTTTAGCACCTAGGAGTAGATTGTCTAAAATCGTTCCATTGAAGACATAAGGTTGTTGAGGAAGATAGTTGATATGTTGCCGAAGAGCGTGCTTGTCAATCTGGTTGAGATTGATATTGTTGAGTGTAATTTCTCCTTTTGAAGGGTCGTAAAAATTGATAATCATCTTGGCCAAGGTTGTTTTTCCAGATCCAGAAATCCCGACAAAGGCCGTCTTGCTGCCGTTCTTGATGGATAAATTGATGTCGGACAAGACATCTTTCCCATAACCGTATTTATAACTAACGCCTCTAAAGTCAATATTTCCAGCTACCATGCTCAGGTCCTGTATAGTCTTTTTATCGGCGAATTCAGACTCTACTAAATACACCTCGTTTAAGCGGTTGTTTGCCACTTGGGCAGTTTGGAGTTTCGTTTGAAGATTGATAATATTTTCCAAGGGATTTGTGAAGTAGATGAGTAAGGTATTGTAAGTAATCAGCTGTCCCAAAGTCATTTTATTATCCATGACCAAGAGGGCTCCCATCCAGAGAATGGAGACATTTAAGAGGAGTTGAGCGACTTTTTTAAGAGCCTGTTGCTGGCTTTCTGCACGGCTATAAGTGAAGGATTTTTTGAGATAATCAACAAACTCCTTATCGATCTTTTGGTAGCGAAAACTCTCGCTAGTCAAAGATTTAATGGTTTCAATCCCGTTAATATCTTCGATAATCGAGGAAGAGAGTGTAGCATTAGCTTCCATTGTATCTCGATTCATCTTTTCAAAGGGTTTCATGAAGGCAAATATGATAACAGAGTAAATAGGCAAGGCTAAGAGACTAATAAAGAAGAGAAGGATATTTTGTGAAAAAAGAACAACGGAAATAATCAGCACAGTTGAAACATCCAAAAAGATGGATAAAATCGTACTTGCTAAGGCGTCGATGATACTGTTTGCATCTGTAAAACGTGAAACAATCTCTCCTGTTCTGCGTGTCGCAAAAAAAGACATGGGTAGATAGAAGATGTGCTTGATATAAGATAAGATTACATCAATAGATAAGCGTTGTCCCAAAATCAAGAGGAGGTAGTCCTGGGCATAGGCTAAAACCTGTTGCAGGATATAGACGATTACGAGCCCTAAAGAAATCATCCCTAATGTATTCTTCATTTGGTCCGGTACGTAGGTATCGATGATAGACTGAAGATAGTAGGAACCTATAATATTGATGATGGTAACTAGAAAAGTAGCGATAATGATATTGGAAATCAGCCCTTTTTGCTTAGTAAGAATAGGCAAAAAGGATAGTAGTCCGTTTTTTTTCTCCTTATGAGGTCTGTATTCAGGTGTTGGAGCCAAAAAGATGGTAACACCTGTCCATTCTTCTTCAAAGCGTTTTCGAGGGAGTTTGGTTATTTTTACAGAAGGGTCGGGGTCGGCAATATAAATCGAGTGATGATCCTGGCCGATCACAACATAATAATGGAGAAGTTTGCCTTCTTTGAGTACATGAGCGATAAAGGGATAGGTCAAATCATCGATATTAAAAAGGCTCATATCTGCTTTAATTGCACGCGTTTCAAAACCGAGTTCCTGAGCTACCTTGACTAAGCCAAAGGCAGTAGTCCCCTCCATAGTAGTCTTTGCCATTTCACGAAGACTAGCAAGAGAATAGTTAGATCCATAAAAACCAAAGATCATGGCAAGTGAGGCGACCCCACAATCTCTACTATCAACTTGAGGCCGATAGTGTCGTTTCCCAAACTTCATCAGATACTCCTTCTTGTAAATACATACTTCTATTATATTCTATAGTGTAATACTTGCGCATGCCCTTTTTTTTGAAATATAATCAATGGTCGATTTTTTATAATGAGTGGCGCTTCAATCGATTGTGTATGATGTAATGAAAAATGGATACTAAAAGTTGAACTAACTGTGGAGAGTGTGAGGTATGGGCAGTCATATTCAACGAACATAAAAAATAATCGATCTATCTCGTTTTATATATAACTAAATCTCACCCCTCTCAAGGGTACTTGTTGAATCACTCCTAAGGTTTAGTGATAACCTTTTTAAGTGTTCTAAAAGTCTTGTTTTTAAATTAGGAGGATGATACTTCAAAAAAGTAAAGTAGCTGAATGGTCATTTTATATCCTAAACGGTTAAAATAAGTCATTCATTACTAAAAAGTGACAATTCATTATCATTTGGTCAAAATTGATGTTGTAAGCGCTATACTTAATGTAGGAATAAAAACAACTTGATTTTAGAAAGGAGTTCCGATGAAAAAATGGAGAAACCGACTCAGGTGAAGCTGAGGAAAATGTCTAAAAATAACAAAGTATAAAAAAATAAAAGGAGAATGATGATGGCAGACGTGAATACAAACTATGTGGCACTTACAGACGAAGAGTTGATGAATATGGAAGGTGGAGCAATTTTAACCGCAACAGTTTTTGGAGTAGCTGCTTGGAAATTAGGAGTAGGAGTTATTGGAGCTTTTGGAGCGGGAGCAGGATTAGCTTATTATGCAAATCGACCTTAAGAGGTAAATTTATGAAAACAATTAACTATCTAGCAGTTATTGTAGCAGTAATTTCGATTTTAATACCAATTTTATATGTTTTAGATGATATAAATATTTTAAAGATTCAATTTCCGATACATCCAATGTATTTGTCCTTCATTTGTTTGGTGGTTATAGCTTTTTTAGAAATTTTAGAAAGGAATTATAATGGATAAGTATACTATATGGATAAGTATACTATTTTAAATAAAAATGAGTTATGTGATATTAATGGTGGAGTAGTTGCAGAAGCAGCTATCATAGCTTTGCTTGGTGGAGCATTTACAGCGGGCTATAAATTTGGTACAGATTTAGCGAATGGAGATAGGCGCCGACGTGGGAAATAATATGCTTGAAAATAAAGTACATACTATTCCAACAATATTATTTATATTGTGGAGTATGACATATATTTTTAATGATTTAGGCTTACTTCACCTTGATATGGGTATCATTCCGCTACCTGTTGTAATCATATTATATTTAGCCACAGTAACGTATAGTAAAAAATATGAATAAATCTATAAGCCCTTGTAATAAGGGCTTATAAGGTTGCTGCTATAAAAATATAGCAAGCAGACGGTAGAAATAGTTGTAGACTAGTATGTTGACAGGTCTAAAATAGGGAGGGAGTAATGGATTTATTAAAAAATTTTTCAAAGTATGTACCAGAAATTAGCATTTTTACCTTATCATTAGTCAATACTATCTGGTATGTTTTAGATGATTTAAAGGTGATAGAAGCACCTCATTGGGTTTCTTTAGATGTCAGTGTGATTTTGTTGTTTTTAATGCTAATGATTTTATTGTATAAAGATAGGAGAGCGAAAAACTGAATTCCTATCAATGATTAAATGAACAGATGATGAGAGAATAGTCAAGGCAGCTATTGAATGATATAGAAGTTAGAGCCATTTGGGGTGAAATTACTAGTGCTACAGGAATTGTAGGGAATCGGAGTATATAAAGAGATAAAATAAAGGGAGAGATGGTGGCTGGATTTTAAAAATGAACAAAGATGAACTTGCTAATCTAACTGGCGGAGTCATTTTGGGACTCTTGTCATGGTTTAAATTATTGCCTCCACCCAAAGGGAAAACTCCAAGTGGTTTGATTATCCTTTAAATCATTAAGAAAGCTCTGGAATGGGCTGTAGTCTAAGGCACAGTTATGGATATACGATTTGGACTGCTGTCTGAGCTGTGGTATAATAAAACCATGAACAGAATACTTGATACAGAACAACTAGGGGATGAGGAGTATGTAGAGCGTACCTTGCGTCCGCAGAGATTAAAGGAATACATTGGTCAGGATAAGGTCAAGGATCAGCTGAAAATCTTTATTGAGGCTGCTAAATTGCGGGATGAGGCCTTGGACCATGTCTTATTGTTTGGTCCGCCAGGCTTGGGGAAAACGACCATGGCTTTTGTGATTGCTAATGAACTTGGGGTTAATATCAAGCAGACCAGTGGGCCTGTGATTGAAAAGGCGGGGGACTTGGTAGCTCTTCTCAACGATTTGGAACCCGGAGATGTCCTTTTTATCGATGAAATTCACCGCATGCCTATGGCAGTTGAGGAGATTCTCTACAGTGCTATGGAGGATTTCTACATTGACATCATGATTGGAGCGGGAGAAGCTAGTCGGTCGGTACATTTGGACTTACCGCCTTTTACTTTGATTGGTGCGACAACTCGGGCAGGGATGTTGTCCAATCCTCTGCGCGCCCGTTTTGGGATTACCGGCCACATGGAGTACTATGCCCTGCCGGATTTGACAGAAATCGTTGAGCGAACAGCAGATATTTTTGACATGGACATTACCCATGAAGCGGCGATTGAGCTGGCACGACGTTCACGGGGGACTCCTCGTATTGCCAATCGCTTGTTAAAACGCGTGCGGGATTTTGCCCAAATCATGGGAGATGGCGTGATTGATGACACCATCACAGACAAGGCGCTGACCATGCTGGATGTGGATCGAGAAGGTTTAGATTATGTAGACCAGAAAATCCTTCGCACCATGATTGAGATGTACAATGGCGGTCCAGTTGGTTTGGGGACTTTGTCTGTGAATATCGCTGAAGAACGTGATACTGTCGAGGACATGTATGAGCCTTACTTGATTCAGCAAGGTTTTCTAATGCGCACACGGACAGGGCGCGTTGCGACAGCTAAGGCTTATAAGCACTTAGGCTATCCCTATACGGAAACATCCTAGCAGGGCTGTTTGCTATGCTCTTTGGGATTGGTTAAAGCAAGGAGCCTTATTAGGCATACGAATGGAGATAAGATGAAACCGACATTTATTTGGGATTTAGATGGGACACTTTTGGATTCTTATGAGGCGATTTTGGCGGGAATCCAAGAAACGTATGATCGCTTCAAGCTACCCTTTCATCGTGAAAAGATAAAAAGCTATATTCTCAAGCACTCTGTTAAGGATTTGCTGGTGCGGGATGCCAAAAAGTATGGCTTAGATAGTGACGAACTCAATCGTGTACGAGCTACTTCTTTGAAGGAGAAGAATACTCAGATTTCTTTGATGAAGGGGGCGCATGAGGTATTAGACTGGACCAAGGAGCAGGGGATTCAAAACTTTGTCTATACCCATAAGAGCGATCATGCTTTCCAAGTTTTGGCTGATCTAAAGATCGATTCCTATTTTACAGAAATCTTGACCAGTGACTCAGGCTTTGCACGAAAACCCCATCCAGAAGCTCTGCTGTTTCTTATCAAAAAGTATGGGCTAAACAAGGCAGAGACCTACTATATCGGCGATAGAATGTTGGATGTGGAAACGGCCATAAGGTCGGGAATCCCTAGCCTCAATCTGCACATCGATGGGGTAGACAATAATCGGAAGATAGCGGATTTGCGGGAAATAAAAACATTATTTGAGAGTTAAGAAAAGATTAAGCTATTCGCTGTATACTATATTTATTCTTTTTCATATAATCTCCTTAGAAACCCCAGCCGATGAGCTGGGGTTTCTGCTATAGTCAGTCCTATCGTTTAATCTTGTTTGAAAGATACGGGCTGAACATCTCCGCCGGAGCATTTTCTCATGCAATATTGTAAAAAAGACGACCTCCAAGTGGATTTCGCCTTTTGTCATGCCCGTATGATTAGTTTAGGTGAATCATCGCTTTTTCAGTTCCCCAGAATCCTGTTTGGACTTGAAGCTGGAGATTTGGGTCATTGGCTGTTTCGGGACTGACATCAAAGACCACTTTTCCAGTTGCAGTATTTTCTGGATTGAGTTCGGAGTAAAGAAGGTTAGCGCCGCTATCGTCTTTTACATGGATTCCTGCACCTGAGTCTGCTTCGTATTCGACATCGCCCTTCACAAGTTTAAAAAATTTGTCGGAGAGGGAGATAACTTTTTTTCCATTGTTTTTGACTGTAATGCTAACGATGACATATTGCCCATTGGCATCTTCACCGAAATACTCGTTGCCGACACGATTGGCCAATTCTTTAGAATGGACAACATATTCAACGTCTCCAATAAGTGAACTGCTCCCTGTCAAGTGGACAGTGAAATAATAAAAGATTAAGCAACGGCCTTGTTCCTCATTTCAAGAGGGGCAAGGCCGTTGTTGCGCTCTTGAAAACGTTCATGATTGTAAAAATGAATAT
>NZ_MSPR01000019.1 GCF_001984715.1 Streptococcus azizii
TCCGCCTTGGTCTTGTCATTCAAGGCTGGGGGATTATAGGGCTTGGTCGCATTCTGACGTGGATTGCGGATAAAGAGGGTGTTGTTTTTGACCAGAAGCATGTCCTGAATGCGGTTGTCATAGGCAAGCTGGTTGAGGGGAACACCATAATAACTGGCAATCTTTGGAAGGGTGTCATACTGGGTCACCTTGTAAATCAGGAAGGTGTCGCTCTTCTTCTCTCCGCTTGTTTGACTATCTTTCTTACTTTCCGCATTGATAGTATAAATGGCATTCAAATCCGGTTCCGTAAAAGGATGAATGGTCTGCCAGTTGGATAGTTTGTCTCGGTACTTGGTCGTCCCTGCTTCAAAGGCAGACTCAAAGCCGCTGGTATTGGGATACTTGTAGGAATAGCTCGCAGGAGTATCGCCCTTGTAATCTTTAGATGGCTCGCTCAAATGGTAGGTAACGTTGGCCCCTGGCGTGGTCACGCCATCCGCAAAGACTCCTTGGAATTGGAGCTTGCCTGTCTTGTCGGTCTTGACCATGGTCCTAAGGGCAATGGTGGTATCGCCTAAGGCGTAGTTCATATCCACTGGATCTAGCACTGACCAGTGGATGGTCAGACTGGGTGCCTTGTCTGGGGTGAAATACTCCTGGGCAATATAGTCTGTGCTAGAGTCAGTGGTATAAAAGCCTGCCCCATTGACATTCTCATCAATAGCCTTGACAACGAGACCGTAGTTGGGAGAGAGACCCTGAACCCAGTTGGTGACCGCTGTGCGAATATCAAAGGGATGAAAGCCCAGTCCCTGCGGGCGAATGGCCTGTTCCCCGGCAATTTCTTCTTCGAGGGACAGAGAACTCAACCAATCAATGGTATTGATGTCAAAGTCTTGTTTGAGATAGTAGGCACCAAAGGTAGCGGCGGCCGTGCCTTTTCCATCTGAATACTGATACAGGTTCAGGCTGGCGCTGTCTATGCGGGCTTCCTTGGGGATATTGGTAAAATCGTAGTTGACCTTGAAGTACATCCGACTTTTTCCGATGTCTCGTATCCCGCTCATCCCCATATTCTCGGATTCGATATAGCCCACAAAGCCATAGGCGACACCTTGATAGCTGCCGTGGACAGAGCTGGTCACCACATCAAGAATCTGTTCTCGGGGGACGGTCACCGTCGGGTCAATCCGGACAGGGTACTGGCGTTTGGGACTCGCTAGCCAGTCCTTATCCGCAGTCACTGTCACTTGATAGCGCTCCTTGGTCTTGGTCAAGGCAAGGGTCAAGGCACTACTGGTCTCCCCTGCACTATCTGCCATCATGGGAGCGGTGAGGACAAAGAGAATGGTGGACTTGCCCTTTTCCCGCACCAATACCTGATTATTTTCTAAGGTGACGTCATAACTTCCTGCATCAAGACCATAGGTAAAGGCGTTCTTTCCGCCCCACTCCGCTAGGACAATCTCTTCCTTGACCCCATTGGACTGGACCGTATACTGGACATCGGTCTTGCCCTCCACGTTGTTATATAAAATGGCATTTTCTGCAACAGTTGCCTTGGCATAGGTCTTATCAAGAGGATAGAGGGAAATCTTCTCCTCTTTATGAATGACATCAATCGGGGTCGCTTCCTTAACCTCACTCGGCAAGACAACCCCTACAGGAGATTCTTTGGGCAGATAGTAGTGCTTGCCACCTGCATGATAGGAGTAGAGCGACAGGTCCACCGGGACCTCCACCCCGTCTTGGTCCCGATAGGTCTTAATGTCACTACCAATATAGGTGACAAAATGGGTTTCGTCCACTCGAAAAAGCTGTTCCTGGCCACTGACCGCAACAGGTTCTCCGTATTGGGCTTTTAAGGCAGCCTCTGCTTCACCTTCTTCCCTCACCACCTTGGGCTGTTGGATGGCATCGCCTTCGTCTTTGGGAGCGACGGGCAACTCATTGGTTGCAGGTGATTCAGTATTGGCATTTTCAGAGCCAACCGTCTGCCTGTTTGCCTCTTCCAGTGCTTCTTGGTAGGCTTCTTCCAGCTGCCCCTGTCGGATAGCCTGCCCAATCTCCTCGGCATAGGCAAGCGGAACTTGGGACACCAAGAGCGTCAACAAGAGCAAGCTATTGACAAACTTCCTTATCTGTTTCATATCGTCTCCTTTGATAAAACCATTGGACTAGCCCATTTACTGGAGGAAAGTCCCTTCTTTTTCACCAACTATTATAGCAAAAAGGCAGCCTCATGTAAATAGGCTACTTCTCTTTTTGAAGCACAAAAATAGAACACTCATCGAATGTAGAAGCAAGAAAAATACCTTGGATGATTCCAAGATATTCGTACCTACTGTGGAAACCCGAGACAAGAAATAGATAAGCAAGGATAAATACCCCTAGCTTCAAAGGTATACCATAGCTTTGAAGCTGGCAAACTCTCAGTCTGTGCCTTTCAAACAAGATGAAGGATTAAGAAAAGTCAGGGCTTTTCTTATTTCCAGCTGGAAATAGTTCTCGACTATTTCAACTACCTTCGACCTCCTTTCCTAGTCTACTTTTGATTGTTATTGAGTATTATTATTCCACTACTCTCTGTCTAACCCTCTTCAAGCGTAGATTTAGAGACAGGCCACAGGCAAAGATTCCAACAACAAGACCAATCCAATAAGAAAAGGGGCCTAGTGAGGTTCTACTATCTAGAAAAAAAGCGATGGGAAAGGTCAAACTCCAATATGAAACAAGACCAATAATAAGGGGCATTGTCGTATCCTTATATCCCCGTAAAATACCTTGTATAGGTGCTGTAAAAGCATCCGCTAGCTGGAAAAAGAGAGCATAGGTCAGAAACTGGGAAGTTAACTGAATAAAGCCTGCATCATGCCCGTAAAGACTTGCGACCACTGGACGGAAGAAATAAAGAAAGGATAAGTTCACAGAGGCAAATGCCATGGCAACCATACATCCCAAACGACTGTACTCCTTCACATCTTGATGACGACCAGCTCCTATTTCATAAGAAACGATAATTGACAGAGCTGCCGAGATGCTCAAAGGAAAGGCATAGAGCAGGGTTGCAAAATTCATTGCAGCCTGATGGGAGGCGATTACTTGAGAGGAGAATTTGGACATATAGAGTCCTACAACTGCAAAAATAGCTACCTCCGCAAAAATTTGAAGGCCGATAGGCAGGCCCAAGCGCAAATCTTCCTTCATCAGTGAAGGAGCAAACGAACTTTGTTTCCAAGGCTGATAGCTTTTTATCTTAGGATGTCGATACATAACCCATATCACAACCCCTAAAATTGCCCAGTAAGTCAGAGCAGTTCCCATACCAGCTCCTGCTCCTCCCAGTTTTGGCAATCCCCATTTTCCATAAATTAAGAGATAGTTAAAAAAGGAATTAAAAGGTACAACCAAGAGCATCAAGTACATGGACACCCTCGTCAATCCTAAGGAATCAAAGAAGGAACGAAAAACACTGAACAATAGGAAGGGTAAAATGCCAATCGAAATGTAGACTAGATACTGTCTGGCTACTTGAAAAACAGTTCTTTCAAGGTGTAACAGTCGCAAAATTGGTACTGCTCCCAAAAAGACAAGGAGAAATAGAATAATGGATAAAGCGATTGCTAGGTAAATAAAATGATGCAGTTCTTGTCGAATCCGTCCCTGATCTCCCCGTCCCAAATGGTGACCAATAATTGGAACAAGAGCTGATACGATACCGGTCAAGAGAGCAAAAAATGGATTCCATAAACTGGTTGCCATCGAGACACCTGCTAAATCCACCGTGCCATATTGTCCTGTCATCATAGTGTCAATGAAACTGGCTGAAAAATTTGCAAACTGATAGACCAAAAGGGGAATAAAAATTTTTAAAAATAAGGAAACTTTTTCCTTCCATGTGGATGCTTGATACATGATAACTCCTGTTTTCTAACCCAGATTCTTACCCATGAGGTGGGCTGCCCCTTCATTTTAAGAAAGAAAGTGCAAAATGTCAACACCAAATACAAAAACTGGCTACCAGGATTGCGAAAGCTAACTTGTAAGCAAAACATTTACTATAAAAACAATGGCAAACTAGAGAATTTTATCCTCCTCCCTAAAATCAGAAGCCATTCATAAAAAATAACCTACTAGATCACTAATCCTGTAGGTTGTTTTCTGAGTTTAATGGGCATCGCCATTCCAAATAGAGTTTTTTACAATAACATAGTCCACATGCTTCAAGCTCGAAAGATCTTTACCACCTGCATAAGAAATTGAGCTTTGTAGATCCTGCTCCATTTCAATCAAGGTATCTTTCAAATGACCTTTAGCTGGCAGAAGGATTTTCTTTCCTTCAACATTTTTGTAAGCCCCTTTTTGATATTCGGATGCAGAGCCATAATATTCCTTGAAGTGCTCTCCATCCACTTCAACCGTTTTTCCTGGGCTTTCAATGTGACCCGCAAAGAGTGAGCCAATCATCACCATGCTTGCTCCAAAACGAATGGACTTAGCAATATCGCCATGGGTACGAATGCCTCCGTCTGCAATAATCGGTTTCCGTGCAGCCTTAGCACACCAGCGTAGAGCTGCTAACTGCCAACCACCAGTTCCAAAGCCTGTTTTGACCTTTGTGATGCAGACCTTACCTGGTCCAATACCCACCTTTGTCGCATCTGCTCCTGCATTTTCTAACTCTCGTACAGCTTCTGGTGTCCCGACATTCCCTGCGATAACAAAGGTTTCTGGCAATTCTTTCTTGATATGCTGAATCATCTGAATCACACTGTCTGCATGACCATGAGCAATATCGATTGTGATATATTCAGGAGCGTCTGCTTTCAACTGATGGATAAAATCATATTCATAGTCCTTTACTCCAACTGAGATAGAGGCAATCAATCCCTGCTCGTGCATGCGCTTAATAAAAGGAATTCGACCTGCTTCGTCAAAGCGATGCATGATATAGAAATAACCATCTTTGGCCAACTGCTCTGCTACATTCTCATCAATAATAGTTTGCATGTTAGCAGGCACAACAGGCAATCTAAAAGTATGGTTACCCAAGATCACTTGAGTAGCTGCCTCTGCGCGACTCTTGATGATACATTTATTGGGAATCAACTGGATGTCTTCATAGTCAAAAATAGGGAATTCATTTAGCATTTCAGCTCTCCTTAAAAATAATGACCTACCTATGCTCTTGCATCGCTACGCTACTCCTAGCGCTTCCTTTACCCAGTATACAGAAACGTTTGTATTTTGTCAATTTAAAAACCATCTCATTTTTTAATATTCGTCATTTTGCAAATCATTTATATACAAAAACTATTTTTGTTCGTTTTTAATCTATCAGTCAAACAAACTATAATCTGACGGCTGCAAATAAAGTCTACCTTTAAGAAAGGGCATTCCCCGTCTTACTGAAGTTGACTAACATCATTGACGCATACCCAACCATCATCTCCATAAAGAATCAGTCAAATTCGTAGAGTTGAGGATAATTAGCACACTCTGGATTCTTGGGATGGCAGACTTCACGTCCGAAATAAATCATAGCCTGATGGGCCTTGAGCCACAATTCTGGAGGTAGCACATCCATCACCCGTTTTTCTGTTTCAAGTGGTGTTGCTGATTTTTTTACAATGTCGTGATGCTTACAGATTCGACCGACATGGGTATCTACTGCAAAGGCTGGGATACCGAAGCCTACGCTCATCACTACATTGGCTGTCTTACGCCCCACCCCTGACAGAGCTTCCAATTCCTCTCTAGTATGTGGTACCACACCACCATGGCGATTGAGCAGTTGCTGGGCACACTCTTTGAGGAACTTGGCCTTATTGCGATACAGGCCTAGTCTTGAAATATAGGTCGCAATCTCAGACTCACTAGCTGCTGCCATCTTCTCTGGGGTCGGCAGTGCCTCAAAGAGGGCGGGGGTCACCTTATTAACCGCCGCATCTGTCGTTTGTGCAGACAGCATAACTGCTACTAATAATTCAAAATGATTACGAAAATCCAGACTAGGCTGAGCATCGGGGTAGAGGGCAATAATTCCTTCAATCACTTTTCGCGCGCGTTTTTTTGATAAGACCATATACTCTCACTTCTTTTTCTATTTTTTATAGTCTTTTAGTTTGCTTTTAGTACTTGCTCCACTAGTCTGGGAGATTGAAACAGTTCGGTGAACTGTTTCAACTGGTCACCTAGAAATCAGAGAGTGACCTCAGCAGTTCGGGGAACTGTTTCAGCTGGTCACCCAAAAACTAGAAAGTGACCACAGAAGTTCGGTGAACTGTTTCAGCCTGAGCCTATAAATCCGAGAGCAAAGTAGGCAAGGTTGGAAATAGGGAAACGGAGTTTCTAACGACCACTTTTTTAATGAAAGGTGGTAGGCTGAAAACCTCCACTGGAGCTTTTCACTCGTCAAAGTAATAAAAGAGACGCAGCTGTTTCAGATTTAGTCAATTACAGCTGTGGCTACCTTTAGGTATAAACTAAACGACTATACTATCTCCTATTATAGCACAGGGCTATAATAAAGGAAAAAAAGTGATACTCAATGAAATATGAGCAACTCGTATCAATCCCTCCCGTAAACAATTCGGGGAGTGACCTAATCCAGTGGATTGCAACAGTTCAGCGAACTGTTGCAACTGGTCACCCAGAAACAAGAAGGTGACCATTGAAGTCCGAGCCAAGAAATAGGAAAGCGAGGTTAGGGGTATCAGAATCATCTGCCCCCAAAATTCCCTATTTTTACTTTGCTCTTGACGTCCTCATATCTTACGTGAACACTCCAGTCGCCTATCTTTCATTCGCTTTTTTCACACACTCCTGTCCTAGGAAAGGTGACCGTCATGGTGGTTCCCTGCTCTAACTGACTCTCCACATCAATGGTTGCACCATGAACCTGTAGAGCATACTTGACAATGGATAAGCCTAAACCTGTCCCTCCCACCTGTTTCGATCGGCTTTTGTCTGCCCGATAAAAGCGTTCAAAGATTCGATCCTTATCAGCATCAGCAATCCCCAGCCCTGTATCTGTCACTTGAAGGACAAGTCTGTCTTGATATTGGGACAATTCAACCGTCATGCTTCCATTTTCTTTGTTGTATTTAATCGCATTATCACAGAGATTGTAAATAATCGACTGCAAGAGAGTTGGATTTCCTCTATAGTAAATAGTTTCAGCTACCAAGGTTAGAGAAAGATTTTTCTGCTTCATTTTTTCGTTCAGCCCTACCAGTACCTGTTCGATCAGCTGGGTCACATCTACCACTTCTTTATGGATTTTCCCTCCCTCATCTAACTGGGCTAGTTGTAAAATATCCTCCACTAATTGAATCATCCGCTTACTCTCTTGATAGATTTTAGTAGAAAATAATTGAACATCTCTCGGAGAGGTCATACCTGATTGAAGCATTTCGGAATAGCCAAACAAAATATGCAAAGGGGTCCGCAATTCATGAGAAACCGTTGCGGTAAATTCTCTTCTAAGTTTATCGAGGTAGTGTTGCTCTGTCACATCAAAAAAGAGAATAACGGCACCTGTCTGCTCTGCCTCCGCCCAAATAGGACGAATGAGAACCTTATTATGCCTATCTCCAAATTCAAAAATCCTCTCTGCCTTTTGACCAGCGAGTCCTTCTTCTAGTAATTCTTTAAGCCCTATGTGGCGAGAAAAGGCCGGAACAACTTGACCAATATTCAATCTTTCTAACTCCAAGAGCTGTCCCGCTGCACTATTGTAGGAAACCAAGCGTCCCTTTTTATCGACAATAACCATCCCCTCTTTCATCTTTGAAATAATCGTATCAAATTCTTCTCTCTTTTGTTGGAGTAAAATTTCTTTTTCTGCCAGTTGTGTCTGGTGTTCCTCCAGGCGTTTTAGCAAAGGAGAAAGTTCAACATACACATCATTTTCAAATGGTTTTTCAAGATTTAGTTTTTCGAGCGGTTCCAATAGTTTTTGTGAAACTCTTTTAGCAATAAGCAGAGAAACCAAGCCAGATAGAAGGAACAATAGACCTAGCCAAGGGGTCAACTGCCCTAGCAATACCCAGATTGTCTCTTGAGACAAGGATAGGCGAAGTACCGATCCATCTGCTAGTCGTTGAGCCGAGTAGAGCAAGCGCTTGGTAAGCGTATCGGACTGTCGAATACTTTGCCCATTTCCTAAGTCCAGAGCTTCTCTTACCTCCTCCCGATCCGCATGATTGTCTAGCTCTTTTACCGCTTTTTCCGAATCATAAAGAACGGCACCATCAGGAGCAATCCAGGTTACTCGTAGTTCCTTATTATCCACTTCCCTTAGATAATGAAAGCCCTCTCGCTCGACCGCCTGAGCCATCAGGCTAGTCTGGGTGCCTAATTGCGCTATCTGTAAGTCGGAAAAATAGTGGAATAGATACCCTAAGGTAAGAAGAAAGGTTCCAAGCAGTATCCCCATCGTTGAAAGGAAGATGGCACGAAAGATTTTCTTAGTCATCACCGACCTCCAAGAGATAGCCCACCCCTCTAACTGTTTTTATGTAGCTGCCGGCTACAGCCCCAAGTTTTTGTCGCAGGGTTCCAATATGGACATCTACAGTCCGCGTTTCTCCTAGGAAATCCTGTCCCCAGACCTTATCCAGGAGTTCCTGTCTCGTAAACACTCGTTGAGGCGCCCGAACGAGTAATTTCAATAGTTCAAACTCTTTCAGCGTCAGCTCTAGCTTCTTCCCCTCAACCACTACCCGGTATCTGACCAAATCTAGCTCGATTAGCCCATATTGAAACTGTTCCTTATTTTCTGTTTTTTGGGCACGACGCAGGACAGCCTTGATGCGAGAAATCATTTCCATCATGCCAAACGGCTTGACCAAGTAGTCATCCGCCCCCATATCCAGACTTTGTACCTTGTCAAATTCGGTTCCTTTGGCTGTCGCCATCATGACTGGCACGTGACGAGTCAAGGAATTCTTTTGCAATTCCTCCAAGATGGATACACCATCTTGACCAGGCATCATGACATCTAAGATAATTAAATCTGGCAATCTCTCTTGCAACGCTTGCCAAAAACTCGTTGCTTCTGGAAAGCCTATAGCCTCAAAACCAGCGGTTTTAAGGCTATAGAGCATTAGTTCTCGAATGGCATCGTCATCTTCTACACAGTAGATCATTCTTTCACCCTTCTAATTGACCTGTGATTGAAAACTGAACCCATTTGGCGATATTTACCGCATGGTCTCCAATCCTTTCCAAATACTTGGCAATCATCAGTAGGTCAATGGCCTGGTCTCCATTAGCAGACTCCATTCCTAAATAAGTGGCCAGTTTTTCTTTTATTGTACCAAAATATCGGTCAACTGTATCATCTTTTGCTATGACTTCCTGTGCTAGGGCCTCACTTTCTTTCACAAAAGCGTCTAAACTGGCAACCACCATCTGACTGACCTGCTCTGCCATTTTCTTCACCAAGGGAATCTCATCTACTAAATGGATGGTATTGTGGCTAGTCAAGTCCGCTACTTCTGACGACTGGGCGCCGATTCTCTTCATATCATAGACCATTTTTAAGGCTGAAGAAATGGTCCGTAAATCGCGAGCAACGGGCTGTTGACGCAAGAGGAGCTTCAGGCAGCGCGCTTCAATATCCCGCTCCAATTCTTCCATCTGCTGGTAGGTTTGCTGGATAGCTTCCTCATCCAGACGGTCGGGACCGGCCAGACCTTCGGCAGAGCGAGAAATAATTTCTTCACATAGGCCACCCATATACATCATATCTTTTTGTAAGGCTTCTAGCTGACTTTCAAAACGTGAACGCATTAACCAAACCTCCCTGTAATGTAATCCTCTGTGCGCGAATCTTTCGGCATACTAAAGAGTTGACTGGTCTTATCATATTCAACCACTTCTCCCAATAAGAAGAAAGCTGTATGGTCTGATACCCGTAAGGCCTGCTGCATATTGTGGGTCACCATGATAATGGTATAATTCTTCTTTAATTCCAAAACTAACTCTTCAATTTTAGTTGTCGATATTGGATCTAGAGCCGATGTCGGCTCATCCATCAGCAACACTTCCGGCTCAATCGCCAAAGCTCTGGCAATACAAAGGCGCTGTTGCTGCCCCCCTGATAAACCAAGCGCTGACTTGTTCAATCGATCCTTGACTTCATCCCAAATGGCCCCCTGCCTAAGGGAACGCTCCACTATTTGATCCAGTTCCAACTTTTTATGAATACCATGTGTACGTGGTCCATAGGCTACGTTATCATAGATACTCATAGGAAAGGGATTGGGTTTTTGGAATACCATCCCTACCTTTTTTCGCAGGATGGTCGTTTTCATGCCTTGGTAAATATCTTCTTGATCCAAGAGAATCTGACCTTTTATCTGACAATTTTTTACCAAATCATTCATGCGATTCAAACTTTTTAAAAGCGTAGATTTTCCGCAACCTGAAGGACCGATAAAAGCGGTAATCTGGTTGCTCGGAATTTCTAGATTGATCTGTTTCAAAGCCTGAAAATCTCCATAGTGTAGATTCAAATTCTGAATACTAAATTTACTCATGTGTATTTCTTCCTAATTTTAATGCAATCCATTCGGATAAAAGATTCATAATAATGACGAGAAGTAAGAGGACAACTGCTGTTGCATAGGTTTGATGGATATAAATTCCCTCTCCTGAAATCAGATACATGTGTACAGCCAAGGTCCTACCAGAAGCGGTTAGGCTAGTGGCTACTTCTGCTACAGTACCGGCTGTAAAAATGAGGGCAGCCGACTCTCCAATCACCCGTCCCAAGGCAAGGACAACCCCTGAAAAAATCCCTGGCAAGGCTGAAGGGAGCACCACTCGAAAAATTGTCCGTAGCTTTCCTGCTCCAAGGGCAAAACTTCCCGCACGATACCCATCTTCAACAGATAGGAGCGCCTCTTCTGTCGTCCGCATGATTAAGGGCAATATCATGATGCTTAGCGTAGTCGCTCCTGCCATCATGGACAGTCCCATGTGAAGGAATTTCACAAAGAAGAGGGCGCCAAATAGGCCGTAAACGATGGAAGGAATACCAGACAGGGTTTCGGTTGCTAGACGCACAACGGTCACTAAAAAATTATCTGTATTGGCATATTCCGTCAAATAAATAGAGGCACCTATACCAATCGGCAGGGCAATGACCAAGGATAGGACTGCCATCAAAATAGTATTCAATAAGGCAGGTAGCATGGAAACATTAGTAGTAGAATAGGTCCATGAAAACAAGTCCAGATTGAGATGAGGCAAGCCCTTAAACAATATGTAGATAACAATGAAACTGGTGGCTAGTCCAGCCAAACCTGCTGATAGATATACCAGCCATCTTAACGTGAGGGACAGGTGATCCTGACTAGATTCTTTTTTTAAAAATGACACGACGGCTACTCCTTTTTATACATCATGTAGAAGGTCGTATTGATAATCAATATGAAGATAAAGAGAATAACTGCTGTTCCTATAAGAGCCTCACGGTGTAAATCGGTCGAATACCCCATCTCCATTACAATATTCGTCGTAAGAGTTCGGACTCCAGAGGTCAGCGAAGCAGGTATCAAAGCCTGATTACCGGCTACCATGATGACAGCCATCGTCTCTCCCATCGCTCTTCCTAAGCCTAAAATAACACTCGCTAAAATCCCACGCCTTGCTGCCGGCAAAACAACAAAGAAAATGCTGCGTTCATGTGAAGCTCCTAAGGCCAGACCCCCTTGATAATAGGATTCTGGAACCGCTCGTAAGGCCGCCTCTGATACGCTAATAATCGTAGGTAGAATCATGATGCCAAGTAAGATAGAAGCTGTCAATACTCCCATTCCATGACCACCGATATACTGTCGTACAAAGGGGACAAGGACCACTAGACCGAAGAAACCATACACAACGGAAGGAATTCCTGCCATGAGGCTCACTGCCTTTTTAAAGAAAGGATACCAAGTTTCCTTGCAAAAAAATGCCAAGTATAGGGAGGTTAAGATACCAACAGGAACACCGATGAGCAAGGCTCCAAAGGTCACATAGACAGAGCCAATAATCATGGGTAAAATCCCGAATATATGATTTGAAGGTCTCCATTCCATACCTAGAAGAAAGTTTCCCCAACCAATTTCTTGAATGGCTGGCACTCCTGCTGAAAAGAGAAAAATACAAATGAAAATAACGGATAAAACGGAGAGGCAGGCAGTCATTAAAAAGACTGCTTGCATTCCGGTTTCTCTGAATTGACGCATGAAACTCCCCTTAGTTTGAAATATAGGCTGACCATTGACCCTCTTTACCAGTATAAATATCCTGCACATCTTGAACACTTAGTCCAGAGACTGGATTATCCTTATGGACGATTAGGGCAATCCCATCCATTGCAATAGCTGTTGCCGATACGCCTTTAGCTGTTTCAGAATCTTTCAGCTCACGTGAAGCCATCCCGATGTCCGCACTTCCTTCAATAGCACTCGTTATTCCTGTGGAAGAGTCACTTTGTTGAATTTCTACTGTCACTCCAGCATTTGCTGTTTGGTAGGCTTCTTTTAACTTCTCCATCACAGGGTTAACAGAGCTAGATCCAGCAACCACTACCTTTCCAGAACTAGCAGCTGACTGATAAGACTTGCTTGTCTCTACAGAAACATAACCTGTCTTTTCAACAACTTCTTGCCCCTCTTTGCTGAGGATAAATGCTATAAAATCTTTTGCAGCTTCGCTGATGGATTCTTTTGTCACAATATTGAAAGGACGTGCAATTTTATATTGTCCTGAGACAATGGTTTCTCTGCTTGGTGCTACACCATCAATTTCTAGTGTCTTATTCGTGCCATCCAATGCTCCTAGCGAAGCATAACCTATCGCACTACTATCACCAGCAACTGTAGTCAACATGACTGCAGTTGAGTTGGTTACAATCGCCTGCGAGGTTGTGTTGTCTTTTTTATTACCTTGTGCATCCTTGGTTTCGATACCAAATAGCTCGATAAATGCTCCACGCGTCCCCGATCCTTCTTCGCGAGACACAACAGTGATAGGCTGGTCAGCTACATTCGTATTTTTCTGACCACAGGCCGCTAAAAAGCCTAGACAAGCAAAACTGACGACTGCAATTTTTGTAAAACGATTTGACATAGTGATGATTAACTCCTTAATATTGATACCTCTATCTTACAGGTTGAGTATCAAATCTTTTTACTATTTTTTGTAAAGTTTTTGTAAAATCACCCCTATATCCATCTTTTAGTCTGCTTTATACTCAATAAAAAAAGATACAAAGCCCGTGAAAAACTCAAAGCGAAAATAGGATTGAAACAGTTCGGGGAACTGTTTCAACGGTCACCTAGAAACAAAAAAGGTGACCACAGAAGCCTGAGCTAGGAAATAGGAAATTTGACAAAGAAACGTTTGAATACCTAATTAGCCTCGCTCTTCCATTTTTAGGCTCGGGTAGCAATAGTCACTTCCTTGACTTTTTTCTAACATTTTTAGTCCGAACTCAATTCCACAAGATACAACGGGCGTGTAAAATTCAAAGTCTATCCATAGAATATCCGTAAGTGGACATTGTTCACAACGGCTACAGCAAAATAGGAAATTTGACGAGCAAAAACCCCAGTGGAGGTTTTCAGCTTATCTCCTAAGGGTATAAACTTTCTTCACACAAAAACACATGGAAAATCTAATCTTCCATGTGTCTTTTCTTTATTTACGATACATTTTAAATTGTAGATAGAGATCATTATAGTCCCCTAGGAGTTTGCGTCCGAGATTATCGTAGACTTCTAGGTTTTTCAAGGTTTCTTCCGAGGGATAGAAGGCCTCGTTATTTTTTACCTCGTCTGGTAGCATTTCCTTGGCCTTAGTATTTGGTGTAGCATAACCGATATACAAGGCATTCTGATAGGCATTTTCTGGCCGTAACATAAAGTTGATAAAGGCATAGGCACCATCGATGTTTTTGGCGGTCTTTGGAATGACCATATTATCAAACCAAAGATTCGATCCCTTAGAGGGTACCACGTAGCGCAACTGCTCATTACCATCCAGCATTTCACTGGCTTCACCCGAAAAGCTAATCGCGATGGCAGCTGCATCTTGGATCATGTAGCCTTTGATTTCATCAGAGACAATCGCCTTGATGTTGGGAGTTAGTTGATAGAGGTAATTGGCAGCTTCTTCTAGCTCCGCTTTGTTGCGAGAATTTAGGCTGTAACCTAGAGTCTGAAGCCCAATTCCCATTCCCTCACGGGCACCGTCCACTAGCATGATATTATCACGGTACTCTTCTGACCACAAGTCCTTCCATTCGCGCGGAGGATGTTTCACCATACTCTCATTGTAGACAATTCCTAGAGTTCCCCAAAAATAAGGAATTGAATAATCGTTATTGACATCAAAACTCAGACCAAGAAACTTGGAGTCGATATTGTCAAGACCCTTGATTTTTTTCTTATCTAGTTTAACAAGAAGATCCTCAGCCATCATCTTGGAAATCATGTACTCAGACGGAATGGCTAAATCATAGGTCGTTCCCCCTTGCTGAATCTTGGTATACATAGCTTCATTAGAGTCAAAGGTCTGGTAATCAACCTTAATGCCTGTTTCTTCTGTAAATTTATTCAGGAGTTCTGGATCGATATAGTCTCCCCAATTATAGATGACTAATTTCTCCTTTGTTCCTTCCTTGGACTGACCTTCCAGCTGGTGACTGATTCCAAAGAGGAACAAGATAATCACGATAATTCCGACTAAAAAGGAATATAGACGCTTCATTCATTGACCTCCTTTTCACGAGAGATGAAATAATAGCCCACGACCAATAAAATACTAAAGAGAAAAACAAGGGTGGACAGAGCATTGATTTCAAGCGAGATTCCCTGACGGGCGCGTGAATAAATCTCAACAGAAAGGTTGGAATAGCCATTTCCTGTGACGAAAAAGGTGACCGCAAAATCATCCAAAGAGTAGGTAAAGGCCATAAAATAACCCGCAATAATGGCTGGTGTCAGGTAAGGGAGCATGATTTCCTTGAGCATCTGAAACTGACTAGCCCCTAAGTCATAGGCTGCTAGCACCATATCTGCATTCATTTCCTTGAGACGTGGCAAGACCATCAAGACCACAATCGGGATAGAAAAGGCTACATGGCTCAGAAGGACGGAGACAAAGCCAAGCTGGAAGCCAATCACAGTAAAGAGGATCAAAAAGCTCGCCCCAATCATGACGTCTGGTGCCACCATGAGAATGTTGTTGATGGACAGCAAGATATTTTGCCATTTCTGCCTGCTTTGGTAGATGTAAATAGCACCGAAGGTTCCGATAATCGTTGCAAGTAGGGAGCTGAGGAAGGCCAAGAGGAAGGTCTGCGCTAAAATCAGCATCAGGCGGCTATCCGCTAGCATGGAGGCAAAATACTCCATGGTAAAACCTGTAAACCGATTCATATCTCCCCCCTCATTAAAGGCATAGGCAATCAGGTAAAAGATGGGGAGATAAAGGACAAGGAAGGTGATGATCAAATAAACTTTGCCGATTTTTTTCATACTTTCTTCCTCTCTTTCGTCAGCCACATGGTTAACAGCATGGCCAGAATCAAGACCACCCCGATAGTGGACCCCATTCCCCAGTTTTGCGTGGTGAGGAAGTGTTGTTCAATAGCCGTACCAAGCGTAATTACTCGATTGCCACCGATGAGACGGGTCAACATGAAGAGACTCAAACTTGGAATAAAGACAGCCTGTACCCCACTTCTCACCCCATTCATAGAGAGAGGAAAAATCACTTTGGTAAAGGTTTGCCAAGAATTCGCTCCCAAGTCGCGACTAGCATGAATAAGATGGGGATCCAAATCATCCAAGGCATTAAAAATCGGCAACATCATAAAAGGAATTTCAATGTAGCTAGCAACTGTGATAAATGAAAAATCAGTAAAGAGAATCTGCTGGCTCCCCAAACCTAAAAAATTCAAAAATTGATTGATAGACCCGTGCTGACCAAAAATTCCGATAAAGGCGTAGGCCTTTAGAAGCAAATTGACCCAGGTTGGTAAAATAATCAGCATTAACCAGAGCTGTTTGTGTTTTAACTGTGTCAGAAAAAAGGCAGTCGGATAACTAATCAGTAAGGTCACTAGGGTAATAATCCCTGCGTAAAGAATAGAGTTCATACTCATCTTCAAGTAGGTCATATTAGGGGAGTTAAAATACGTTTGGTAATTTGAAAAGGTGAAATTTCCATCAATATCAAAAAAAGATTTGTAAACAATCATTGCAACAGGTGCTAGGACAAAGAGGAAAATCCAGAAAACATACGGGAGGACAAATAATTTAGAGGTTTTCTTCATTTCGTTCCTCCTCAATCGCGTTGATCAACCCATCTTCCACTTCTTCCATCTCCACGTATTCTTCGATACGCGCATCAAATTCTTCTTCTGTTTCATTGAGACGCATGATGTGAATATCTTCGGGCTCAAAGTCTAGTCCAATCACCTCTCCCTCAATAGCCTTACGGGTTGAGTGAATCATCCACTCGTTGCCTAAGCCATCGTAAGCGATAATTTCATAGTGAACACCTCTGAAGAGTTGAGTATCAACCTTTACCTTCAATTTACCCTCTTCTGGCAAGGTGATCTGTAGATCTTCCGGGCGAATCACCACCTGAACAGGCTCATTGGGCTTCATCCCTCCATCGACCGCCTCAAAGCGCTTACCATTAAATTCGACCAGGTAGTCTTCAATCATTCGACCAGCAATGATATTGGATTCTCCAATAAAGGTAGCAACGAAATGGTTAATCGGCTCATCATAAATATCCACCGGCGTTCCTGATTGGACAATCTCTCCATCGTTCATAACAAAAATCCAGTCGCTCATCGCAAGCGCCTCTTCTTGGTCATGGGTAACAAAGACGAAGGTGATGCCTAAGCGCTGTTGCAGTTCTCGCAATTCGTACTGCATGTCCGTTCGTAGTTTCAAGTCGAGAGCTGACAGGGGTTCATCGAGTAAGACGACTCGTGGCTCGTTGATAATTGCGCGTGCAATCGCTACACGTTGGCGCTGTCCACCTGATAGTTTTTGAATAGCCCGCTTTTCATAATCTGCTAAACGAACCATTTTCAACACCTCTGTGACACGTTGCTCGATTTCTTCTTTGGGGATTTTTCGTAATTTAAGAGGAAAGGCTACGTTTTCAAATACAGTCATGTGCGGGAAAAGCGCATAGGACTGAAAGACCGTGTGGACATCACGCTTATTGGTCGGCACATCATTGATTCGCTCACCGTCCAGATAAATATCCCCCGAGGTAGCCTCTAATAAGCCTGCAATGATATTTAAAATAGTTGATTTTCCTGATCCAGAAGCACCTAAAAGGGTATAGAATTTCCCTTCTTCTAGCTCAAAGTTAATATCCTTTAAGACGACCGTCCCACTATCTTCAAACACCTTTGAAACGTTCTTAAATTCGATAATTGGTTTCTTCAATTCTCATAAATTCCTTCTTCATATGGATTACAGATTAAAGGCTCTGTTAGGCCTGTTCTGACTCTAAGGTAGGATCACTACCCTCTATACTACCGGCTACGATAGGCTTCACCTCCCTTACTGTACCATATGATTTCTTTTTTTATTCCAAGGAATCTCCTAAAATCCGAACCTCACGCTCCAAGGTAACTCCTGAATGTTTTTCAACCGCCTCAATCACATAAGCTACTAAATCTTCGTAATCTTGTGCTGTCCCATCTGCAACATTCACCATGAAGCCTGCATGTTTTTCGGACACCTCAACCCCTCCGATTCGATGTCCCTTCAAACCTGCTTCCATAATTAGTTGACCTGCAAAATGACCTAGGGGGCGTTTGAAAACTGAACCACACGAAGGGTATTCCAGGGGTTGCTTCAATTCACGCAGATGGGTTAAGCGTTCCATTTCTTGCTTAATGGCTACGTAATTTCCTGGTTTTAAGGCAAATTTAGCGGACAGAACAATCGCTCCATTTTCCTGTAAAATAGACGAACGATAGCCAAAAGTCAATTCCCTAGCATCCAAGGTTTCGACATAGCCTTTTGGCGTCAAAATCTGTGCGGAGACCAAAATATGGGAAATCTCGCCGCCATAGGCACCGGCATTCATAAAGACAGCTCCGCCGATACTGCCAGGAATACCACAGGCGAACTCAAACCCTGCTAGGGAGTGATGGGCAGCAACCTGGGTCGTCTGAATAAGATTAGCACCAGCTTCTGCCTCAATGGTATAACCCGATACGGTAATACTGTTGAGCTTATCCATCCGAATGACAAACCCACGAATGCCACCATCACGAACGATAATGTTGCTAGAATTACCTAGTACAATCCACGGAATCTGCTCTTGGTTGGCAAACTCTACAATCCGCACCAACTCATAACGATTGCGGGGAAAAGCTAAATAGTCAATTCTCCCCCCAACCTTCGTATACGTGTAGTCCTTCAAAGGCTCATCGAAGCGAATATCGATTTCTGTTAACGTTTGTTTAATTTTCTCTCTCATAATCTTCTCTCCCAAAGTACATTCAGTCCATTATACCAAAAATCCCAATAAAAAACGATAAAAAATAAAAAAGAGAGCAGGAA
The DNA here is from genome assembly GCF_001984715.1 of Streptococcus azizii. Classification (GTDB taxonomy): domain Bacteria; phylum Bacillota; class Bacilli; order Lactobacillales; family Streptococcaceae; genus Streptococcus; species Streptococcus azizii. The sequence goes on from NZ_MSPR01000019.1 coordinate 18,588, forward strand.
CAATCGAGATAATAGAATCACGATTGCTCCCGCTCTTTGCGTTCGGGATTTAAGGAAGCGCAGCCGTCGGTTTATGGAAAACGACCTTACCTTTTCTAAAAAGGGATAGCATTCGAGAACCTGCATTCCCCTAGGCTTCTACACGAACCCCCTGCCGATCTACTGTTAAAATAAAACATTCTCCATCTAGTTGCAAGGCATCAATCGCTTCTTTTATTGCGATTTCTTTCGCTTTTTCTGCCAAGACCATGACCGTCGGACCCGCCCCAGATAGATAGGTCGCATAGGCTCCCAACTCGTGTCCTAATTGTCGGATCGGATAAAATTCCCGCACTAACTTCTGACGGAAAGGTTCATGAAATAGGTCAGCTTCAATGGCCTTTCCAGCCTCAAGCAAATCGCCTGTCAATAAGGCTGCGATGGCGACATTTGCAATCGCACTTGCTGCGACAGCCTTTTTTGATGAAAACTGGGTCGGCAAGACCCCTCGACTCTCGCTGGTCCGCAAAGGATAATGAGGAATAAAGGCGATGAAGCTAGCTTCTGGAAAGTCTGCCACAATCTTTGCCACTTTTTTATTAACATAGCTTGAAACCACCAAGTTACCAAAAATAGCAGGAGCAACGTTATCAGGATGCCCTTCTATTTCCGTTGCTAAACGCAATTTTTCATCATCACTCAGCTGCAGATTGGCTAATTGGTTGGCCAGTTCAACCCCTGCTACAATGACAGAGCTTGAAGAGCCAAGGCCACGTGCCAAGGGAATCTCACTGGTCATGCGGACATGGTGTGGTTGCAAGTCTGGGCAGACTTTCAAGGCTGTTTTAATTAAGAGATTGTACTCGTCGGACGGAACAAACTCTAAGTCATGCTCGACAAACCATTCTTCCTGGGCTTTGACGACTTCGATGGTTAGATACTTGGACAAGGCAACTCCAAGCGAATCAAACCCTGGTCCGATATTAGCACTCGTTGCTGGTACAATTATTTTCATCTTACTCCCCCAATACTTTGAAGGTATTTTGAAGAGTGAAATCTTCCATTTTAGCTAAGCGTGCGGTCACATTCTCTAGCTGGATCTTGCTCATGCTATGAGTGATGATGACCAAGCGCGCTTGATGACCGTCAGCCACCTGCTGAAGAATTTGCTTAAAGGAGATTTCCTCTGCGTTGAAGATCTCTGCCAACTGCAACAGGGTACCATTTTTATCAGGTGCCACAATCGAGAAATAATATTCACTGCGGACATCCTCAGGCGCCGCAAGTTGAAGCGGACGGGAAAATTCGTTAAAGGCTTTACCGACAGTCTGATCTTTCAAGCGACGGACAATGCGGATAATATCTGCCATTACACTAGCTGCGGTCGGCTTTTGCCCTGCCCCTGGCCCATAGTACATCGATTGACCGATACCGATAGACTCGACAAAGACAGCATTCATTACACCGTTGACACTTGCCAAAGGATGTGCTTTCGGCAAGAAGGTAGGAGACACTTCGGCTGATAAGCCCGAAGTTGTTTCACGAATGTCACCGACCAACTTGATGACATAGCCTAATTCCTGGGCTAGTGCCACATCCTCTGGAGAAATCGTTGAAATTCCCCTGTGTTCAACATCGTCAAACTCGATGGTCATGCCAAAGGCGAATTGGCTGAGAATAACTGCCTTATAAGCGGCATCAATCCCTTCTACGTCATTTGTGGGGTCAGACTCAGCATATCCTAATTCTTGGGCTGTTTTCAAGGCTTTTTCATAGGTCCAACCCTCATCAACCATTTTGGTCATCATGAAGTTAGAAGTCCCATTCAAGACGCCAAGGATACGGGTCACTTTATCCGATACAAATGAGTTTGATAGAGTCCGCAAAATCGGGATTCCACCAGCAACCGCTGCTTCATAATACAGGGCCACACCATGCTGAGTAGCAAGGCTTCGCAAGGACTTCCCATGCACCGCAAGTAAGTCCTTATTAGCTGTGACGACATGCTTGCCAGCTTCCAAGGCACGGCTAATAAACGTCTTGGCAGGCTCTATTCGTCCCATTAACTCTACTACAATTTGAATCTCGTTATCAGCTAGAATTTCATCTACACTGGTTACAAAATGATAGTCGTACCCTGCTGCTTCCAAGCGTTCTTTTTCTGCATCATCTCGTACCAAAATCTTTGCAATGTCAATCTCATCTTGAGCAGCTTGCTGAATCTTTTCTGCATTTTCCTGTAGTAAGAACGGTAGCCCGCTTGCTACTGTACCAAACCCTAAGAGTCCAATCTTTACTGTCATACCTACTCCTTAAAAAAACTATTTTTATTATTATATCAGATAATAGAAACAGTTGGCAAAAAATTTGCTATACTATAAATAGATAATGATAAAAAGGAGATTCTTATGCCCTCACAAAGAAGCCGATCACGGCGAACCCGCAACCGAAACCATGACCGCACTAAGCGCCTATGGGGTATCATTAGCGCCCTACTAATTGTCCTACTAGCTCTCCTTGTCTATATCAAACATGAGGATATTCTCGCAATCGCAAGTCCTAAGAGTCAAGAGACGAAAACAGTCGCTACAACTTCGACATCGACCACACAAACAACAGACAATGCTAGTACAATGGAGCAAGAAACAGGCGAGGACATCATCTGGGAAAAACAAACAGAACCCGTCAACGTTCCGATTCTCATGTATCATGCTATCCACGTCATGGCTCCTGAAGAAGCTGCTAACGCCAATCTGATTGTCGATCCAACTACCTTTGAAAGCCACCTTCAAGCATTCCAAAAAGCAGGATACTATACGCTTTCCCCTGAGGAAGTCTATAAAATCTTGACGGAAAATGTCCTCCCTAAAAATAAGAAAATCGTCTGGCTCACCTTTGATGATAGCCTATGGGATTTCTATAGTATCGCCTATCCACTACTCAAACAGTACAATATGAAGGCAACCAACAATGTCATCACAGGTAGCACCGATACTCGCGCTGACCATTTAACATTAGAGCAAATCAAAGAAATGAAAGAAAACGGTATGTCTTTCCAAAGTCATACGGTCAACCACCCCGATTTAGAATATAGTACACCAGAGACACAGTATGCTGAACTAAAGGACTCTAAGGAATACCTAGACTATCATCTCAATCAAGAAACGATTGCAGTGGCCTATCCGGCAGGTCGTTACTCCGAACAAACCATTCAAACGGTAAAAAATACCCCTTACAAACTCGGGGTAACTACCAACGAGGGGCTAGCTTCTGCTGCTGACGGACTACTGACCCTCAACCGCGTCCGCATCCTGCCAGTCACCACTGCCGAGGTATTGCTACAGACGATTGAAAAATAGCCCGGATGCTGAATACACAACTCAACTCCTCGTTAACAAAACCTGACCACCTGTTCGACGGGTGGTCAGGTTTTTATGGAGTAGCCCTTACCTTGCTAAACGTCAGTGCTACCTCCAGTTTCCTTGCTTATTCCGATTTCTGCTTAAAGGTCTGCCTCCCCAAAAACACCTTGACCGTTTTCAAAACGATTCACTCGTGCAAGAGAAACAACAGTATAATACTCAATAAAAATCAAAAGTAGACTAGGAAACGACGACGAAGGTAGAACTCTGTTCCACCCTATTTCAAGGGAACAGGCTGAAAACCTCCACTGGAGCTTTTCACTCACCGAGACTCTTGACAACGTATCCTTTTGATTTTTAAAGAGTATAAGCAGCCTCTTCTAGGAGTTTGCACCCTTGTTGGAATGATTTTTTTATCACAATACTACCTCAGCTCCTGTCTGCGTGAGTAGGCGCTGGAAAATGGACACTGGACTCGTTACTTGCATGGGATACACTCTCAATATAAAAAGAAACAAGAGTCTGATAAAGACCAGTCTCTTGCTCTCGTTCTAAGAATCGGAGGTATTCTTATTCGATTACCTTGCTTTCTGCAACTTGCTTATACCAATAGGCACTCTTTTTCGGATAGCGCTCTTGGGTATCAAAGTCAACATAGAAAAGTCCGTAGCGCTTTTCATAGCCATTTGACCATGAAAAGACATCCATCAAGGACCAAAGGAAGTAACCCTTGACATTTGCCCCTGCGGCAATGGCATCAGAAATAACGCTCAAATGTTGCTTCACATAGTCAATCCTAGCATCATCATAGACTGTACCATCTACAAATTCATCCTTGTATCCCAGTCCGTTTTCTGTAATATAGATTTTTTTGTAGTTTGGATACTGGGTCGTAACTCGCATAATTTGGTCGTACAATCCTTGCGGATAAATCATCCAATCCCAATCCGTCCTTGGAACATCTACCTCAAATTCTCTGCGACCAACTCCCTTGATCTGATACTTAGAACCACCCTTCACACCTTTTCCATTGTGGGTAATTTCTGTCTCCTCTACAGCATCACCTCGCATCCAATCACTCATATAGTAATTGATGCCTAGAAAATCATTCAAATCTTTTGCAGCCTGCAAATAGGCAAAATCTTCCTCTCGCAAGTCAAGCTCTCCGCCATTTACCGCCAAGATATGCTGGACTCCTTGCATGGTCTCTTCCGAGTATTTCCCCAAGTAGGTCGCATCCAAAATAAAGCGATTGTGGATAATATCTTCTAGTTCTGCTGCCCGAATATCGGCTGGATTTTCTGAATCATAGGGATACTTGGTTGGCAAGGCATGCACAACTCCAATCTCACCTGTATACCCCTTATCTTTAAACTGTTTAACAGCTCTAGCATGCGCCACCATCATATTATGATGCGATTGAAAGACCTTGGCTAAATCATACTGGATACCTGGTGGGAATTTTCCCACCAAATATTGACCGTCTCCGATTGGACCAATCTCATTGAAGGTTGTCCAAAACTTCACTTCTGAAAATTCCTCAAAGCAAAAGGCTGCATAGTCTACAAAATGATCAATCGTAGCCCGATTAAGAAAGTCCCCTTGAGAATGCAAGGCTTCTGGAGTATCAAAGTGATGCAGGGTCACAAAGGGTTCTACATGGCGCTTATGGCATTCCGCAAATAAGCGATGATAAAACGCTACCCCTTTAGGATTAACCTCTCCATATCCTGTAGGAAAAATGCGAGACCAAGCAATCGAAATCCGAATACCATTGACCCCAAATCGTTCTGCCAACTCTAAATCAACTGGATAGCGATGATAGAAATCACTAGCAGGATCGGCACGATACCAATAATGATCTGCTAAATACTTATCCCAGGCAACAGCTCCCTTGCCATCAACTTGGGTGGCTCCTTCTGCTTGGTAGGCTGCCGTAGCACCGCCAAAAATAAAATCTTTCGGTAATTGTTTGACCATCTTCCACCTCTAGTCTTCTAGTTGTTGCTTGACAAATGCTAAGGCTCCCTTACCATCTCGTGTTAGCTTGATATACTCAGCCCCTTCTGTTTTCGCTAGACGAATCTGCAAGGCATCTGTTTCCTGCTTCATATCCGCATAGTTGGAAGCTACCTGAGGAGCTAGAATCACAAGGTCATATTCTGGTAGAATTTCACGGTGAGCTCCGTAACTTCCTGCCGCAGCTGTTACAGGCTCTCCATATTCTTGAGCAGCTTTCGTAAGAGCATTGGCCAATAAGCCACTGGTTCCTCCACCAGCACATAAGACCAAGACATTGGTTTCTTTGGTGATGGTTTTGTCAGATAATTGACGCTCAAGTATGGCATCTGCCTTTGAAGTATTAAAATTCGCAGCTACCTTTTCATGTAGCTGATTGTTTGCCTTACCAGCTTCTTCTTCTGCCAGTACTTGATGATCATATACCTTTAAGAACGGATAGTAAATCACAACGTCCACTACTACCAGCAAAATTGCAAGAAGAAAGGCTAGGGGAGCAAAATTGGTTCCCATGATAATTCCTAGTGGACCTGGCGTTGTCCATGGTAAATTGACACTGAAACTATTCATCTTCAATCCATCAACGAAGAACTTGAAAATCCAAACATTGGCAATCGGTGCTAAGATAAAGGGAACGAAGAAAACAGGATTGAGAACGATAGGGGCACCGAACAAAATGGGCTCATTCACACCAAAGAAAGTCGGAACGACAGAAGCACGTCCAATAGCCTTATTTCGCTTCGATTTACACAAGAACATGAACATAAATGGAACCACCAAGGTAGCACCTGTACCACCCATGGTAACAATAAACATCTGAGTGCCGGATGTTAAGACTTTATCAGCATGTTGACCTGCTTGAAGTAATTGGAAATTGGTCTCAATGTTGGCATAGATAATCGCTGCAATGGCAGGTTCTACGATAGATGGACCGTGAATCCCAACGAACCAGAAGAGGGCATAGGCTCCAAAAATAATGGTAATTCCCAAGTATCCGTCTGCTGCTGTAAATAAAGGCTCAAAGAGTTTTAGAATAGCTTCAGCCACACTGCTTCCCACTACTTGACGGACAGCCAAATCAATCGCATAGATTCCTAGAATCGTTAACGCATATGGGATAATGTCCTTAAATACTTGTGAAATATTTGGCGGAACTTCTTCTGGCATCCGAATAGTGACATTATTTTTCACGCAGATGCGGTAGATAGTGACAGTTACAAAAGCCGCTAGGAAGGCTGTCAGCAACCCCTTGGTTCCCATATAGCCATTCGCAAAGCCACCTTCGATACCGTCTGAAGCTAAGAGTAAGAAGGCAGAGATAGAAGCAATCATCGTCGAAATGAAGTTTATCTGATTGGTCTTTGGTAGGTCGCGATTGACGCTGTCAGTCAAGGACTTAGCTGTTGTTCCTGCTACCAATACGGCAACAATCCCCATAGTATAGCCATAGGGCTTCATAATCATTCCCACTGTTTCATCCGACCAGGTAAAGCCAAAAATATTTGGAACAAAGGCGATGAGCAAGAAGATACTAGAAAATAGGATAGCCGGCATCGCAGCGATAAAACCATCTCGAATGGCACGCAGATAAATATTACGCGAAATCTTTTCAAATAAAGGTTTACCACGCTCGATTTGTGCAATTAACTGATTCATATTACTTTCCTCTCTTGTATAATTCAATGATATGTGACATCATGTCTTTCAATAATAGGGTCGTCATTAAGTGATCTTGTCCATGCATCAAGGTAACACTGAAGGCCAAATCGTCTCCTGCTGCTTCTTTTTGCAGAAGGGAGGTCTGAGTATGATGGGCCTCTACGATACACTCATTGGCGGCTGCGATTAGCTGCTCTGCTCGATCAAAATCCCCCTGCTGAGCGGCTGTTAAAGCCTCCAACAATTTGGAGCGGGCATCTCCTGCAAAGGCAACGATTTCAAAACCAAGCAAGGTAATTTCTTCTCTATTCATTTTATTTTCTCCTTTTTGATATAGTGTGATATAGTCGTTTAGTTTATCTTTTATTACTTCGTTAACTCACTTTGCCGTACTCTAAGTACAGCCTGCAGCTCGTTGCCTAGTACTAAAAGCAAACTAAAAAAAGACTATAAGAGACAGTGTTATAGTAAACGTTGGACGTGAAGGACGATATACATTTTTTCGCTCTCGCTCGGACTCCGTCCTAACTCCTGCGTGATTAAATCATGGATTCGTTCTCCTATATCATAGGCTTTTGGATAGGCCAACTGCATGGTGGCTGCCATCTGCTCCAATGATGATGTTCCATCTTTTTCCCTATCTGAGTAGCGGATAAAATAAGTCAGATGGACCATCAAGCGATCGTAGAACTTGCTATTTTCCTTCGTTCTCAAAATCCCATTTGTAGCTAATTCTTTTTCGACCAAGGATAAGACCTGCTGCAGTGTCTCTACTTTTAGGACCTGATCCTCCGCCTTCTCGCCTTTAGCATTGATAAAATGAAGAGCGATTCTACCAATTTCATCTTCCGGGAAGTCCCGTAGAATTTTCTGGCGAAAAATGGTCAAGGCTTCTGTCGCCATCTGATATTCAATGGGATAGTCTTGCAGCATGTTCGGGAGCTTACTTTCCTGATAAGACTGCTCTAAAATCGCCTTATAGGCGCAATGAATATGAGTCGTTAAGGTAATATAGATATAGTCTTGTACAGGATAATCATATTGCTGCGATAACTGATCAATAGCTTGATAAGTAACCGTAATAAAGTCTAACGGGACATCTTTCAGCAACATTAAAAAATGATCATTAGATTCAGAATTCTTTAGTGAAAAAATCTTTTCGATTTTATGACTAGTCACCAAATCTCCCTTTTTCTTCTGAAAAGCAACCCCCATTCCCATAACAACGGACTGCTCCCCTCGTTCATTTTTGACTAAAGCCGCATTATTATTTAAAGGTTGTACGATACATCTACAAACTAGTCTCCTTTATCTTTAAAAATACAAAAGACCACAAATAAGCTAAGGATTTTCCCTCCTTATTCATCTGCGGTCTTGCCTAATGTTCTTAGTTACAATCCACCATATATAAACTACTGAGACAATTATATCACGAAATAATTTTTTTGTAAACCTTTACATTTTATAAATGCAAGCCTATACGTTTTTTCCAAGAAGAAGCTGTTGTCGCTAGAACCTCATTGAGCGATTCGATGTTTTGACGCCCCTGTGTCCTCAACCAATTTCGAGCTGCCTCTTCCCCTTCTTGCATATAGATTGGGACAGCATCAGCCCATGTAGCGCGACCGCATAGGACACCATTAAAGGCTGCGCCAGCCTCGTGTGCAAATGTTAAGGTTTCTTGGAAAAGGCTAGCAGACACGCCTGCACTTAAATAGATATAGGGTAGGGGAGTTGCTGCATCCTGCTGTTTGAAATAGGCAGCCGCCTCTTCCCTTGTATACACGCTGGCATTTTCTTGGTTAAATCCTTCTACGTAAGCCATATTAACAGGAACTTCTACCTTGAGAACATCAACTCCAAAAGATGGATCCGAGAACACTCGCATTGCTTCGATGACCTTTCTTGGTTTAACCTTAGCAAATGCTGGGCTGCTGGTATCTTGAATCTGCTCATCGTAACTCAAAATTTCTAGGAAAAATGGCAAGCCTTCTGCTGCACATTCTGAACCCAAGCGTTCGATATAGGCATGTTTTTGTAGATTAACGTAAGGTTCTCCATCCACATCATAGTATAGGAGGAATTTAATCGCATCTGCCCCTTCTTTTTTGAGGCGTTTGACCGACCACTCGACCAGACAATCCGGTAGGCGACTCGTTGTACTAACATCATAACCTGTCTTTTCATAGGCTAGGAGCAAACCTGACTGGCTATTCCGAATATGAGAAGCTGGGAGTCCATACTCTGGATCCAGTAAGATAGACGAGGAATACGGCGTCAACTCTTCTGATACGATACTTTTCAAGGTTTCAATAGCCTCAACTGTCGGTTCTGTGTCTTGATAGTTGGCCATCATTTTTTTCAAAGCCCCCCGCTGATCAAAGGCGAGAGCGGAAATAATGCCTGCTGAGTTACTAACTTTTTCCATTAAGGTATACTTTTGATTGGTTATTGTCATCTTATCTTCCACCTTTTTATTTTTAGGATACTATACTGCAAAAATATCTTCAAATCAGTATACGAAATAGTATAAACTACACAAAGACTAAGTCAAGCGCCATTCATGTGCCACTTGATTTGCACCAATGTATTAGTCCCGGTATTCACCACGATTCCACTTTTCAATAAATTCATCAAAGAAAGCACCGTCTGCTTGCTCTTGATTGATGGTTTCAATTCCTGCTAATTTTTCAATCAAACGCTTATTTTCAGCTGTCGGTTGGTATTCTGCCTGAATAAAGGCTTCAATAATGTCACACATCAACAATTCGCCAGTCACCTTCCCACCAAAACCAATGACATTTGCATTTAATTCTGTCTTAGCATACAAGGCTGATGTCATGTCTCGAACAAGTGCTGAACGAACACCCGGTACTTTATTCACTGCATTGTTAATACCAACACCTGTTCCACAAATACAGATTCCCAGGTCTGCTTCACCGCTGACAACTGCCTCTCCAACCTTTTTTCCAAAGATAGGATAATGGGTTCTGACACTGTCATAAGTCCCACAATCAAGCACCTCATAGCCCTGATTTTTCAAATAATTGACCACTGCAATTTTTTCATAGGTCACAATATGATCGCATCCAACTGCAATTTTCATCTGTTTCTCCTTCATCTATGTTTGATTTAACACATCTTATTTAGCATATCAACACGAATTTGGTGGCGTCCACCATCATAGACTCCCTCTACAAATCCTTTGACGATATTTTTAGCTAGACTCTCTCCAACAATCTCGCTACCGAGAGTAATGATACGAGAATTATTGTGACCACGTGTCATATAAGCAGAGCGCTCATCTGAGACTTCAGCAGCAATCATGCCTTTAATTTTTGTCGCTGCCATAAAGGAACCAACACCATAGGCATCGACTGCAATTCCAAGATTACCCTCCTGCCTATTTACTTCTTGTGCAATCGCTAAAGTGGTATCAACAAAGTCCTTACCACTACTCACATCAAGCACTGAGTGGCCTAGGTCAACCAGAAAATGCTGAAGAACATTTTTGAGTTTTTCTCCTGCTGGATCAGCACCAATAATAATTGTCATCGTTTTCTCCTTATGTGTCTTGTTTATTTTTCCGGAAAAAATGTTTTGCAAAACAGTTAAAAGCAGTTTGCTTTTATGTTTGCATTATACACAAAACCAATCATAAAGTCAACAATTTTTGTTTATTTTTGTTGAAAAACACGACAAAAATAAACAGTTGCCCGAGGGAACAACTGTTTTTCAAACATTATTCGCTAATCACTTCTGTATAAGCTGTCAAATAACGGTACTGCTCGTCATCTGCCAGCTGATCGCTAATCACTGCTGTGACATCTTTTAATTGGCAAAAAGTGGTAAAATCTTCTTTCCCAATCTTGCTGGTATCAATCAAGAGATACTTTTCCAGTGAATGCTTTAGAGCTAATTGCTGAGTATAGGATTCGGTCAGAGTAGAAGTCATGACATCATTTCCCTTGACTGCATTGCCACTAAAAAACATCTTGCTAAAATGCATCTTTTCTAGTACAGTATTAGCCATCTCTCCGACAAATGATTCGGTCACTTGACGCCACTCACCACCAAGCAAAAAAATCTGAAAATCTTCTGATTTCTTCTGTGATAAGATAGTGAATATAGGGAGACAGTTGGTGATAACCGTTAGCTTAGAGTTGGTAATAGCCTCTGCTAGACAAGCCACCGTTGTTCCAGGCCCTAAAAAAAGTGTATCCCCGTCTTCGATCAACTGCGCTGCTTTTGCTGCGATAAAACGCTTGGCCTCAATATTTTGAACATGCTTTTCTGAATGAGAAAACTCCCTTAGTTGAAAAGCCTTATTACTCCTAGCACCGCCATGAATCTTTGTCAAAATTCCCTTTTCTTCCAATTCACTAAGGTCTCTTCTGACCGTCATATCTGTCACATTCAACAACTCCACAATCTCTGAAATGCGAATCGTTCCCCTTTTATGAACCAATCTCGTAATTTCTTCCAACCTCTCCTGTTTGTTCATCTCTTTCCCTTTCTCTTTTTTACTTTATTATATCAAAATTTCGGAAAAATGTTGAAAAAAACAACAGGACGTGTTGAAATCAGAAAAGACACTCTGCAAGTAGAAAGACTGCTGAGTATCTTTCCTGTCAACGCCACCACCATCATCCCCTCTTGCAAAAAGAGCCTGGACTCAATGCCAAGCTCATTTTCTCAACTCCTACCTCCTTTTGACTAACACAGAACAAAGAGAGCTGAGAGCCTCTAGTGGAGTGTTCAATCCATCGAGGCTCTTGACGACGTATCCTTTTGAGTTTTGAAGAATATTATTTACTCTTCTTTCACTACCTCAGTCTCACCACTTCTCGTTTAAATAATGGTTTCCCCGACTATTCATTCCTTCCGTTCATTTCCTCAACAGAGGCTACTCTTTTATCAGGAACGGGGTTACTGTTTCCTTCTTTAGCTGACCTATCAAGATACTGGGAAGCTCCAAGAGAGAGATTGCTCGATGGTAAAGCTGTTCCAAAGAAGTCTGTCCCATAGGTAACAGTCGCTATGGCTGGGTAAGTTTGGGCAATGGCATCCACGCTAGTCCTACGGCTTGCTAACTCAAACAGTTCTGTCGGCGATAGGCTTAGTCGCTGTTCTTCAGAAATCGGTTGCCTATTGACAATCTTTAATTCGTTATAAAAATGCTCAATGGCATCCTGGAGGCTAACACCACTATTGATAAGTTTGCTATCCTCGCTATTCAATTTATACGCCGCTAGCTCTGAACTCAGATACTGGCCTGCTCGGGGCGAAAGACTACCTGTTTCCTCTGGAATAGCATCGATACCGCTGAGAGCTGCTATGCCTGTAATCGCCTGTTTTTCTTGAACAGGGGGAGTCACTCCCCAGTAAGCATTGTTGTAAAAGTGAAACTTATCCATCTGTTGTTTAGCATCACTACGTTCGACAAAGAAAGATTCATTTTGAGGATAATAGAAAATATTGTTGAAGAAGAAGGCATGCCTATTTCCCGTCCCTGCTTTCGTATTTGGCATATCAATAATACCTGCCCGACCAGCCAGTTTACTAGCAGAGTACAGGGTGTTATTATAGAATACAACTCCGGCTGGCGTCCCACGCGCAAACTCTATAGTCTTATCTTTATCGTTCTGACTGATATTGTAGCGAATAGTGGGCGAAACATGAGGAAAACCATTCATGACTAGCATAAAGCCACCTTCGTTATCGTGGCTATAATTGTACTGCATAACGGTGTTGGTCGACACATGGTCATTGTCCAGACCTTGTCCATCTTGTACTCCCCTCGTCCGATAAACTTCATTATACTGAATAACGGTGTTGGTCGCTTGGAAGGGCCAAATTCCTGCATTATAGCCTGTATTTTGATAGCGAGAGTCCGACACCTTATTGTATTCCACCAAGGCACCATCTGTATCGCGGACAGTAATAGCATCTCCTCCTGCCTTATCGATCCGGTTGTTGCGGACGACAACGTTTGTAGAGGGATACCAATTTATAGGAAGTCCTGGATTATTCTTAGTAGATTGGTTGCTCCAAGCAGAACTAACCAATTTCATCGCCGATCTATCTACACGCTCTATCACATTGTTTTCAATCAATACACCATCGTACTTGGTTGGAATCCCTGTCAGTTGACCAGCTACTAGATCTGCTTTGACATCAAAGAAAATACCACCATTCCATTTTTTAGATTGAGTTTTCCGTTAATATCATGAATATAGAGATTCCGTAAGGTAATATTGTGAACTACGCCAAAATTTTTTGCCGAAACATTGATCGCACGGAGCGCCTTGCTCTTATTATTATTACCGTTCAACCGAAACGAAGTAGAAAACTCTGGGCTTAGGTTGGTTAATTCAAGATTTTCAATCGTGATATATTCTTGATTAAACAGTGATACTAAATCTTCTACTTTTCCTTCTCCATTTAAAACAGGTTTTGCTCCCTCACCATACATGCCGACATAGATAGGTTGCTCCTGCGTTCCAGACCCCTTAAATGTTAAGGCCGCCTCCAAGCCATTGTAAACACTTCCAGCTTTTAATAAAATCCGATCACCCGGAGACAGGTCTTTTGTATGGAGCGCTTTTAGGGTTCTGTACGGGGATTTCTCACTACCGTCATTGGTATCTGATCCACTGACTGAGTCCACATAGTAATCTCGTGCCTTCGTGGCAGCTGGCTCCACCTTACTAAAATCAGCATAAAGGAGTAGCTCTTCTGTCTCTGAAGCAGGCACTTGATAAGTAGCCAAATCAATCGGGCTCCCTTCCCTATCCCTAAAGCCAAGGAAGCGATACCCGTATTTTTCGGTTACGTCAATCACCAAGGTATCTCCACTGCTGACTTCGTTATTTAGCGCTGATACTATCCCGGCTGTAGCAAGACTATCTTCCACACCATCTATCCGGCTGAGGATTCGCAGTTTCTTCTTTTGTTGGTGCTTTGTAATGGTAAAGGAATCCAAGGAAATGATACGTCCTGTGCTAACCATTTGAAATGCCACAAATAGACGGCTAGCTTCAAAGTCCCCTTCACCAGTATAACTCAACAGAGGACTAGCATTATCCATCACTGAAACCTTGTTGCCAGTAACTGTCATCTCAAATCGATGGGACTCTCCTCCCAATTCAAACTGAACTGCTTCTCCCAATATCTCTCCACTTTGAATCCCTGCATCCAGACTGGCCAGTTTTTTTACATAGGCTTTTTTACCATTTACTTCCAAGGCGTAATAACTGCCATCTGGTTGCTGACAAAAGATAATGCGCATCGTATTCCAAGGTTTAATAGGTGCCAGTTGCTGTAATCCAAGATTTATTTGATACCCCACCGTTTCAGAAACAGGGATTTCTTTTCCAACATTCGGTATCAAGGTAATCCTCTCACTCGGTGAAAGCACTAGATGACTATTTTCTACCCTCAATGCCCTACTCTGACCTTCTATGGTATAGATATCCGGATTCCAGACCGAGAAATCATCTGAAAAATAGGTGTTTTCATCCATCTTAATGGTTTCAAAATGCGCATAGACCGTTACATCACCAATTTTTTCAGATAATTCAAAACGATTATTTTCTATCGGCATCAAGCCGTCGGTACTCATGCCATTATCCTCTCTAAAGGAAGTGTAGCCAACAAATCGATAGCCGGGATTTGCTCTGGGAATTAACTCAACTATTGTCCCTTCTCCACCTGAGAGCTTATTATCTTTCGCTACCAGACTTCCACCTGCTGCATTTTCAGTACCATCTGTATTTACTTTTAACCTTGCTGTATAGCGTCTTTGTTCAACTTGATCTTGGTTGCTGTTAGGCTGTTCTGTCCTATCTTCAGTCCTAACTGTTGACGGACTCTGTAGGAGGGTACACGATGACAGCAACAAGAGCCATATCCATTTCTTTTTCATATTATTTTCTTCTTTCTGATTTTTTTGAGTATTAGCAGGGAAGCACTATCTTTTTAATGTTCGAGGACTCTCACCTTCTGTTTCTCCTCCTAGTTTGGCCTCCAACCAGTGATTCAACTTTTCTTCTACCAACTGGCTTGCTACTGCTTCTATCACTTCTTCAAAGGGAAGAGGCATCCCGTCTTGTCTATCTGTGCATACAAACTGATACACGCCTCCATCTCTTTGCCAACTTTCACGATCCCCAGCCACTATCTGGGGGAGAATCAGATCAAGTTCGGGATACTGCTCTGTAACCATACGTACCGTTTCGGCTGATATATCGACTTCCTTATTCCAGATTTCTACTCCATTCTGCCAAAAAGAGAGCTTCCCTTTGATAGGTGCTTGCTCCGAAAATCGGTCAATATGCTTCTGGTAATAGGCAAGAATATCCGCGTCCTCCAACTGGTTGATCCAGCTATCTTTGATAAACTGGCGGTTACTCGCCATCGTCTCAGATATTTCCTGCCAACCTGCTCCATCTAATCGAAGATTCTCTGTAGCTCCTCCTAATTGCTTGGTTTCTTTTTCTAATAAGGTAAATTCCTGATAGAGACGTTTTTTCCTTTGCTCCAATACACCTTGTGGCGTAAGCCCGCCTATCTCTGATGTCCAAAAGTTTTTACTAGGTACAGGTAAACCTGCTTCTTCATACTTTAAACGATACTCCTGCTCAACAGCTGTACGATAAGGAACAGTAAAAACTTCTGGTATAAAAGAACGATACCAAGTGAATTGGGCAACAATAAACAAGAAACAGATGGAAATAACACCACAAATAAGAACTCTTTTCCCTTGCAAACCTCTCTCCTCCTTCACTCATATTCTAATACTCTTCAAAAATCAAAAGGATACTTGATCAACTCGTCAAAACTTCTATTTTTGCTTTACTCGCTTAATGCCCTTTGTATCTTGTCTTATTTCCTAGTCTACTTTTGATTTTATTGAGTATTATAATGTAAAGCCAGCATAGTTTTTAGCTACTTCAATAATGCGATACACATCTAGGTGTTGTTGGAAATTCATTTCATGATTTCGGACAAAATCTAAGACATCACGCCAGGCAATTTGACCTTCCAAATGTCGCCCCCCTGCCATTAGATGTAACGCATGTGCCAACTTAATGATAAGTTGCCTGTGATACCCTAGCTGGCGCCATTCTTGTTTTTGAATTCCTGTTTCTTTGGTGACATGTTCTTCTAGTGTATTGATAAAGTTATAGGCCAAATCACTTGATACCTTGTACTGTCCAGAAAGTTCAACCTGTTGTCTTGAACCGATTGCATTGAAGTAGTCACAGGAGGAATAGTCAGAAAGTTTTTCCAAATAAGTAGTAACCAGCTGCCAATCCGTACCATACATAGCACTGAAATACTCTTCTTTTAAATCTTCATAATCTAGCTTATCATTCCACAGCATTTGCCCCATTGTATAATTAGGGAAGTTATGAGGAAAGCCTGCACGCAGTTCTTGACAGCTAATATAACCATTTAGATGTAGGCGGCCTAGAAATTGAATATCACGATAGATTACCTTGCTGATTTTCATATACCCTAGATCCCCATAGTGAGCTCGTCCAAGCGGATAGTCGTAGACAAAACTATCTCCCTTAAACATCTTCTGCCAGTTGAACAGATAGGAAAGATTTTCTTCCAATGAATTTGGCAAAACCATCTGATTGCGACGGTATTCTTTTGGTATAGGAATCCCGGTGTCATAATCTACATCTGCGTAACTCCTTTCAAAGGTTCGCGTAATCGGCGCAAACATCATCGTGAAACGCTCTGGATTGTTTACAACTTCTTTTTGAGGAGCAAATAGCAATTCATGATAGAGTAGGAAACAAATCTTTGTCGGAAGTCCTTCATTAGTCAATGCCTCGTCTAACTGATTTAGGATACGAATATATTGATCTGCTGGAATATCTTTTTGGCACTCTGAACACTCACATATATTGTTACGAGCATCGGATAACCACACGTGAAGGTAATCTACATCAGGACGTTTTTTTGCATAGTCAACGATTAAGTCAACCATTTTATTCCCAACTTCTGGATTAGAGAAACACAGACTGGTCAAAATAGGAGCCGTGTCATATAAGTCACGCTTACCATTTAGCTCGGCTACCAGCGGCTTCTTCTCATCGGGTAAGGTGACACCCGACTCCCAACCATACTTAGAGGAATAGCCCAGCACCTCACCCGTCCAGCCATGCCCCACCCTGTGGTGAAGTAGGCCACGCTTTGCAAGCTCCTCATCCAAACGATCACTCATTTCTTGAGCGATTTCTGAATTAAATGGTTCTTTCTCCAGATAGGGATTAAACTCATGGTCGTACCAACGTTTGAGGAAGGAATAGGGATTTTCAAACTGGATAAAGAAAGAGTTCATCTTAATTTTAGGTAGCCAGTCTAAAAAATCGGCAATATTTTCATAAGAATCGGCACCTTCTATACAAACACCCCTGTGTTGATAACTAGCCACTTCATCAATTTCTATCCTTTTTTCTTTCCAACATTCCTCAGAAAGGGAAGGAATGAATTCATTCTTTCTTCCGGGTCTTAAAAAGATAACCCCAAATTCACTAACGAGGCGATAGACTCCAATCAAAAGGGCAACCTTTGAATTGGCTGTGATTTCACCAACACCGTCCTTGAGTTGGATTGAAATATGATCCTTTTCATAGTCGTCTACCTGCATGTTGAGGACAATCATCGCCTCTGTAAGCACATCTACTTCTGTTACAGAAGCCTCAAACAATTTCCCTAAATAATAGATTAACTCCTCTACTGCATGTCGAGATGAGGTATTTTTTACTGCGTCATATATTGTAATGAACATAGGTACTCCACTTTCTAATCACGTAATTCTTTTTCTAGCATGTTACGATCGGCAACTTTAAAGAATGGGTAGTAAATAGCAAATGATACTGCGATTAAAACAAGTTGCAGAACCGCCCCTTGCCAGCTACCTCCTGTCGCTAAGAAGCCACCAATGATAGGTGGCATAGTCCAAGGGAGTACAACTCCAGTAGTGAGAGGGACTAGGCCAGTTACCATTGCAAAGTAAGTAATCATCGCATTTACAGTCGGCGTCAAGACAAATGGAATCATCATAATGGGATTTAAAACGGTCGGAAAACTAAAGAGAATAGCTGTATTGATATTAAAGAGCGATGGAATAAACGATAGACGACCGAGTGTTTTATAAGAACGGCTCTTACTGAATAAGAATAAGCAGAGAGCCAGACCAACCGTTGCTCCACCCCCGCCGATAAATACAAACAAATCCTTAAATGGTAGCGTGATAATATGTGGGAGAGTCTCACCGGCTATCGCTGCCGCTTGATTTTCTTCTGTAAAGGCCAACCAAACAGGATCTACAAAAGCATTGAGAACCTGGCCGCCATTCACACCACAGAACCAGAATAGGGAATTCACTAAAACAACGAGCACCATACCTGGCAAAGTCCCAGCAATCATTCGGAGTGGAGTTCCTACGATCAAACCTAGAACCGCTCCTAAACCACCTTCAATGCCTGCGAGTTGCAAGCCCTTCAAGACTGCCGCCCAGAAAACAAAAGCTGTCAGTGCTGGTAGCAGAGCCGAAAACGATTTGCTCACTGCATCTGGGACGTTCTTGGGCATCTTAATAATAATCCCTTTTTGGATAAAGATTCGGTAGATCTCTGCCGTGATTAAGCCCACTGTAATCGCCACGAACAAGGCATTAGCGTTCAAGCTACCAAATGGAATCGCTCCTCCAAAAGTTTGAGAGACCTGCTCGCCACTTTCGGTAAAAACCTGAGTAGTAAAACGGGGCGCCATCAAGATGAAACTTGAGAGAGCTAAAATCCCAGCAGAGGGAGCGTCTGTTCCATAGCTTTCAGATAAGCGATAAGCAATGCCAAAGCAAGCAGCTAGAGAAATAATCGCCATCGTGCTTTGGTTCATAGTTGTTAAAATATCCATCAGACCAACATTGGTTAAGAAGATTTTAAATCCTTCCTGAGGCCAGTTAATCAACAGCAAGAATACTGACCCTACCAATACCAGTGGCATGGCCATCATAAATCCTTCCCTGATCGCTTTTAAGTGGCGATGATTGCCCACTCTCTCACCAATGGGTGCCAGGGTGTGTTCTAGGAAAAATAAAAACTTATTCATCCCCTTGTCCTCCTAAACTTTTATTTTATTATGGCTTCGAGCCAGTTTTTCTCGAAGAGAAAAACAAGAAAACCACCAGCTATGCTGGTGGCTGCCAAGGCTTTGAGCTTTCATTTCTTTTTCCTGTTATAATCTAATTGTTCAGGTTAGATAA
>NZ_MSPR01000002.1 GCF_001984715.1 Streptococcus azizii
GTAGGTAACCAATCCACGAATATCAGAGTGGCCAATGCCCGAAGCTAAGAACTAGGCTCTTTCTAGATACTTTTCATTTTTTATCAGTTCGATTGTTTTTACTTGACAAAGGGCTTTACATATCAGTCATTTGGTTCATACCTAAAGGTAGCCACAGCTGTAATTGACTAAATCTGAAACAGCTACGTCTCTTTTATTACTTCGATGAGTGAAAAGCTCCAGTGGAGGTTTTCAGCCTATTTCCTAGCCTTCCATTTTCTTGGCTCAAACTTCTGTGGTCACTTTCTTGCTTCAACTGGTTAATCCTCGCTTTCCGATTTCTTAGTTCGGGATTCTGTGGTCACTTTCCTATTTCTAGGTGACCGTTGAAACAGTTCACCGAACTGTTTCAATCGTCCATTTCTTCCAACCTCTAAACCGAATAGCCCCTTGCTCATCGGTTCGGAAGACCTGTATCTGCCGTTCTTGAAAACGGCTTAGCGTTTCTTGATGTGGATGCTGATAACGATTGTTTTTTCCTGCTGAAATCAAGGCAATCCTTGGAGAAATAGCATCTAAAAAGGCTGGATAAGAAGAACCTTTTGCTCCGTGATGTCCTGCCTTTAAAACATCGACTGACATCTGAGGATACTGTTTCATCAACTCTAGCTCTCCATCTTCCAAATCACCTGTAAACAGAAAGCGCGTCTGCAACAACTCTCCGTACAATACAACTGAATCATTGTTGCCGCCATCCCCTTTTTGATGGGGATAGAGTACACGTAAAAAACCATCACAAATCGGAAAGGTATCTCCTACTTTCACCAAGTAAGGGTGCAAGCCTACCTTCTCTAGCCTCTCTCTCAACTTCCAATTAGTAGCACTCCCTTCAGAAATATATACCCTCCCAACTTCCATTTCCTTTGCCACTTCCTCTAAATCTCCCATGTGATCTGCATGGGCATGGGTTAGAATCAAATAATCAATCTTACTCACCCCACGACTATGAAGATAGGGAATCAGGGTTTGCTTGGCATTGGCCTGACCTACCTTCTGTCTCCAATCTTCTTGCGGGGGAACACTCACCCTGCCACCTACATCAATTAGAATGGTCCGTCCACGTACATCCCTAAAAAAGATACTATCTCCCTGTCCAACATCCACCATTGTTATCTCATTTTCTAAGGGATGCTTACCCATAAACAGTAGTAAACTAAGAAGGACGATGAGCCTTAGGCGCCATTTCCGATCCCTATATACATCGTACAGGAAGAACAGAAGCAGCACTAAAATCAGTAGGCAGATAGGTGTCGGTTTTCCAAAAATCAATGGTCTGATTCCCAAATCTACTACCCACTGAATAGCGGCTTCCAACCATCCAAAGAAAAGATTGACCTGCTTCAAGATAACAAAGGGGGAGAGAAGGAAGATAAGGGACAAGCCTGGCAGCAATACCTGATCAAAAAGAAGAGAAAAAAGAAAGGTCAGTAAAATAGACAGAGGATGAAAACTATAAAAATAATAAATCAAGAGGGGGAGCATACCAAATGAAACCGCTAGACTTTCTACAACTACTCTCCTATAGGATACTAATGCTCTTCTAAAATCAACAGGATCCTTCATCCACTCGTCTCGGTGAATGCTAGTTATACCCTCGCCTTCGTTTCCTAGTCTCATTTTACTGTTCATTGGGCATAAGTACTCAACATCAAGCACTGTCAGTAAGAAGGCATAGGCAAAACTCAGAACGCCTCCTGCTGTTAGTAAAAAATGAGGCGTCAGCAAGAAACAGACAATCATCGTACAGGCAAGATTATCTAGCTGAGTAATTCCCATGTTGGCAAATATCTTCTGCAACAGGGAACGATTAACCGAAATTGAAAATCCTGTTAAACCCGCATAGAGGAAAGAAAAGGGAATTTGTAGCCAATCAATGACTTCTTTTTTTACTCCAAGACGGAGGAAAAGACAACGGAATTTCTCCACAAAGAAGCCAACCTGCATGCCAGAGAGCGCAAATAGGTGGATAATCCCTAAACTAGAGTAATGACTACTCATCGGTTCAAATTCCTTATCCAAATCCCCAAACAAGAGACCTGCCATATAATGCCGCATCGGATTTGGAAAATGCTTCTTGAGGTATACTAAGGCCTTTCGCCGAAGTAAAGAAAGCCAATCCAGAGGATTATAGGACACCTGTGGTTGAATCTGCCTTATTTGAATAATCTTGACTGTCCGATAGATCCCTCGTGTCCTTAGATAATTCCGATAATCAAAGCCATTAAAATTCCGCTGACCTTCTGGAACAGATACAGTCGCTTCCACCTCTAGCCTTACTAGCTGCGACAGATCCTTGAAATAGGTCTGCTCCTTTTGATTTTTCAAGTGATAGAAAACACTATAGCGCTTCCCTGACGAGGTAGCTTGAAACGAAAGGCTATCACCATTTACTTGAATCGTATCTGGCTTGACATGTAGAAAACTGACCTCGGCTGGAGCAGAAGCCTCTTCCATTGCCATTTTTACACCTTGCAGACCAAAGAGAAGAAAAAAGCAGGCTAAAAGGGGAAGGCTCTTATAGACGACTATCATCCCTTGATGACAGCAAAGAAGAAGGAATAAGCCTAGCAAAATCAATACGGACAAGACAGAAAAGTAAGCGAGTACAAAGTGGAAAGAAAGTAGAAAGACAGCTAAATGAATAGGAGCAAGCGGGAGATGCCTAATCCACTGTGACATAGGGACGAATGCTCTCCAAAGTCTTTGCACCGATACCAGGCACATTCTTCAACTCATCAATAGCTCGAAAACCTCCCTTACTCTCACGGTAGGTGATAATATCTGTTGCGCGCTTGGCGCCGATACCTGAGATGGTCTGTAGGTCTGCTTCTGTTGCAGTATTGAGATTCACTAGACCCGCTATAGCTCCCGTATCTGCATTCCCTTGTATGCTTGTTGCAACAGGGATCCCCTCTTCCTTGGTCGCTACATAAACAACTCCCTCATCGCTCACTTTCTGCGCTAAATTGATGGACTTAGAATCGGCTTCCTCAGTCAGACCGCCCGCTGCCTCTACCGCATCATGGATGCGACTCTCTATTGGTAGGGAGTAAAGTCCTGGTTTCTTAACGGCTCCCTTAACATCAACCACTAGACTCGCTGTTGACTGTGCATGAACCGGCATCTCACTCACCTGCTCACTACTGCTGACAAATTCAGCTGTACTAGCGACCTCTTCTATCTTCCTTGTCTGGCTCACTAAAAAGAAGGTCACAAAGCTCATCATCCCTCCTACTGCTACCACAATCAACACTCTATAGTTGCGCCAAAACTGTATCCATTTATCAGCCATCTTGTTTCCTCCACTTTAATATTCTGCGAAACTCTCTCCACATGATGCTAGCCTCCTATCGCCTTACCTACTTTAGTAACACAAAACACTAAGGAATCTGACCGAGCGAGGAAGGAAAGATTTCTATTTTCAAACGGTATCCAGCATACATTCCATTTCATCTACCTTTCATTAAGTATTATTCGTAAAAAAACATCAAAAAACTCGTGCAAGACGAGTTTTTCTCATTTATTTGTCTAAACGAGTATCTGGTTTCCAAACAAAACTAGCGAGATAGCTGAAAAGATAGGTCAACCCTAAAACAAGAGCGACAAGGAATAAGACTGGAAGTCGATAGATAAAAGTCCAATACCCCAAGCGCTTCTTACCAGTTTGAGCTGAACGAGCAAGGTCGTCCAAGCGATTAAATTCTGACTCAATCCGACGTGTAACTTCTGCAATTCCTGTATCATCTAGGCGTTTAATGTCTGAAATATCAATCGGATTCCCAAAGGCAACATCGATCCGATCCCCCAATAATAGCTTTTTCAAAGTCATGGGACCAATATAGGTAGCCGGCATAATTTTAACCTTGGCTGTCTTTGCGATGACAGCCACTCCCCCTTTTAATTCACTAGAATGACGGCTACCTGATGGAAACATCACCAGAGAACGGTTACTCTTTTTTAACATTTTAACGGGATATTTAATAGCGGCAGTTCCTGGATTGTCTCGATCGATTGGAAAGGCTCCACATTTGCTGATCCACCAACCAAAACCTCGATCCTTGAACAATTCTTTTTTAGCCATAAAAATAAACTGCTTGGGTGCTGAAGCATAGCCTAAAAAAACAGGGTCCCAAAAGGTCCTATGCGGGGCTACTAAAATGTAATTTTCATCTTGAGGCAAAATCTTCTCCCTATCATGATAATGAATATTACCATTGACGGCCCACAATAAAAAGACTAATAAACTTCGTAAGTAAGAATAAAACATTGCTCTCTCCTTTGCTCATTTCTCTTCTATTATACCACATTTTGGAAGTTAGCAAAGATTTTCCATCCGCTGTAACATATGCTATAATAGGGGCATGAACAAGCCTGTATTACGAGTCGGAGAGAGGATTGACCAGCTCTTTTCTACCGATGTCAAAATTATTCAGAACAAGGAAGTTTTTAGCTATTCTATTGATAGTGTTCTTTTGTCGCGCTTTCCAAAATTACCTAAAAAAGGACTTATCGTAGACCTGTGCAGTGGAAATGGGGCAGTCGGCCTCTTTGCTTCTACTCGGACCGAAGCCAAGATTACCCTTGTTGAACTCCAAGAACGCTTGGCAGATATGGCCAGACGTTCCATTGCTCTCAACAAATTGGAAAACCAGGTCGAAATGATTCACGATGATCTCAAACACTTGTTGGAACATGTCCCACGTTCACAGGTTGACTTGATCCTCTGCAATCCACCTTATTTTAAGGTAGAGCAACAGCCTAATCTAAAAGCAAATGAGCATTATCTATTAGCCCGCCATGAAATCACTACCAATTTGGAAGAAATTTGTGCAGTCAGTCGTCATGCACTGAAATCTAATGGCCGGTTAGCTATGGTTCATCGACCAGAGCGCTTCCTTGAAATCATTGATACCATGAAAGCCTACAAGCTAGCTCCTAAGCGAGTTCAATTTATCCACCCAAAAGCCAATAAGGAGGCGAATATGCTCCTGATTGAAGCTATTAAAGACGGATCATTGGAAGGCTTGAGGGTCTTACCTCCTCTCATCATCCACCAAGAAAATGGACAATATACAGCAGAAATAGAGGACATTTACTTTGGAAAAGGCTAAGCATTACATGTATGTACTCAAGTGTGCTGACGGCAGCCTCTACACTGGCTATACGACCGACCTTGACAAGCGGCTCCTAGCCCACAACAAAGGAAAAGGGGCCAAATACACGCGCAGCAAGAGTCGCAGACCTGTCACACTTCTCTACTATGAGACCTTCCCCGATAAATCAAGTGCCATGTCTGCAGAAGCCCTCTTTAAAAAGCGCAAGACACGGCAGCAAAAATTGGCTTATATAGCAGAAAACCTCACTTCCAACAAGGAGTGAGGTTTCTTAGACCCATTATAGTATGTTTAGTTTGCTTTTAGCACTTGCTCCACTAGTCTGGGAGAGTGAAACAGTTCGGTGAACTGTTTCAGCCTGAGCCTAGAAATTTGAGAGCGAAGTGGGCAAGGTTGGAAATAGGGAAACGGAGTTTCTAACGACCACTTTTTTAATGAAAGGTGGTAGGCTGAAAACCTCCACTGGAGCTTTTCACTCGTCAAGATACGAGGACGTAAAACAACTCCTAGACAAAATAGAAAATGCGACGAAGAAGCCTCTGCTTCTAGGAGTACTTATTCTCGCTTTCCGATTTCTTGGCTCGGGTAAAACTGATCCACTGGATTAGTTTTATTGTCAGCGAGTTGTAGTCCGAGTTCAATTACAAGATACAAAGGGCGTGTAAAAAGCGACTGAAAAATAGGAGATTGACGACGTGTTTGTTGAACACGAGGAAATCTATCTTTTTTCCGAGCTTTTAGCCCGAGTTCAATTCACCGAGACGAGTTGACAACGCATCCTTTTGATTTTTAAAGAGTATTAGACTCATTAACATCAAAAGGGTACTGGGTCAACTCATCTCAAGGAGTATCAGCAGGCTACCTGTCATCCTACATAAGTATAGGCCACGCAGGCTAACTCTTCCACTGCTCTAAATCCCAGAGCTTCGTAAAAGGCTCTGGTTTTTTCTTCTTGCCCTGTCAAAAGATGTAGCTGATAGATGGTTGGATAGGTGGCGAGAATCTCCTCCACTAGTCGCCTACCAATGCCCTTACGCTGATAGGCTGGCAACACCAAAATATCCTGTATAAACACGATCGAATAACCATCCCCAACGACTCGTATCAGACCCACAAGTCTTTCCTCATCAAACGCAGCAATGACGAGTAAACTATTTTTCAGGGCCTGCTCCAACATCTTAGGTTGTTTGATATAGTTGGTCCACCCAACCTCCCTGTAAAGTGTTAACACTGCTGCCATATCAAGTCTTGCTTGTATTGTATAAGTAATCATCATTTTCTCCTTTTATTGGCTAATCGTTAGAATGATGATCCTTTCTCCAAGTTCCTAATCCCCATGAAGGTCTCCTTTCTATCGTATCGCTTTGCTACTTTGTCGCTCCAGTTTCCATCAATATAGGATTATTGACTATTGGGCAGAATGACTGTCTCTAACAACTCCTCCTCCTCTTTAATCCGTCGCCACAATACAAAGGTATAAAAAGGGGTCAGAAGGAGGGCTGTCCACCATGAATGACACAAAAGGGTCAGACCGATCAACTCTGGAATAATATTCAGATAATAATTCGGATGTTTAATCATCCGAAAAAGGAAATGGTCATTATAGGTATGATTGGTAGCAATCATTAGCTTGACAGTCCATATTTCTCCTAAAATAGACTGTACGAGATAGAGCATCCCCATGGAAAATACCAAGAATACAATCCCAATGATTCCGAGCAAATCTACAGAACTATGCTTGATAAGGGCCTCTACGGGGCTAAACAGGTAGAATAAAATATGCAGAGCGGTTAAATAACTCGTATTTTTAGCCCCATATTCTCTTCCACCATTTTTCAAAATCAGTCGCTCATGTTGAATAGAGATCTTTAAAAACCACAATCGTAATAAAAACACAGCGAATACAATACTTGGAACCATCTAATCTTCTCCTTATACCTCATTGTTATCTCTTCAACTACTGGTGATACAGTTGGAAAGGTTTTTCTTCATTATATAAAGGAGAGGTCATAAGGTCAATACATTTCAGAGATTTTACATACTGACGAGATAAGATGTAGATAGTCTATAGATTCATGCCATTATACCATTTCTAACCATTCTTATTTACCAGTAATTTTGTAGCCCTTTACCCAGACACGAATGCTCCAAATGACAAACAGTAGTATAAAGGTGAGACCAACAATCAGGGAAACGACTGGAGCAAAAAAGAGACTAAGCAACAAGGCAAGCGCTCCTCCTATAAATAGATAGGCTGATTTTTTGCGATCAGTTACGGTTTGAGGAGAGCTTATACCTGCCACATCTTTTGGCATATAATTGCCCATCATCAAATACATACCTGCTAAAAAGGCGACAACTAAGCGACGAATGTCTAGCTGATACCCTAAATTATACCCCAAGATAGTGACTATTACCAGGGTCGTGAGAATAGGTACCAACCATTTGACTACCTTTACAACAGGAATCTGACCATTTTTAGTGATATCAAGTACAAGGCATAAGAAAATATGGGACAAAAAAACCAGCATCGGAGTTAACACAAGTGACACCCACTTGCTACTCATCCCATTTGCTTGATTGTTCATTCCAAAATGGGTCTGTAAGATTTCAGGTGACTGTCTATAATAGATAAGGATAAGCACGAGTGGTATCAAGAAGATACTACTGGTTGCGACAAGCATTCGCCAATCAATTTTTTTCATCTCTTTCTCCTCCAAAGCTGGCAATCCAAACCAGCACTTCTTCAAACACAGTATAGTTGAGCCGATAATAAATAAAATTCTTCTGCTTTTCTTCTAAAATGAGACCTGACTTCTTCAAGACAGATAAATGATGCGATACGGTAGCACCACTCAAGTGAAATAAGTCTACAATCTGACCCGCAGACTTGGGACCTGATTTCAAGACTTCCAAAATCTGCCTACGAATCGGCGCTGAAATGGCCTTTAAGGTTTCTGATAACCCCATATTATCTCCCTCCACTTATTATTTAGAAATATTTCTAAATAGAGTCTACTTCTTTTATCTCATAATGTCAAGAGTTATTTAGAAAAAAATCAAAATAGATTTCAAAGAAAGAAGAGATGATGAACACCTCTCCTAGAATTTTCTATTTATCCCCTTTATTGCGGATGACAAACCCTGTCTTTTTCTCGTTTGAAGTACGCTTGTGGGGTCTTTTATTATCTTTTCCAAAACGCTCGTGGGCATTGGAGCGGTATCTATCCTTATCATCACGACGGTCACGACGACGACTTTTCGATGATGGACTACCTTTACCAGATCTGCTACGCCCATTGCCTCTATCACCTGGGATATACTTGAACGGTAATGGCTTTTCACGCGCAATCTCTACTTTCGGCATCGATTCTGGATCTTGTACCGTTAAACTCAAGATATACATTGCCAATTCTTCTGGAGAAAATTCACTGGCCAGTTTAAGGGCATCCTTGCCGAATTTAGCAAAGTTCTGGCGAATAGCATCATCAGCGAAATCACGCTCAATTTTTGTCAGAGCAACCCTCTTCTTAGCTTGAAAGGCTTCTTCTGCTGTAGCAGGCTTCATACCTGTCATACGCTTCTTGGTCAAATCCTCGATAATCTTGAGGTAGCCCATTTCATTGGGGGAGACAAAGGTAATAGATTGACCAGATTTTCCCGCACGACCTGTCCGACCAATACGGTGAACATAACTTTCTGGATCTTGTGGAATATCGTAGTTATAGACATGGGTCACTCCCGAAATATCCAAACCACGAGCTGCAACATCTGTTGCCACTAGGACATCCAATCCTCCCGTCTTGAAATCACGTAACACACGAAGTCGCTTGCTTTGATCCAAATCACCATGAATACCTTCTGCCCGGAAACCACGAATTTTTAGACCGCGGGTCAACTCATCTACACGGCGCTTAGTTCGTCCAAAAACAATAGCTAGTTCTGGCTGTGCCACATCCATGAGGCGGGTCATGGTATCAAATTTTTCCTGCTCTTTGACGCGGATATAATACTGATCGACTAATTCAGTGGTTAATTCCTTCGCTTCAATCCGCACATGTTCAGGATTTTTCATGAATTGAACTCCTATGCGCTTTATAGGAGCGGGCATGGTGGCTGAAAAGAGTAAGGTTTGGCGCTCTTTTGGAACCCGAGAGATAATGGACTCAATATCCTCTAAAAAGCCCATATTGAGCATTTCATCCGCTTCATCAAGGATAAGGGTTTCCACATGGCTGAGCTGTAACGCCTTACGTTTTATCAAGTCAAGGAGACGTCCCGGTGTTCCAACTACGATATGGGCACCCGACTTGAGCGCTTTGATTTGCTTTTCAATGCTTGAGCCTCCGTAGACAGAGCGGACTTTGACACCCTTACTACGACCGAAGCGAAAGAGCTCTTCCTGACTTTGGACTGCCAATTCCCGCGTTGGAGCAATGACCAAGGCTTGAATCGTCACCTCGTTCGTACGGATTTTTTCAAGAGTCGGTAGACCAAAAGCAGCTGTTTTCCCTGTTCCTGTCTGCGCCTGACCTATGACATCCTTACCGTCAAGGGCAAGTGGGATTGTCTTTTCTTGAATCGGGCTCGCCTCCACGAAGCCTGCTGTTTCGATTTCTGCTAGCAAGTCAGCAGATAACTGTAATTCATTAAATTTCATATTCTTCTTTCTAAGTTGGAAAATTCCCAACATCACCAATGGGATCTCTGCCCTCATCTAAAAAATAAAAACCGTCGGAATCGGACAGGTTTTTTAGACATCACTCTGGTGCAAGAAGTGGAGCTTTGTTCCCATATATACTTTTTTGTGTTGCATACAACTTATCTAGTATATCACAAAGAAGGGCTAAAAGATAGCAAAACCCATCTTTTTGTAAAATAAGTACCTATTCCCCGCATCTAAACACTGACGAACAAAGAATCTTGTTGATTTTTGGCTACCTTTTGTACCTTTCATAAGGAAGCACCTATCATTTCAATATCCCAAAAAGTATATGGCACTCTCTTCTGGTGAAAGGAGTAAGAAAATGGCTATGAGTTATTGTATCTACAGGCTAAAAACTCCATTCGGGCTACCGACTCCCTTCAGACAAGATGGGATAGGATTGAGAAAATGGGAGGCTTCTTCTATACTACTCTAGATTGACAGCTAGCAAAGAGTATAGTACAATATTTCTGTATCAAATATATCAAACAAAAGGAGTTTTTATGGAAAATCAACAATTAGACCCTCTTACATCAATGGTCGAAGCCAAAAAGAAAAAGCGTAAACGCATCTTAAAAATTGTCTTAGGAATCATTGGAGGTCTCTTTTTAGTAGCTGGTCTTGCCGGTTTTTTCCTTTACCGCAATGGTCGCATTGAAGGAAAATGGGAAAGTCCAAATCTTGCCTCTGAAATGAAACAGGCTGCTCTTCATGAAGTTGGAAATAGTTTTGAAGAACTTCAAATCAAACCGGAGGAACTCGTTGGAGAAACAGGTATGACCCTTGAGGTCAAAGACAATAAAGCAGTGGTCACGCTCTATTCCACCATCAACAAAGCCCCTCTGCTAACTGCCTATGATAACTTCAATCAAGAGGAATATAATAAAATTCTAACAGAGATAGCACAGACAGCGACAGAATACGGTATTGATAAAGAAACCTTATTGAAAGAGACATTCGGAGAGGATTACGAAGCCAAAATTAAGGCCGATTTCCCTAAATCTGCGGAAATTGAAAAACGATTTGATGATATGATAGCCAGAGAACTACAAAAAAATAGCAAGGCTCGGTACGATGCCGCAAGTGGTCGATTCTCTGCCGTTTTCTTTGAAGGGAAGGTCGACCCACTGACACACACACTTCAAATAACCGCAGTCAATCCTGCCCCTGATTTTGCTTCAGTACCACTAAGTATCAAAAAAGACGATAGGATGCTCTATACACACAGCGGTGATACGCTAACCTTTATCGGAGGAGAGCAGTATCCGTTTAAACTATCAAAGTAAAAAGATTGAGGTCACTCAATCTTTTTGCTTTAATAAAACATCTTCTAATTCTGCTTCTACCTTCCCTGTATCTGCTTGAGTAGCATGACCAATCAAACTGGATAATAGTCCCTTGACAAGACTCTCCTGCTACATCTTTTCTTCTAGTACCACATCTGGATACTTGTCCGCAAACCAACGGAGGGCAAAATCATTTTCAAATAGAAAGACAGGATGGTCAAAGCGGTCTTTGGCAAGAATATTACGACTGGATGACATCCGCTCATCTAACTGATCTTGGGCAATCCAACGCACTGTCTTTTTCCCCATCGGTGTCATCACCACCTCTGCCTTGTACTCCTGTTCCATGCGGTGTTTAAAGACTTCAAACTGGAGTTGACCAACTGCTCCCAACATATACTCCCCTGTCTGATAATTGGTGTAGAGCTGGATAGCTCCTTCTTGCACCAACTGCTCAATCCCCTTGTGAAAGGACTTTTGCTTCATGACATTTTTAGCTGAAACTTTCATGAATAGCTCTGGCGTAAAGGTCGGCAGAGGCTCAAATTCAAACTTATTCTTGCCGACAGTGAGCGTATCCCCCACTTGGTAGGTACCTGTATCATAGACCCCGATAATATCCCCTGCTACAGCATTTTCGACATTCTCACGGCTCTCTGCCATAAATTGGGTGACATTTGACAGCTTGACCCTCTTACCCGTCCGTGTCAAATTGACATCCATCCCACGATCAAATTCACCTGAAACGATACGGACAAAGGCAATGCGATCACGGTGGCGTGGGTCCATATTGGCCTGAATTTTAAAGACAAATCCTGAAAAATCGGTAGAGAAGGGATCGACCATCTCTCCGTCTGTTTTCAAATGTCCATGTGGCTCTGGCGCAAATTGCAAAAATGTTTCAAGGAAGGTCTGGACACCAAAGTTGGTCAAGGCTGAGCCGAAGAAAACGGGGGTTAATTTTCCTTCTAAAATCGCACTTTCTGAAAAGTCATTTCCCGCCTCACTCAAGAGTTCGATATCTTCTAAAACCTGGGCATAGAATGGATTACTGCCAAACAGTGCCTCTCCCTCTTCAAAACTTGCAAAACGTTCCTCACTGCGGTATAGTTCTAAACGTTTATGATGTAAATCGTACAGTCCCTCAAATGATTTTCCCATACCGATGGGCCAGTTCATGGGAAAACTTGCGATCCCAAGAACTTCTTCCAATTCTTCCAAAAGATCCAGTGGCTCACGACCATCACGGTCTAGCTTGTTGATAAAAGTAAAGACCGGAATATGACGATGTTTGACAACCTCAAATAATTTTTTAGTCTGGGCCTCAATCCCCTTAGCTGAATCAATCACCATGACCGCAGCGTCTACTGCCATCAATGTTCGGTAGGTATCTTCTGAAAAATCCTCATGCCCTGGAGTATCCAGGATATTCACACGTTTACCATCATAGTCAAACTGCATGACCGACGATGTCACAGAAATTCCCCGTTGCTTTTCGATATCCATCCAGTCAGATTTGGCAAAATTGCCTGTCTTTTTTCCTTTGACCGTACCAGCCTCACGAATTTCCCCACCGAAATAGAGCAACTGCTCTGTAATGGTCGTTTTTCCTGCATCCGGATGAGAAATAATGGCAAAGGTGCGGCGTTTTTTTATTTCATTTTGTAGTGTCATTATCATTCCTTTTTCACTTTTCCAAACTCTTTGAAACTATCAGTCTTTCAGTTTTGATTTATAGAGTAAAAACGAGTCATAGGCATAGCCAAGGTTAGGTAAGGGTCTCATAAATATAGTCGTTTAGTTTATACCTAAAGGTAGTCACAGCTGTAATTGACTAAATCTGAAACAGCTGCGTCTCTTTTATTACTTCGACGAGTGAAAAGCTCCAGTGGAGGTTTTCAGCCGACCACCTTTCATCAAAAAAGTGGTCGTTAGAAACTCCGTTTCCCTATTTCCAACCTTGCCCACTTCGCTCTCAAATTTCTAGGCTCAGGCTGAAACAGTTCACCGAACTGTTTCACTCTCCCAGATGATTGGAACTCACTTTGCCGTACTCTACGATTGTCACTGACTATCGTCAGTAGGATTTCCAACCTTCAGCTCGTTGCCTAGTACTAAAAGCAAACTAAAAGACTATAAAAACTGAACGACTATAGCGGAGCAACTACTCAATTTCGTCCTCTCCCTACATCCTTCTCATTATAACCAAAAGAGCAGGATTTTTCAAATAAGAGTCACAAAAAAGGAGCTGTCTAACTCCTTTTATACTGCTCATTTTCTTGCTGACGAGATAGCTGCACTGCTTGGAATATTTTTGAAAAAACAGTTAGAATCACGCTAAAAAGGAGCGACTCTATTAGATAGTTCCAAATCAGGCCAAAATCCCCTAGCAAGGGCAAGTCTCTTAAAAAACCATAGTCCCCACCTGTCACCACATCAACTAATAAGATAACGGTATTGATACCAAAGGTCATCCCTGTAATCTTTCTCGGGGTCAAGCGGTAAGAATCTTGAAGCAACAGACTATTCAAGGCATTCCCTAAAAGGGCCAAATGGCCAACGATAAAGGAAAATATGGTCACATGAACCAAAGGAAAGGGATCAAAAATTGGATAGACTAAGGCGCAGATGGAGCCAAATACACCGATTAGTGCAAAATACTCCTTGTAGACAGACTTCTCTGGTGCCAGTAGTACTACAAACATTGCCAAGCGACAATGATAGAGGGGGAGGGCTACAGAAATCGGCGCTCTAGTACCTAGGTACCAACCATAGAGCAAGAGTAGCTGTATCACTTGCATCCCTTTAAAGATCCGTTGCCATTTCCGATTCCTATGATATTGAAATGCTCCACCAACTACTACCGTCAGGCTAAACAGGAGAAAAATATGCCCTGCAAGGCCTACATCAGGCGGAAAACTGGGATGATTGCTAAAAAACTCTTTCATCACTAGCTCCTTTCACCTTATTCTTAGGAGGTAGCCCCCAAGGCGCTAACAAGCACATCAAGTCGCATGGAATTGCTCCCCTTGAGTAAAATCTGATCCTGGGGCTTGAGGCTTGCTACAACATGTGCAAGGAGTTCGTCAAATTGATCTTCTGTTTCATCTTTTCTAAAGAAGTATACCCTATCTGGTGGAAATATCTGAGTGGCCAATCGGGCGAGACCTTCAATATCTTTTCCATAGAAAAATACCTTATCTAAGCAGGCAGGCGAGAGGCTGCTCATCATTTCTTGATGCAAGTGAACAGACTGCTCCCCCAATTCTTTCATATCTGCCAAAACAGCCAATTTCTTACCGTTTTCATTTGCAGGAATGGTCGAAAAGGTTTCTAAAATCAAGCGCATAGCTGTCGGATTAGCATTGTAGACATCGCTTAAAATATCAGCTCCGTTTCCTGCTTTTTTCCATTCTGTTCGATTGCGGGTCAGTTTTAGATGTGCGAGAGCTTCCCTAATCGCTACATCTGGAACGCCCAAGCACTTTCCTACATAACTTGCTAGCATAGCATTTGTTGCATTGTACTTACCTGTAACAGGTAGGAAAATATCGCCATCCATGAAATTTACCTGAAAGGTCAGACTGTCCTTGCCCTCAACCAAGCTCACTACTTGCAAGTCGCCCCCTTCACCAAAACTCACCAATTGCTGCTGACTAGGCAGATGAGCATCTGCAATCGGATCATTGGGTACCAGTAAGATGGCATCTTCTGCCATACCATCTGCAATTTGGAGCTTCCCTTGTGCAATTTGCTCTCGTGAGTCAAAAAATGCCAAGTGTGCTTCACCAAATAGGGTAATCACAGCAAGACTTGGTTTTGCGATTGTTGACAAGAGATGGATGTCCCCCAAGTGATCCTGCCCCATTTCTAGGACCAATTTCTCTGTATTATCTGGCATGTGGAGTATGGTATAGGGTAGACCAATTTCATTATTATAATTTCCTTGGGTCTTATAAGTGGCAAAGGTCGTGGCCAACACTTCATGAATCATATCCTTGGTTGTTGTCTTCCCGTTTGATCCTGTGATGGCAATGACCTCTGTCCGCATTTTCTCCAAATAATAGGTCGCTAAATCTTGAAAGGCCCGCAGGCAATCATCCACTAGAATGTGAGGAACAGCCTGCTCTTTTTCAGAAAGGGTGACTGCACAGCCATTTTCAACAGCAAGGGAAATAAAATCATGCCCATCCCTAGCCCCTTTCAGCGGAATAAACAAGTCTCCTTCGGCTATCAACCGACTATCAAACTCAACCTTTTGTAGGGTTCGATCCTCATAGACTGATACATCATTTTTCGCTCCAACAACCTGAGCGACTTCATATACTGTTAATTTCATCATTTTCTCCCAAAGGGCTCTTATGCTACTATAGGTGTTTGAACACTATCCATCATCGCTTTGAGCGATTCTTGAGGGGGCAAAGTGGATATTCTCCTCTACCGTATAATAAAAAGAGCGAATGCTCTTTTTATTATATCACACTTTTGACCAAGTATCTTATCGAACCTGAGTTAGGACACCGTCTTTCATCTCATAGACCTTGTCACACTGCTTAATCATACGGTAATCGTGGGTAACCATGATGATTGACTTATGACGCTCCTTACTCTCTTTTTCAAGGATATCCACCACCTCTATAGCACGCTCCGTATCCAAACTCGCAGTCGGTTCATCTGCCAAAATAAGGGCTGGATCATTGTATAAAGCACGGGCAATGGCTACTCGCTGGCGCTCCCCTCCAGATAGGTCTTTCGGGAATTTTGCCTTCAAATGTGCCACATCCAAATCTGCCAGAAGGGCCGCCCGCTTTTCTTTGTTGGACTGTTTGTTCACACGATCCACTAATTCCAACTGTTTTTCCACTGTCAAGAAAGGAATCAAATTGGATGATTGGAGGACAAATCCAATATCCTTGTAGCGAAGCTGGGACCGCTTCTTTTCAGACAAGGCAGAATAATCTGCTTGATTGATCCTTATTCGCCCAGTAGAAGGAGTTTGTAAGCCTCCTGCCAAGGTCAAAAAGGTACTTTTCCCAGATCCAGACGGCCCGATAATAGCGACAAATTCACCTGCTTCCACACTAAAGTTAGTCGGTTTAAGAGCCGTAATAATCTGATCCCCATCCTTGAATTGTTTACTGATATTTTCAAATACGAGGGTATTCACTTTCTTCCTCCTAGGACAAATTTTGCAATGGATCAACCTTAAAGATTGAGCGAACAGAAAAGCTAGCACCGATCAAGGCAAAGCATACCAAGGCAAGACTAACGCCTCCGTAAAAGAACCAGTTATTTTCAAATGGGACGGCACTAGGCAAGACAAGCGACGACAGGTAGGTAAGCCCCAGACCGATGAGGGTTCCAATGCCTGATAGTAAGAAGGTTTGGGCTACCACACTGGCTGAGATAAAGCCATTTGACAAGCCTTGAATCTTCATCAACCCAAAAACCTGCGCCTTCTGCGTAGTCAATACATAGGTGAAGATGGCAATCACAATCGCTGCAATGACGACCAAAAAACCAATCATAAAGGCAAAGGTCACATTCTGAGCCTTATAACCTGGCAGATGTTCAATGAAATCAGTCACCGATAACTTTTCCATACTATCTTTCGGATAATTTGCTACTGATCCACGAACGACAATGGCACTGACTGAAGTCACACTATCTTGGCCCGGAATCTTAGTGGTGGTATCCAAAGCCTCACTATCCATATAGACAACAGGCGCTACTCCAAAGGCCGCATTCTCTGTATAGCCGACAATAGTCACTGGCTCATCAAGGACAGAAAGGTGGACAGTTGAGCCAATTTCAAAGCCTTCCTTTTCACCGAGAGTTTGGTCAATGACCACTTCATGTGTCCTTTCAAACACACGCCCCTCAATAATATTGGGTACTAGAAAAGTTCCCCTTTCAATCGCAAATACACTTATTTTTTCCTTATCGTCAGAAGTGGCTTCTTCCTTAACCCAAGCGGCACCTACTTGTTGCTTGATAAGTGCCTTCTCATCTGCTACCACATCATCAGCTAGCTCCTTAGCGATATGTGAAGCATTCATCAATTTATTGGCCTCTGATGACAATAAAATAGAATCCGCTTGCCATTTATCAACCGCAGTTCGATTCTGCTGCATCAATCCATAAGCCAGTCCTGTCAGGAAAAAGACCAAGTAGGCTATCAATACCAATAAACCCAAGACCAAGCCATAGCGCAACTTGTTCTGGCGCATTTCTTCAATCGCTAAAAACATACATCCTCTTTTCTAGTTTCTCCGCCTATGTCCAATGATCTTACCTTAACTTTTAAGATATAAGCTGAAAACCTCCACCAGAGATTTTCACTCGGAAAATTTCCTATTTCCCAGCTCAGGCTTCTGTGGTCACTTTCTTGTTTCTAGGTGACCGTTGAAACAGTTCCCCAAACTGTTTCAATCCTATTTTCACTTTGAGTTTTTCACGGGTTTTGTATCTTGTGTAATTGAGTCCGGACTAAGGTCAGTGTGAAAAAGATAGGCAGCTGTTTTGGCTTTAGCCAATTACAGATGAGAATCCCTTTGGGGATAATTCTTCCTAGCTTCAAAGGTATAGTATACCTTTGAAGGCGGGAAATAGAAGTTTGCCTTAGCAAACTCCCAGCAACCCTCTGCGTCAGAATTCCTATTTTCACTTAGACCTTTTAACGCCCTCACATCTTAATGTTCTCACGAGAACTATTTTAGTTCTTATGAGAATAAATTGCAAGTGTTTTGCTCATGGGATGAAAGAGGCTAGAGACTGCTTGGATCAGAGACAGAGGACATGTAGCCAAGATCTGGCCTATGAAAAAAGTGGAAAGGCCTTCCCTTTCCACACTTCTATTTCAGCTCTCTAAATCAAATGTTGCTCACGTTTGGCAAATGTTTCTTTTGCTAAAGTCACCAATGTTTCAATCAAATCAGGGTAGGCAAGCCCCATATTATCCCACAGGAGGGGATACATTGACCATTGGGTAAAGCCTGGCATCGTGTTTAATTCGTTAAGGAAAATATCACCCTCTTCTGTCAAGAAGAAATCGCAACGGGATAGGCCACTCCCCCCGATGGCACGAAAGGCTGCGATGGCGTAAGACTGCATTTGCTCAGCATGCTCAGCGGAAATGTCAGCTGGAATCGCCATGGTAATCTTATTGTCAATATACTTAGCATCGTAATCGTAGAAAACAACATCCTTGACCACTTCACCAGGCAGGGTCGCGCGAACAGTTGTATTCCCTAGCAATCCAACCTCGATTTCACGGGCATTAACCCCCTGCTCCACTAAAAGCCGACTATCGTAGCGGAAGGCCAGCTCAATAGCAGAACGCAAGTCAGCCTGATTTTCTGCCTTTGAAATTCCGACACTGGATCCCATATTAGCTGGCTTTACAAAAACAGGATAGGTCAAATTGGCTTCTACAATCTGGATTTTTGCTTCTATATCCTCCCCTTCAATAATCGTTTCAAATGCCACTTGGGGAATGCCTGCTGAGGCTAACACCTGCTTGGTTATAATCTTATCCATCGCTACACTAGAGGCAAGGACATTGGTTCCTACATAAGGCAAACGCAAAACCTCAAGGAAGCCTTGGACTGACCCATCCTCTCCCATCGGTCCATGAAGCACTGGAAAGACTACTGCATGTTCCTCATAGATATCACTCGGGCGAATACCTTGACTGGAAATAATCGTCCGATTCGTCATGAGGCTTTCATCGGCAGCTGGAGGGCTATCAAATTCCTGGGTCTTAATAAAATCCCCAGTTTGAGTAATGAAGTAAGTCTTTACAAAAAACTTATCATAGTTAATCGCTCGCAAGACACTCTCAGCAGATAAGACTGAAACTTCACGTTCAGCGGAACGGCCGCCATACAGGAGAATAATGGTTTCTTTCGACATATTTTTTCCCTAACTTTCTATAGAATCTTCTTGATAATACACGATGAATCTGGCTATAGTTCTGTCCGATTTTCAATGGCTCGAAGGAGGGTCACTTCATCCGCATATTCAATATCAGAACCAACGGATAAGCCCCGAGCTAGACGCGTCACCTTGATACCAGCTGGTTTTAACACTCGCGAAATATACATAGAAGTTGCTTCCCCATCTGCTGTCGCATTGGTTGCAATGATGACTTCTGTCACCTCATTTTCCATTAAGCGTGTCAATAAACTCTTGAGGTTGATGTCATCTGGACCGACTCCGTTCATAGGGGAAATAAGCCCGTGGAGAACATGGTATAAGCCGTGGTATTCCTGAATATTTTCCATGGCTGAAACATCCCTGCTGTCTTCCACTACTAAAATCGTCGACAGATCACGTGTCTGATCTTGACAAATCGCACAGGTCTCCTCTTCCGCAAGATTACCACAAGCCTGACAATAGGCTAAATCACGCTTGGCTGCTAAAAGATTTTTCGCAAATTCATTGACCGTATCTTCTTCCATACCAATCGTATAGAAGGCCAGTCGGGTCGCTGTTTTAATTCCGATTCCAGGGAGCTTTGAATAGCTCTCAATCAATTTCGCTATAGGTGTAGGATATAACAATTCTATTTTCTGTCTTTCTGTAAAATAATCTGATAGTCTATAAAATCAACATCTGAATAAACAGTGAAACCAAAGGTAGTTGAAATAGTTGAACACGATTTCGTTTGCCATTCTAGCGAATTTCTACCCTTCTGTTTGCACAAGATTTTAGGGATTCATCTATTTTGTCTGTATTAGTATACCATAAAAAGAGATAAAGAGGGATTCTTTTCCTCTTTTTCTCATCGAGAAAAGTTGGCTACATTCTATAAAAATGAACCGTACAGGAACCCCGTCACAATTATTTGATCATCCCTCCTTAATCGAGGAGGAATGATAGAGTTCAAGAG
Organism: Streptococcus azizii; assembly: GCF_001984715.1. Classification (GTDB taxonomy): domain Bacteria; phylum Bacillota; class Bacilli; order Lactobacillales; family Streptococcaceae; genus Streptococcus; species Streptococcus azizii. The sequence goes on from NZ_MSPR01000002.1 coordinate 20,038, forward strand.
ATGACTCACCCCTTGATGAAAGAGGAAATGAGGGCTAGCCGGTATTAAAGTTGGGGAGCAAGAGCTTTTATACTCTTTAAAAATCAAAAAGATACGCTATCAAGAGTCTCGGGGGATTACAACAGTTCAGTGAACTGTTGTAACTGGTCACCTAGAAATAAGAAAGTGACCTTAGTAGTTCAGTGAACTGTTGTAACTGGTCACCTAGAAATAAGAAAGTGACCTTAGTAGTTCAGTGAACTGTTGTAACTGGTCACCTAGAAATAAGAAAGTGACCTTAGTAGTTCAGTGAACTGTTGCAACTGGTCACCTAGAAATAAGAAAGTGACCACAGAAGTTTGAGTCAAGAAACAGGAAAGCTAGATAATCATATAGTGACCCACTGTTCTTATTTTCTCCATTATATTTGACAGTTTATCCAGTTTTCAGTATACTGAAGATGAAAAAAAGCAGTTGCGAAAACAACTACCCTATACAGAACCGTTTAAGATAGTAGCTTTGTAATTTGATTAAAAATAATCGTCGTCACTCGGCTAAAGTTATGGACGGTTATTTTTTATTGTCATCTTTGAAGATTTTATAGCACAAACTAACTAGCCCGATAGTGAAACTACCCAAGCCAAAAATGAGTTGTACGACTTCAAAAGTTGTCAACTTAAGGCTTCCTCCTTTCCGTCAGATTTTGATGAATTGCCCATTGGCATCACCTCTCTTTCAGAATGTGAATAGGCACCGTCTTAACTTTTCTGCCTTTCTAGTACATCATATTTTTATATACTTTGTTGACATTTTAGATGATTTTAGATACAATGATAACAGAAAAAGGCAGTTGCTCAAACAACCGCCCTATGCAGAACCGTTTAAGACGGTGGCATGTCTTGAATTATTAAAGAATAACCGTCAACGTGCCAAAGTTGAGACGGTTATTTCTTTGTCGCTTTTCCCAATTCAAGGACTAACTTCACGATAGCTATAACAAAGTTACCAGCCACAAACATGAGTGTTAAAACCTCGAAGGTAGACAAATCTAGCTCCTCCTTTCCGTCAGATTTTGATGAATTGCCCATTGGCATCACCTCTCTTTCAGAATGTGAGTAGCCACCGTCTTAACTTCTCTGCCTTTCTAGTATAGCATATTTTTAAGATGAATGTCCACTCATTCATCTTTTTTCTGTTTCAATTTCTTGAGAAAATGAATGATTTTATCTTCGAAGAAGTAATACCCAATAAAAACAACCAACCCGTAGGCTGGTTCTTTCGGAGATTATGAAAAATTTTAGGATTAACTACAGTATACCGAAAACAGGGCAAGATAACATCCGTCTTCAGACGGAGATTTCACCAACTACTATCACTTATCAGCTCTCCTTCACTCTCCCGCCAAACTCCCCTTGACTAACTTCATCCCAGTTATCTACAAATATTACATGAAATAATATGACAAGAGACGAGAAAACCAGATGATATTCCTAGAAGAGGTCATCTTACTAATTCATCGGATGAAGCGTCTGATAGAGATTGATAATTTCTGTCGTGATGCGCTTGCTGGTAGATGAATCAAGGTCAGTCAAATTCGGAAGAATGACCGCTACCGCTATCTTGGGATTAGAGCTTGGCGCATAGGAAACGATATTGGTATTGACTGCATTCAAGACTTGACCTGTCTCTGTTGTCACAAATGTCTCCGCCGTACCAGTCTTGGCACTAATAGGCACACTGGCTCCTTGTGCAATATCTCTACCTGTCGTAAAGCCACTGCCACCATTGACCACCATATAAAATCCTTGTTGGAGCAGGGCCATCTCCTCCTCTGGGATATTGACCTGATTCATTTCTTTTCCTGAGATGGTTTCAATAAGCTCTCCTAGACCACCTTCGGCATTGTTTGCATAGATACCTTCTGCTAAGTGGGGACTAATACGACGACCGCCGTTTGCTACTGTAGCCGCGTACTGAGCCATCTGCATCGGTGTGTAATTGTCGAACTGTCCAAAGGCATTGGTCAGATAATTTGATATCGTATAATCTTTGGGAATAAAGCCAGTGGATTCTAACGGAAGATCAATCCCTGTCGCAACCCCTAGACCATATTCACCAAAACTGGCACGTAATGTTTCCATCGATGAGTTGAGGGTTTCATTCTCACTCAAAATCATTCCAGGCACATAGGGTTGTCCAATCATATTGAGGGCAATCTGAACCATGTAAGTATTGGAGGAATATTGGAGGGCTTCAACTGCCGTGATATTGCGATTGCCAAACGCAGTAAACCAAGAATTTATCGGGGCAGAACCAGCGAACTGAATCGGCTGATCTGTCAATATTTGATTGCCTGTAATCACACCACTCTCCCAACCTGCTGTCAGAGTGGCAGCCTTGACAATAGAGCCTGGGACAAAGGTATTCGTAACTGTTCCTAAAGCATTTTCCTTGACCTCGTTGGTCTTGGTATCATGGCTATATCCTGCCATGGCTAGGACAGCCCCTGTCTGAGGTTCAAGCACCACAGCATAGATTCCTTCTGAATAACGGGCACTGCCTGTTGCCAATTCATTATCAAAATGACGTCTTAAAATAGCGTTGACCCCATCTTGAAAGTTCAGGTCAATCGTCAGTTTTACGTTATTTCCCTTGCTACCTTCCTGAATGGTCGTGATACTCTCGACATTCCCATTACGGTTGAGGTTGATTTCCTTTTTCTCTCGTTGCCCTTGCAGGACTTCTTCGTACTGCTTCTCCAGATAAGCTGTTCCTACACGATCATTGAGTGAGTAGCCTTTAGCCAGATACTCCTTGGCGTCTTCTTCAGGCAAACCTGCTTGTTGCGTGGTGACTGTTCCGATAATAGATGCTAGAGAAGTTGCACCGACAACCCGTTTCCAACTGCTCCCTGTTGAAATACCTGATAGCTCCTCTTCATTAGCCGCAATCATAGCAATCTGTTCAGCTGTCAGCGGATCCGTCATCAAATTCACCGTTTCAAAATAAGCTGCTGCATTCATTTGTGAAAAGAGATCCACCACCTTTAATTCCTCATCGGAATAAGCCAGCTGCTCCTCTGTCAGACTCTTGACCGCATTGTTGTAAATCACCGCCTCGTCTAGGCTATTACCATCTGTGTCCAGTCGCTGATCCTTGGGCAATTTTTTCACAACTTCTGCATAGACCTCTGGATCGGCCAGATAATAATCTGCCCGCTCCCGCGGTGTTACATCTACATCCGTCAAGCTCACCCATTGTAAGAGCTTGGCTGCGATTTCTTTCATCTGGCGAGCTGTTATGGTATTAGAACGTGTAAAAGTGGCTACCTGCTCTACCTGATTTTCTACCAAAGCGACACCCTTAGCATCATAAATCTGCCCACGAACAGAACTATTCGTAATGACTTTTTGGCTACTCTTCGCTAATTTGTCCGTATAAAATTCTTTGTTAATAATTTGCATGTAGGCCAGACGTGCAATCAAGATGGAAAACAGGACGATTACAGTGGCAAATAAAATATTCAAGCGATGGGGAATAAAAGTATCCTCACGCCCCTTACGGGAAGGTGCATTCTTCATCATTCTCAAAACCTCATTCTAGACAAATTCCTCTCTATTATATCACATTGAGCTTATTTTTTCTGTTTATACTCAATGAAGTATCCTCAAAATGGACTGGAAAAAAACTTTATACTCTTTAAAAATCAAAAGGATACGTCGTCAAGAGTCTCGGTGAATTGAACTCGAGCTACAACTCGCTGACAAAAAGATAAATACTCCTATAAGCAGAGACTTCTTCGTCGTATTTCCTATTTTGTCTAGGAGTTGTTTCACGCCCTTTGTATCTTGTCTATTTCTGATTTTGATTAAATATACGATTAAATCGTGGTCAGTGGGGTTGCAGTGTCTGGTGATGTATCATAGATTTGAAAATCAATCCCCACTCCCAAATCTGCCTGCGCCAGTTGATTCACCATGGTCATGTGGGCCAATTCCTTGATATTGTTCTCCTTGCTGAGATGACCCAGATAAATCTTCTTTGTTCGATTACCGAGGGAGCGAATCATTGCGTCTGCCCCATCTTCATTGCAAAGATGTCCCTTATCTGACAAAATCCGCTGCTTGAGATTCCACGAATAGGAACCTGCCCGTAAAATCTCCACATCGTGATTGGATTCAATCAAGTAGCCATCTGCATTCTCCACAATCCCTGCCAAGCGATCACTAACATAGCCTGTATCCGTCAACAAAACAAAACTCTTATCATCTTTCATAAAGCGATAAAATTGCGGACAAGCTGCATCATGGCTGACCCCAAAACTCTCAATATCCAAATCTCCAAAGGTCTTGGTCACACCTCGTTCAAAAATATGTTTTTGTTCTAGAGAAATTGTCCCTAGTTTTCCCTCCATGGCCTGCCATGTCGCTTCGTTGGCATAGATGTCCATACCGTATTTGCGAGCCAATACACCAATTCCATGGATATGGTCACTATGCTCATGCGTGACCAAAATGGCATCCAAATCCTCAGGCCTGCGGTCAATTTCTGCTAACAAACTAGCAATTTTCTTTCCAGACAAGCCTGCATCTACTAAAATCTTTTTCTTCTCTGTTTCCAAATAGAAGGAATTTCCACTCGAACCAGAGGCTAAAATACTATATCGGAATCCTATTTCTCCCATACACTCCTATTCTTCCTCTTCTGCTTCCTCCCACTCATCGGCTGTCATATCCTTAATATATGGCAACACAATGGTGAAAGTGGACCCATGTCCATACTCACTCTTAGCCCAGATAAAGCCCTTGTGCTGTTTGACAATCTCCTTGGCAATCGCAAGCCCAAGCCCTGTGCCACCTTGCGCTCGTGACCGAGCCTTATCCACCCGATAAAAGCGATCAAAAATCCGTGGCAAATCAGCCTTGGGTATCCCCAATCCTTCATCAGAAATAGAGACGATTAACTGGGTTTCTGTCGTCTTCATACTAAAGGTGATGTTCCCACCATCTGGCGAATACTTAATGGCATTGTTTAAAATATTGTCAATCACCTGAGTCATCTTATCCGTATCAATTTCAATCCAAATCGGTGTAATCTGATAATCCCGAACAATGACATATTCCTTCCCTACTTTTTGTTGGCTCTTCATCTGATCAAAACGGTTCAAAATAAAGGTCACAAAGGCTGTGAAGTTGATTAGCTCCACGTCAGCTGAACTGACTTGATTGTCTATTCGTGACAGGCTCAACAAATCAGAAATCATCCTCATCATGCGGTTGGTCTCATCGAGCGATACCTTGACAAAACTAGGAGCGACTGACTCGGTCAAAGCTCCATCATCAAGGGCCTCCAGATAAGATTTTACAGATGTCAGAGGTGTCCGCAACTCATGGCTGACATTTGAGACGAACAAGCGCCGCTCCCGCTCCTCCTTAGCCTGCTCTGTCATATCGTGTAGTACAACAACGAGACCTGAAATCAAGCCACTCTCACTGCGAATGGTCGCAAAGTTAGCCCGTAAGGTGAGAAATTCACCGTTTTCATTATCATGCTCGATGACAATTTCAGGTGTCTGTGCTAGCAGATCACGAAAACTATACTCTTCACCAATACCTAGTATTTCTAACAAATCACGCTGCTCAGTCGTCTTGGAAGCAAGCCCTAACTGCTTTTGTGCGGTCTCATTGACCATGATGACCCGTCCCATGCGGTCAGCAGCCATTACTCCATCACTCATATAGGCGAGAATAGAGGATAGCCGCCTTTTTTCCTGCTCTAGATGATCATGGGTCAGTCTAATCACCTCTGATAAATCATTGAGCGAATTGGCCATTTCTGTAATTTCAGGACTACCCCGCATATCAAGGACATCAGAATAGTCTAGCTCAATCAAGTGCTTGACCTTTTTATTCAGTTCTTTAATTTGCTGGTTATCTCGGTGATTTTCAATCAGTAAGACAGTCAAGGCAATGACAAAACCAATCAAGATAACGACAAACCAGAACTCAGAAGTCGTTATTAAATATCGTAGTTGATTAATCATTTCCCTTTATATAATACCCTACACCACGCCGCGTCAAGATATATTCTGGACGGCTCGGTGTGTCTTCAATCTTCTCACGCAAACGACGAACGGTTACATCGACAGTCCGCACATCTCCAAAATAGTCATAACCCCAGACAGTCTCAAGCAAATGCTCCCGCGTCATAACCTGCCCCAAATGCTTGGCCAAATGGTGGAGCAACTCAAATTCACGGTGGGTCAATTCCAATTCTTTGCCATGCTTTTTAGCCACAAAGGCGTCTGGAATAATCACCAACTCTCGAATACTAATCTCAGGCGTACCAGCCGTATCAACCTCAGCCTGCGTCTCAGCTAACTCACTGCGACGCAACAAGGCCTTGACCCGTGCCTGTAACTCTCGATTTGAAAAAGGCTTTGTCACATAGTCATCTGCCCCAATTTCAAGACCAATGACCTTATCAAATTCGCTGTCTTTAGCAGACAGCATTAAAATAGGAACATTGCTGGTCTTCCGAATGGTTCTAGCCACTTCAAGACCATCAATCTCTGGCAACATCAAATCAAGAATCACAATGTCTGGAAATTCGGCTTCAAATACCGCCAAGGCTTCACGACCATCAAAGGCCGTCACCACCTCGTACCCCTCTCGTGTCATATTGAATTTAATAATATCTGAAATCGGCTTCTCGTCATCTACAATCAAGATTTTTTTCATCTTTTCTCACCTCGTCATTCTTATGCTATTATATCAAAACTCCTCTGAATTAGCTTGACGGAAGCATGCAGAAGGAGTAAAAGGGCTTCTATTTAATAAACCACGAAGAACATCTATGAAAAGACGGAAAACACCCAGCCAGATTTTCTTGTACTGTTGCTAGCTGTTTGCTAGTCGAGCAACTGAAGAATGGAGGGATAAATCAGTTATTTTATGGGTTCGTGCTTTTGGTGTCCCACCTTCTCAACCTTGTAATAAGGCTCTGCCTTATAAGTCAAATAGAAATTATTTTTAATTTTTTAGAAATAGTTAATTATTTTGTCTATTTTTTTGGAAATAATATTTGATTTTTTACAGTCTAAAAGGAGCAACGTTTGCCCCTTATTCCTTATTAGTGCCCTTATTTCCCAAATAGGTTGATAAATTTAGTCAGTTCTTCTTGCGCCTCATCTGTGGTGCCTTTGAGTGAACCGAGAAGTTCAAATAGCTTCCGTGAGGATTCTTCAATTTCTGCCTGTACTTGCTGTAAGTCTTGCGCTACCTCTGATAATGGCGGTAACTCCTCCTCTTCAAAAGTGTCTACATAGCGAGGAATGTTTAAGTTGTAGTCATTCTCTTTGATTTCATCCAATGTTGCCACATGTGCATACTTGTCAACATCTTCTCGCTTACGATAGGTTTCAATAATTTTGTCAATATTTTCGGATGAGAGTTTGTTTTGATTTTTTCCTTTCTCAAATTCTCTGGAAGCGTCAATAAATAAAATATCCTTTTGATGACCACGTGCTTCACGACCCTTAAAGACCAACACACAGGTTGGAATGCTGGTGCCATAAAAAAGATTAGCAGGTAGACCAATCACGGCATCTAGCAAATTCTCCTGGAGGATATTCTTGCGAATTTTCCCTTCTGAAGCACCGCGAAACAGCACGCCATGGGGCAAGACAATCGCCATTGTTCCTGTTTTTTCTAAGTGGTACAACCCATGCAAGATAAAGGCATAGTCTGCTTTTGAAGCTGGAGCGACACCAAAACCTCTAAAGCGTGTATCTTTTTCACGATCGATTGTTTTAATATCCCAATTTTGAGAATAGGGGGGATTGGCAACAACTGCGTCAAACTTTACTGGGATTTGGATACCACCTTTTTCTGTAAAAGGCCAATCTTCATCTAAGGTATCTGCACGTTTTAGATTCATATTTCGATAATTAACCCCGTGCATCATCAAGTTCATTCGGGCGAGATTGTAGGTCGTTGTATTCAACTCCTGCCCATGAAAATCAACGGAACCTTCCTCACTTCCATTTGGTAATTCTTTTTGAACTGTTAGGAGAAGCGACCCCGACCCCATTGTTGGGTCATACACACGAAACTGCTCCTCTGTGGTTTTAGCATTCATAGTGACTAATTTGGCGAGGATCTTGCTGACCTCGTGGGGGGTATAGAACTCCCCTCCTTTTTTTCCAGCGCTTGCGGCAAATTGGCCAATCAGGTATTCATAAACATCTCCTAAAATGTCCTTGCCAGAATCATCTTTGAAATCAAATTCATGAATCATCAAAACAATATCATTTAGCGCTTTCGCACGTTCATTTGTGGACGATCCTAGACGGGTATCGCCCAGATTGATGTCGGAAAATACATTGGCAAAATCATCTGCAGCTCCGGGATTTCGCTTGGTATTCGTATTGAAAGAGTCAAACATATCCTGAAAATCACTCGCCTTAATTTTATGATGTTCAATTTTTGAGACTATTTTTTTCCAAACATAGTCCGGATCAATCGCATAGCCAATCCCTCTTGAGATTTCTTCAAGGTACTCTTCTTTTTCCTCTGCATCTGTCACTTCATAAAATTCTTCTAAATGGTTTGTTCTCACATAAGCATCTTGATTTTCTGATAAGTAGCGGTAAAACATAAAGGGTAAAATATAATTCTTATACTCACTCGCATCCATAGTTCCACGCAATTTATTGGCCATTCCCCATAATTTAGATGTTAGTTCACTTGCATTCATTCTCATTGTGTCCTTTCCTTAGATAAACATTTGTTTTAAGAGCGATTTTTTCATATTTTTTAGCAATTCATACTGACGCTGATGAAGGGTGATGAGGGTATCAAGGGTGGAGAAGAAGGAGCCGATAGCGATTTGTTCTTCCAAAGTAGGTGTTGATACTGCTATCTTCATTACTTGATTTTTTGAAATATTGTATCTTGAAATTCCCTGTGCTAGAAGAATCATTTTCTCTCTTATTGAACTAGACCGTAGCATAAATGCAAGATAATGATTATCTACTTTTATAGCCGGACGATAACCAAAACAAAAACTATTAAGATAAATATTTCTATCATTTTCAAGCCATACTGAAGACATTCCAACTTCTTCTGGTGTTTCTGACGATGTTGTAAAAAATACATCTCCATACTTTACTTCATTTTGTCTCGGATCAATCTCAATATTTTCAAGCATTCTAGGATTAGCAATAGGATTATTAAATACATTTATATATGTAATAAATTTAGCTTCTCCATGTCCAAAATCTTCCTTAGTCTTACCACTTAAACCTGTAAAAGTGTTCCCTATATCCCCCAACTTCCGCTGTTCCCAAGCGTCAGTGAATCCGTCAAAACGGAATTCTGGTGTTGCTTCACCATTTTTCGGAAACATTTTTTGTAAAAAAATTCGTTTTACATCACTCAAGCGGTCACACTCACGCTGATGAAGGGTGATAAGGGTATCAAGGGTGGAGAAGAAATGTGCAATCTTCGACTGCTCGTTATACGAACTAATTTTTACAATAAATCCTCGCATATCTGAAGCGAGGATATGCTTAATTGTATTACCTGTTGTTATATTGTCTATTTTCTTTTTTAGAGTATCGGTTTGAAATTGATAATTTAAGAAATAAGAATTGATTGGCACTCTAGGACTCCTAAACATGATAAGCGCATGCGCTGCTAAATTATTTAATGATTGTGGTATTACAGCAGTATGTCCCACATGACCAGATTGCACCATTACCAAGTCTCCAGCCTTTAACCACTTATCTTTTTGTTTTTCATAAAACTCATCATTGATAAATACTTCTGTATCATAATTGATTTGTCCATTTTTCACATTATTTGATTCTAAATAAAAATGTCCCTTTTCAACATAATATGGTGTCACAGTACCAACAAAGGCATTTCCTATCTTGTAATATATATCCCCCAACTTCCGCTGTTCCCAAGCATCTGTGAAGCCTTTAAAGCGATAATTTGGAATATTTTGTAATTTACTTATCATCACTCAATCCCTTCTAAAAACTCTTCTGAAACAATGTACTCCGTCCAATTCAAACCATTAATGCTCCTATTGTTATCTACAATTACCATCTTAATGTTACTAGAATCAGTAATTTTTAGCTTTTTTGCTAATTCTGTTTTTCTTTCATATTCAGATTTTCCATTCGCTATATCTATAACTACAAGCTTTTTAGAACTATTTTCAATTAAATTTCTAATTATTCCGTTTATATGCTCATCATCTATATTAAATCCAAATCCTATAGAACAAATAAAATCAGCCTCTTTAAGATTATTATAATATTCTACATATTTGATTGACATATCTATAGATGTCATGGGTTTAGTACCACTTTGAGTAAATATCATAGGGACTGCAAATTGCTTCATTTTCTTAAATTCTTCCTTAGAAACAATAGAATTCATATACGGATTATAGTACTCACTTACACTACCATTTAAAAATGTAATATTCAATTTAGGTAATTTACTTTCAATAAGGGAGTTCACATAATTTGAAGTAGCTACTGTACATACATCAAATTGTTTTTGAGCATTTAAATCATCATAATATCCATCGTTATTTTTATCATACTTACACTCAGTTTCAATATATTCTCTAACAGAATGTAAAAAAATACTTATTTTACAAAATTTTCCCCACTCTTTTTTAGGGATATATAAATAGTGCCAGTTTTTATCAATAATAGATTTATAATCTAACACATCAACATATATTTTCTCTAATATGCCGAATGAAAATTCGATAATTTGTAATAAGCCTGTTGGTTTATTACTTGCTAATAATTCTAGCCCCCTAACTCCCGCCATTTGATAATTAACAGATAAATTTCCACCTAAATCATCAAAAAAATCTAACTCTAAATCATGACGGTCCAAAATGCTTTCTTGAAGATTCCGTGATAAGGTTTCACTTAATGCACCTATATGTAGCTGAAAAATAGACTTCAAGATTTTTCCAAAAAATTCTTTATGAATAGATGAAAATTCAAAAATTTCATAATATCTCAATAAAACTGCAAAAAATTCACTTTTAAAGAGTTTATCTCCATCTTTCAAATGCTTATTATAACTTAATCTTTGATTAACAGTTATATCACCAAAACTTATCCCTAAATCATCCTTTACAGCCTTTTTAAAATCATCTTGATTAATCCCCATATTATCAAGTACCGCATTAGCGATATCATCAAAATTATTTATTCTGTTTATAATGTCATCTCTATTGTTACCTATAGTACTTTTTACTATATTCTCATATACCGAATCACCAAAGGAACCTACATTTTTATTATTGAATCCCTCTGGCAACCAGCTTGATGCATATCTTGAACCAAGATCTATCCTGCTTCTATTATCTCTAAATACTTGTTTGGCACTTGTTGTATCTCTTCTAAAAATATCTAAGGCAAATTTCCCACCTGTTGGCATTCCGTATGATATTTCAGCGCCTGCTCCAAATAAAAAACCTATTTTTGTCATCTTACTATCCTTTGTATATTTTTTCATTTCAATTCCATTTACATGTCGTTACATATAAATATAAATTACTCTTGCCTCTTAATCATATCTGCCAACTCATAAAGTGCTATCCGCAACTCTTTACGATACTTTACCCACGATAACTGGCTCACACTCTCTTCAGCAATCTCCTTATAATCCGCTCGTGCTTCATTCATAATAGCAGTAATCTCTCCTTGTTTATCCATATCCTCTTGGGCGAACTGATGCTTACCAATCAATTTTATTAGTTCCCGAGGATTTGTACTATTGTCCAAGCCCCACTTGCGAATAAAGGCAGTTATCAACTTCAGATGGCTCTCTTTTTGAACTCTCTCCATCGCTTGATTCATCTTTTCAACATCACGAGGGGCTGGATAGGCATCAAAGACAAAGGTTTTATCAAATATCTTCTCAACAAAATGAGACACCTTACTTCTTTCTTTCTCATTATCCGATTTTGCAATCTCAAATCGAATGGCTTCGCGTGTATGGCAGGCTTTATCCATCTGTTCATCATGAATTTCATCTGCCATTTGGGCAATTAAATCCACCAAGTAATCATAGTTAATCGTTACATTATGGATATGAACCATAGCTAGATTGACTTGGGAAATGTCAATATCCTCTCGTTTTGCTCGGCTTTCTTTTAATTCTCTAGCCAGAACAGTCGTCAGTATGATTTCTTGGTCTTCTGTAATCCCGATTTGACTATAAAATTCTTCTGGATTGTCATAAACAGAAATCTTCTGGCCTTGGTCATCTTCTGTATATTGCTTCAACTGGCTCAGTAAGCGATTATACTCTTTCAACTCCTCAAAGAGCTTATCTTGTGCCCTTTCACTTGGAGGTAACTGGATAAAATCATCTGTCAATTCCGATAAGCGTTTTACTACAGCTTGCATCTCTACTTGGACAGTACTAAACGGTTTAGAAATGATGCTCGCCTCTTCATTTCCCTTCTTCAACTCTTCCAAGGATAGTTGCTCGTCTGCTGAAGAACGGTTAGAGTAAATGGCAAACGCTTTATTCATCTCATATTCATTTTGCTTTGGCCAACGGTAATTCACAACCCTTCCCCATGGTTTGTCAATTAGATTGTGCATACGATTGGTACGAGAGTAGGCCTGAATGAGATTTCCACCTTTTAAGGTTCGATCTATATATAAGGTATTCAACTCTGGAGCATCAAAACCTGTCAGCAACTGATCGACGACGATTACAAGATCTAGATACTTGCCATCGTCTGCTGTTTTATTTAACCTTCGCGCTACATCCTCTGCATACTGCTTGACACTAGTCATATCAAAAGTCGTGCCAAATAGCTGATTGTAGGTCTTGATGGCACGATGAAGATTCTCATTTGTTTTTAACTGATTGGCTCCATTTGAGGTATCTGCTGAAAAACTAATCGCTACTTTTAATTTGTCTCCCTCACTCTTTGTTTTATTGATTTCGACAAACTTATCAAAATACTCCATTGCTCGAGGAATGCTGGCTTTTGTTCCTCCGACATGCACCGTAAATAAAGCATTGTATCTACGATCATTCGAGCGTTCCTTCCAATTCTCAAAAATATCTTTTACAACTAAGTCAACATGTTCAACACTATCATCATAGACACTTGCACGAATTCGGTCATCGATTTCTTCCTCAGTTGGATTTTCAGGAGCTTCAATCGTCTCTTTAAATTCTACATTAAACCCTAATACATTCTTATCGGCAATCGCTTCTTTAATCGTGTAGGCATGTAGAAGCTCCCCAAAAATAGTCGGCGTTTCAGGAAATTTGGGAGTTCCTGTATATCCTACCCAAGCAGACTGCGGGAAAGCCCTGCGGATAGATTCTAACATTCCTTCATTTTCACTGCCATCTCCAGTTGAACGATGGGCTTCGTCCACAATAAATAAGATATGATCAGAGACAGGCTTGAAGCTCTCTTTGGCAACATAACGCGACATTTTTTGGATACTGGTCACAATGATATTCTTATCACTTTTTTTCGTCAACTTCCGATGTAGGTCGGATATGTTGGCTGTATCGCTGACAACACCTGTCTTTCCTTCAAAACTAGATACAGGATCATAGGCTTGATAAGCATCCACCGTTTGATTCGTCAGAGCAATCCGATCGACCAAAAAGATAACTTTATCGACATTAGACAAGCGACTTGCCAACCATGCTGTTTTAAAACTAGTAATGGTTTTTCCTGAACCTGTTGTATGCCAAATATAGCCTAGCTTACCGTCACCATATTGAAAACCAAAGGATCGCACCTTATCAAGAACTCGTTTGGTTGCATAAACCTGATACGGACGCATTACCTTAAGACTTTCCTTATTTTTGGTACCATCAAGCACCATATAGCGAGTGGATAATTCATGTGCCATGGGAATGGATAATACCTTGTCCGCAAACTCCTTCCACCCCCTCACACGACGAGCGTCTTCCTCATTTTGCCAATGGAAAGCAAAGGCTTGATTGAAGTTATCCAAGGTTGTATTCGCCATATACCGGATCTCATAAGGTGTCATGGCAATAAGAATTTGCAGGGTGGAAAAAATCCCGCTATACTGCTTCTCTGCAATATACTGCTCCATTTGATGTAACGATTCCGTTGCGCTATGAAGCGCTTTTTTTAGTTCAATTTGAATCAGGGGCAGACCATTGATGAGTAAGGTTACATCAAAACGACGATCGGACTTACCGTCTACTACTTTGGGACGTTGAATTTGATTGACCACTTGATAAACGGTATTGCCCCCACCAACCTGCTCTTGATCAAAAATCGTGAGAAATACATGTTGCCCATTATCCAAATCCACTTCAATTTGTGACGATCCATTCACCCCATAAAGGAATTGACCTGCTTTATAAGGGGTCTCTAGACTTGAAATCTCTTTCTTGACTTGATTAAATTCTGTCTCTGTCAGCGGTGCCTCTAGACGGGCACTGTTGTTTTGCTCTAAAATACGTTTGAAATTCGCCCATAGATCCTCTGTAGTCTTTATTTCTTTCTTATATTCCCACTGCTTCACACCACCTATTTGAGTCAAATACTCAATGACCTCTTTCTCAAATGCCAACTCCTCCTGACTTTTCTTCATCTTAATTCTCCTTTAGATATTCTTCAAACACCTGACTGGCGAAACATTCCAATAACTCTCCGCATTGATTCCAGCGTGCCTTCAAGGTTATAACTTCACGATAGGCACTTCCTATTTTGATTTGCTCTTCTATCTCTACAATCGGAACCACTAATTGATTCAATGATTTCATCGGAATGCGCAAGATTGTACCACCTTGAAGCTCTCGCTCTTTCTGACGTTGGACATCTCGATAACTATTAAATAGATAAAGAAAGTAGTGTTTATCAAGAGCTTCCGACTTGAACTCCAGCTTTGTAAAATTAAGCGACAGAATTTTCCCGGCATTGGAGAAACCCACCATTGCCGCTTTTTGTAGAGAATTACTAATAACGACGTCTCCCTTTTGTAGCGTTACAATATCTGAATCAGTCTCACTGACATTTTCGTCAGCCAGCCCTTCGGTATAGTGATAATCTTGTTCAAATGCAGCCTGGTCATAATAAATCAATTCTTTTATATCATATTGTTTTTCAATTCTCGTTGGATTCACACCAGGTATGAAGGATACAAAATCACTTACTTTTCTTCTTTTCAAAGATTTCCCCTCCTATTTTTTGAAATATATCTATATTTTAATATAGATGATTTTTTCTGTCAATATTTTTTGTAATATTTTTATATTTCTTTTGTGTGCTTTTTCATCTTCATTAGTGATCACCAACTATTCTGACTATTTTCTTGAAACAATCTACTACGGTTTTAAAAGATAGAGCACATCCTACCTAGCCGAAAAAACCGCTGAAGAACTGCATCTCTTCAGCGGTTTTCATCATTTACCAATCGGTCTGCCTAAGCTCATAGCTTTTCTCCAGTCAGGGATGTCTCCGTTATCTGCCCAATACTCATCCAGCTCAACAATCAACTTCTCTTGTATTTTGAGAAAGCTCACAGCGTGAACAGAAAATGATTTGTCCACAGGAAAGATACGGGTAACAAGGATAATCGTATCTCCCATTTCTTCCATTCGTTCGATTTCCCCGTCCCAATCCCCGGGGTAGTCACAATTAGCCCGAATGTAGTCATCCACGGAAAAGCACTCATTGGTGCAGTGCCAGCGAATCGTAGCATTATCCGCAAAAAAGGTTCTCAGCCGTCCCTCGTCCTGTGTCAAAACCGCATGGACAAATGATTTGACATCCATTCTACCACCTCGCAACATTCTATATAGACTGATTTTATAGGATTTCATCCCGATTTACAAGGACTTTTTCCACAGTAACCTTTTAAAATCCCGCACAACCAGCTTGGTCTGTTGGTAATTGGAGAGACCTTTTTCTGCGTATAGTCCCTGCGGATTAAAGTAGCTGTGGTCATAATCCGCGTCCATTCGTCCACTCCGATTCGGGGCACGAAAGCCTTTGGTTGCCTGATTGCGAAAGGCGGGGTCATGAGGATCTACAGGATCAACATCTAAATTCCAGTGGCGTTTACCTGCCCTACCATAGTTGAAACTAGCTCCGTTGACGATGCCAATCTCGGTTACCTCTTGCGCATCTAGTTCATTGAGAAAATTCCCTCGGCTATCAAGGATAAACTCTGTGTGAAAATGAATCAGAATCTTGATATTAAAGGAAGAATAGCCTGACGGATACATTTTCTTCCCCTTTTCAAACCTGAGTTTGTTGTGCAATCGCGCAGAACTTCCAATACTATAGTCCTTCTTCCAGTACCACCAAGGATAGATTTTCCGTAGATAACGAGCCAGAGCCTGACGATCTGTCTCACCCACTCGTTTAAACTGCTGTCGGACATACTCTGCCTGCTGGCTAGAAATCACATAGTGGAGTTGGTGCAGTTGTCGTGCAAGTAGGTCCTCTTGGCTCATAGTCTGCTCGGGAAAGGCTTGATTGACCAACTGGGAAAGTTCCCACCAAAAGGAATCATGGGGAGCAAGAGTTGGATGAAACCGCGCCACTAGTGCTTGATTCTCTGCTACTTCTCCTGTGACATCCTCTGACATATCGACTAGTGCAACCAACAAGCTCAAGAGCTGTCTGGGAGATTTGAAATGCTTCTCTAACCGCCAAAGCATGAAAAACAAGGGAGAGCCAATCCGACTGTCACCCAAGTCTAATTGTGTAGCGACTGCCCTGCCTAAGCTATCATCAGCCCAGCCCTGTGCCTTGAGGGTCAGAAGCTGGGCTGCCACACGATAGCGTTCTGTCAGTCCTTCTGGTGTGAAATCCCAGTGACGCTTTGCTAGAATCTGCCACATACCTTTCTCCCTATTTTATCGTAGCTGTTGCAGGCTATATCCGCTTTACAGATACAGAAGAAATAATCCAGTGGATTGTTTCTTCAAACAGAGTGCGCTTTGAGTTTTATACGGGCTTTGTATCTTGTTTCACTCGTGAATAATTAGCAATGTCTGCGAGGATTTGCTCGGTAAAGGCTGCTAGACCAACCGTTTGGGTTTCCTTATGTCCGTAACGGCGGACATTGACTGCATGGTCTTCTACCTCCTTGTCCCCGACAATCAACTGATATGGAATCTTACCCGTTTGACTTTGGCGAATCTTATACTGCATCTTTTCGTTTCGCTCATCAACAACAGCGCGCACACCATGGTTTTGCAATTCTTTTGCCACTTCCCAAGCATAGTCTACATGCTTTTCATTAGAAACTGGAATCACCGTTACTTGGGTCGGTGCAAGCCATGTCGGAAAGGCTCCTTTATAGGTTTCAATTAGGATAGCAGTAAAGCGTTCCATGGTTGAAATCACCCCTCGGTGAATCATGACAGGACGGTGTTCCTCCCCGTCAGCTCCAATATAGTGGAGATCAAAGCGCTCTGGCAACAAGAAGTCTAATTGGATTGTTGATAAGGTCTCTTCATTTCCAAGAGCGGTTTTCACTTGAATATCCAATTTAGGACCGTAGAAGGCTGCTTCTCCTTCTGCCTCAAAGTAATCCAAATCCATGTCATCCATAGCTGCTTTTAGCATAGCTTGAGCATTTTCCCACATGTCATCATTATCATAATATTTATGCTTATCTGCTGGATCACGATAAGATAGACGGAAACGGTAGTCCGTCAAGTTGAAATCCTCATAGACATCGATAATCAACTGGAGTGCCCGCTTAAATTCTTCTTGGATCTGCTCTGGTGCAACGAAGATATGACCATCGTTCAAAGTCATTTCACGCACTCGCTGGAGACCGGAAAGGGCTCCTGATTTCTCATAGCGGTGCATCATGCCAAGTTCAGCGATACGAACTGGCAATTCACGGTAGGAACGCACATGATTCTTATAGACTTGTATATGGTGGGGACAATTCATCGGACGAAGGACAAACTCTTCTCCGTCTCCCATATCCATCGGCGGGAACATGTCTTCTGAATAATGCTCCCAGTGACCAGAAGTCTTATACAACTCGACAGAAGCAAGCGGTGGAGTATAGACATGCTGGTAGCCTGATGCCAATTCCTTATCAGTGATGTAGCGCTCCAAGGTACGGCGGATCGTCGCACCGTTTGGCAACCAGAACGGCAGACCTTGTCCGACTTCCTGGCTAATCATAAATAAATCAAGCTCCTTACCAAGTTTTCTGTGGTCACGTTCCTTGGCTTCCTCTCGCATCTGAATGTAGTTCTTCAAATCCTTCTTATCAAACCAGGCTGTGCCATAGACCCGTTGCATCATGGCATTATCACTATTTCCACGCCAGTAAGCACCTGCCACATTGAGTAATTGAAAGACCTGGATACGCCCTGTTGACGGCACATGAGGACCACGGCAAAGATCCACATATTCGCCTTGGCGGTAAATGGTCAAACCACCTTCATCTTCAGAATGTTCTTCAATCAGTTCCAATTTATACGGATCGTGTTTGAAAATCTCACGCGCTTCATCTTTGGATACTTCCTCGCGAATGCTGGGGAAATTCTCCTTTACGATTTTCCTCATCTCCTCTTCAATGACGGTCAAGTCCTCATTTGAAATCTGACCAGCTTCATTATCAGTATCGTAGTAGAAACCATCTTGGATAGCAGGACCGACACCTAGGTGAATATCCGGGAAATGGCGACGGGCTGCCTGTGCAAATAGATGGGCAGCTGAGTGGCGCAAGATGTCAAGCGCGTCGTCATGATCTGGGGTGACAATCTCAAGTGCCCCATCCTCTGTAATCGCACGGGTCGTGTCGATCAATCTGCCGTTTAGTTTACCAGCAAGTGCCTTCTTTGCAAGAGATTTGCTGATAGACTCTGCAATCTCAACAGTTGTCACACCAGATTCAAATTGGCGCACTGCACCATCTGGAAAAGTAATTTGGATCATGTTATTTCTCCTTCTCTATTTTAAAATCCTTTATCATTTGATGATACCATTCAAAAATTATATATACTTGACAAAAAAATGCTCAGAATAGTTGTCTTTGAGATGGTGGTAATGCCCGACTTCTTGGTAACCCAGTGCAGCATAGAACACTGGTCCTTGCCAGCCAAAGGTATCTAGTCTAATTGTATGCGCTCCAAGTGCCTTTGCACGAACTTCTATCTCCTCCATCAGCCGACGCCCAAATCCCTGACGACGATACTGTTCATGGACAAAAACCGTTGAAACATAGAGGATATGAAAAGCAGTCATCGTAGCATCAAGCCCTGCGATTAGATATCCACTCTCATCGCTGATACCAATGGAAACTCTTCCTGAGCTGGAAGGTGGAATAAAATGATTGTCATAGCTTTCTAGATGATCTGCCAGTTGCTCGATTTGTTTAGAGCTGAGATCAATAATATCCATAAAATAGTTTCCTTTTTTAAAAATAAAACGACATCCTTAAAAAGGACGTCGCAACGTGGTTCCACCTTCATTTATCTATGACAAAACGTCATAAACCTCATGTTTGGCGATAAGGGGACCACCCTTTTATGTTTTCATAAAAATGCGAAAGAGGAGTATCTCGTTAGGCTTTTTATGCGTTTGCAGCAACCACGCACTCTCTTAAAAAAAGTTCCTAACAGACTTGTCTCTGATTGCTATTATAGCACCTTTAAGGGAAAATTCAAGTATTTATCCTGATTTTTTCTAGAAACAGCGAAACGCACAGCGAATCATACTGGACAGATAAAAAGAAGCTGAGGGAAAATCAATCGATGACCATTCCACCTATTTCTATTATAATCTTTTCGTCTGCTTTTAGTACTTGCTCCATTAGTCTCCTAGACCATGGAGGTTGGAAATGAGCCGAGAGCAACTCGTGTCAATCGTTAGAGGCTCCTTCAACGGTCATTAAACTGTTGAAGGAAATCTTTGAAGATTTCTCCTCCACAATTCATCTTGATACGTCCACTCCTTTCACCTCACAGAAGGCGGGACAGCTTGATTTATCCTAAGGTACAAGATTTTTGAACCCTTTCTAAAACAGGGGCAAACTATTCTTTTTCTGAACATATCTCCTTCCATCACCTCTGAATCAATCGACTCAATCCTCAAAATAAGTACGGATTGACTTGACCTGCTCAACTGACTTTTTAAAGATGGCTGCTGTTGTATCAGACGATTTGACAAAGGCACGTCTAGGCAAGCCTATCGCTTCCTTCAAGATGCTTTCAGCAGTGCTATCCTCCTTGATATGTTCCCGTCTAAAGTCATAGGAAATTTTTAAATCTAGATAGTATTCATAGACCCTGCGACCAAAGTTTTCTGCGGAAATTTCATACAATTTTTTGGCTAGCTGGTGCGGGCTCATCATAGGAGTGAGTAAAATGGCATCTAGCACAGCATCAGCCAATTCCGCCTCATGCCGATACAGGGTCCCGAACATCTTGTCAGATACAAGATTTTCCAAATAAGGATTCCACTCTGCAATAATAGGCGTCCCAGAAGCAAGGCTTTCCAGATAGGTCAAGCCCTGCGTTTCGCTGGTTGAAGCCGAAATAAAGAAATCCGCCGCCTTATAATAGAGAGCCGTTTCACTCGGTGCAATCATACCAGTCATCACGATTCGGTCTTCTAACCCTAGCTCTCGAATCTGTTGCTCCAAGTCCTGGGCATAGGGACCACCACCTGCAATCACCAGCTTGACCTGTTCATTTTCTGCTAGAATACGTGGCATAGCTGCAATAATGGCCTGAATGTTTTTTTCATAAGAGATTCGCGATAGGCTAAGCAACATGGTTTCATCTGGCTGGACTCCCAGTTGTTCCCGCAATTCAGCGGTCGTCTCTGTTGTAATTTCTGGACGTTCAAATTTAGCTAACTCTATCCCGGTCGGAATGACCCGTTTTGAAATGAGGATATTGTATTCTGTGAGGAGGTTTTCCACAATTTCACTGGGACAAATCACACCGTCCAAATCGCTCAAAAAGGCACGCACCAAGTATTTGACCATACCTGGACGAATCAGCTTTCCCTTGGCAATATAGCGAACGTAATCCTCATACTGAGTGTGGTAGGTATGAACAACTGGGATATCCAATTCCCGCGCAATCATTTTTCCCAGTATACCTAAGGAGAATTCTGTCTGGGTATGGATGATGTCTAGATTATAGCGGCCTGCAATCTTTAGAGCGTCAGTAAAGCCGCGATAGGCAACACGCCGATCCTTAAAAGCAAAGAAGGGGACACTTGGAATCCGGATAATATCCAAATCCTCGTAGCGATTGACATCCTTGTCTGTTGTGGTAAAGATAAAGACACGGTGTCCTTGTTTTTCAAGTTCCATCTTGAGGGTCTTAATCGAAGTTGCGACCCCTGATACCTGTGGGAAATACGTATCTGTAAATAGTCCAATTCTCATCTATAACTCCATTACTTGACGATAAGCATCCGCCAACTGGTAGGATACCTTATCGAGCGAGCGACTTGCTGCCACCTGGTAGCCAGCCTCCCTCTTATCCACTTGTCTATCCAAAATTTTCTGGATAGACGCTACAAAGTCATCGACATTCTGTCCCAGTTCAGCACTATTCTCATCTATCCAGCCCTCGTAGACTGGAATATCACGTAGGACCACTTGCTGGTGACTAGCAAGGGCTTCTAGGACAACGATTCCTTCGGTTTCTTCATAGGAGGGAAAGAAGAAAGCATCCGCACCGCTCATAGCTCCCTGAAAAACGGCACCCTTGAAATAACCAGGAAAGCTCACATTTTCTGGATGATCCCCATTGACAATCTTACGAATATAGGACGGAATAATCCATTTATTGACACTACCTAGCCAGATAAAGCGAATATGAGGCATGCGCTCTGCTACCTGCACAAACTCCTCAATCCCCTTGCGACGGAAGTACAGTCCTGCACAAACCACCACAGGCTGATCGGCTGCAAGCCCGAAATGTTCACGAAAAATAGCTTCCTTGCGCGGATCTTTTTGGTATTTATCCAGATCGATCCCATTTGAAACAGCGACAATCGGAGTTGTCACACCATAGCCTTGAATCAATTTTTTGGAGTAGTCAGACGGCGTAATCACAAAGTCAGCCTGCTGGTACATACTTGCCAGATACTTGCCTACAAGAGGAGCTAGGAGGTTAGAGCCAATAAAGGAATTACGAAAATCCTCCATGGTCGAATGTCCGTGCAAAATGACCTTTTTCCCGCGGCGCTTAGCTGCCTGCAACAAGAGCCAACTGCGCGGTCCATAGGTATTGATATGGACCACATCGTAATCACCTAATAAATCAGTCGTATAAGGAATCCCTGCCAAGTCGAGTGCCTCCATCTGATGATAGAGAGCACGCCCGATACCTGATTTTTCTAAAACTGTCTTTCCTTCTAAATACAATAGCACTTTCATGCCATTATTATACCATACAATCCCTTTTTCTATATTCCTAAACTGTAGACGTTTGACGGGAAAAACCTTTGAGGGATGTCATACATAAGGTAAAGCCAAAGCCAGATGAATGGATTTCGAGCCAAGGATATTCCACCTAGCCAACTAAGTTCGGCCTAAACATATGAGAAAAAAGCCAGACATCTGTGCCTAGCTTCTCCTATTTGCTATTTTGTTGATTGACGCTCTTTAATGCCATGATTCAAGATGACTTCGCGCGTATCCAATTCTTCCTTATGCATAATCTTAGTTAGCATCCGCATCGCAATCGCACCAATATCATACAAAGGTTGACTAATAGAGGTCAAGTTCGGGTTGGTAAATTTGGTGACTAATGAATCATCGCTCGTCACAATCTCAAAGTCCTCTGGAACCCTGATTCCCTTATTTACAACCCCGTTCAATAATCCGACCGCAATTTCATCTTCTGCCACGTATGCTGCTGTCGCACCACCATTCAAGATACGATCGGCAAGCGCATAGCCTTCCTCATACTTGTATTTCGATTCAAAGACAAGCCCTTCGTTAAAAGGTAAGCCATTTGCTTTCAAACCTTCTTTATAGCCTGTGAAGCGGACCTTCCCGTTGATGTCATCCACTAATGGACCTGATACGAAAGCAATTTTTTTATTGTTTTTAGCTAGCAAATCTACCGCATCCTTGCTTGCTTTTGCATAATCAATATTGACACTCGGTAATTGATGTTCCAAGTCAACTGTTCCTGCAAGGACAATCGGTGTCCGAGACCGAGAAAACTCTGCACGAATTTTATCTGTCAAATGATACCCCATAAAAATAATACCGTCAACCTGTTTTGAAAATAGGGTATTGATGACATTAATTTCTTTTTCATCATTTTCATCACTGTTTGCAAGGACAATATTGTACTTATACATATCGGCTATGTCATCAATTCCTTTAGCCAAGGTTGCAAAATAGGCATTGGCGATATTTGGAATCACAACCCCAACTGTCGTGGTTTTCTTGCTGGCCAAGCCACGCGCCACAGCATTTGGCCGATAGTCCAAACGATCAATCACTTCCAATACTTTTTTACGCGTGTTTTCCTTTACATTCTTATTCCCATTCACCACTCGGCTGACGGTCGCCATCGAAACACCGGCTTCGCGAGCAACGTCATAAATAGTTACTGTATCGTCAGTATTCAACATAATTGTAAGTTCCTTTCACCTTCTTTTTATGAAAATTTCGCTTTCACCCTCTCTATAGTGTATCACTTTTTGAAATCCCTTTCAAGAGTTATCCCGTATTTTTTGGAAAAGTTTTGAGAAAAGGCACGAAAATGATTGCAAACCAGAAACGCTCCATCTCTTTCTTGTACTTTATACCATTAACAAAAGGGGGGAGAGGATAAACTATTGAAGGTGACCGACTCTCCCCCTTCTTTCGTACTCCCACCTTCTTATCGAACCCTAACTATTGTTCTTCCCCTTATTTTTACGATAAATTCTTGATTTTTTCTCCCTTTTTTGACACAATAAAACAAATAGAAAGAAGGTATCCTTTATGAGCAAAATCACTACTCTCCTGTCTCATTTACAAGCTGCTGACTTAGACATGGCTGTTTTTTCCGATCCGGTTTCGATCAACTATCTAACGGGCTTTTATAGCGATCCACACGAACGCCAACTCTTCCTTTTTATCAGTCCAGAAAGTGAGCCTCTCCTTTTTGTGCCTGCACTTGATTCTGAACGTGCAATAAAAAAAGTGGACTTTCCCGTGGTCGGCTACGTTGATTCAGAAAATCCTTGGAAAAAAATCAGTGCCACTCTATCCGCTAAGAACTACAAACACATCGGACTTGAGTTTGACCATCTCATTCTCACCAAATACCAAGGCTTGAAAACTGTTTTTGAACATGCAACTTTCGATAATCTCACTCCCATCATCAACCGTATGCGCCTGATAAAATCAGCCGATGAGATTCAAAAAATGCGCATTGCAGGAAATTGGGCAGATAAGGCTGTACAAATCGGATTTGAAGCGATTTCAGGTGACAAAACAGAAACCGACATCATAGCAGAAATTGAATTTGCCATGAAACGTGAAGGGCTTGAAATGAGCTTTGAAACCATGGTCTTGACAGGTCACAATGCCGCCAATCCCCATGGTATCCCTGGCCCTCACAGGGTAGAAAACAATGCCCTCCTTCTCTTTGATCTCGGTGTCATGGCAAACGGCTATGCCAGCGATATGACCAGAACCGTTGCAGTGGGGCAACCTGACCAATTCCAAAAGGACATCTATGCCCTCACCCTCGAAGCCCAACAGGCTGCACTTGCAAAAATCAAACCAGGTGTGACTGCCCAGGAAGTAGATCGGGCAGCTCGACAAGTCATTGAAAAAGCTGGTTACGGTGAGTATTTCAATCATCGCTTAGGACATGGAATTGGCATGGACGTTCATGAGTTCCCATCCATCATGGAAGGAAACGACCTTGTCCTTGAAGAAGGCATGTGCTTTTCTGTCGAACCGGGCATCTATATCCCAGAAAAGGTGGGCGTCCGCATTGAAGACTGCGGCTACGTAACCCAAAACGGCTTTGAAGTCTTTACTGATACCAGCAAGGAACTGTTATATTTTGAGCCATAAACCGCTTGAAAGGAAGCGTCATTCCTAGCACACAGTCAACCTTACCAACTAGAAATTCCACATAAGATGATATGCCCCTATTTGTTAGACTAAACACCTAATAAATAAGGGCTTTTTCTATGAAGCCTATCTAATATCAATCACTTGAGTATCAGGTGATGCTGACTCCGAGGGAGAATCCATTGACTGACAGCTGCTAGCTACTTCTTATTCTTCAGCTAATTGTTTTTCATATAAATCTATATATTTCCGCAAACCTTCTCACATACTCGCTTACAAAACTATGTTATAAAATATAACATAGTTTTCTTTTTTGCATTGACGAACGAAGACTGTATCTGTATAATTATTTTAAAATTTGGAAAAATATACGGAGGTGTCCAGATGAAAAAGATGACCACTTGTTCATTCAATCAGCGTGAATTTAACTACTGCGATATCCAAGATGTT
Organism: Streptococcus azizii; assembly: GCF_001984715.1. Taxonomy (GTDB): domain Bacteria; phylum Bacillota; class Bacilli; order Lactobacillales; family Streptococcaceae; genus Streptococcus; species Streptococcus azizii. The sequence continues at coordinate 45,557 of NZ_MSPR01000002.1, forward strand.
CTTGCCCACGAAGGCAAAGAGATTCAAGAACTTCCCTATACTATCCGTATCTTAATCGAAAGTTTGCTCAGAACATTTGATGGAAAAGACGTCACGAAACATCACATTTTAAATTTAGTGAACTATGATGCAAAGGCTCCCAAGGGAGAAATTCCTTTTAAGCCGAGTCGCGTCATCCTCCAAGATTTTACTGGTGTACCGGTCATTGTGGATCTGGCCTCCATGCGAGAAGCCATTATCACCCGCGGGGGAAACCCTGAATTGATCAATCCTGAAATTCCAGTCGACTTGGTCATTGACCATAGTGTCCAGGTTGACGCCTATGGATGCGATACAGCATTGGAAGATAATCTCACTCTGGAATTTCAGCGGAATAATGAACGCTACGAATTTCTCAAATGGGCTGAGAAATCCTTTGATAATTACCGTGCTGTTCCTCCTGCAACCGGAATTATCCATCAGGTCAATATCGAATTTTTAAGCGATGTCATCATCGAAAAAGATGGTCTCCTCTACCCTGACTCCATGTTTGGAACAGATAGTCATACTACCATGATCAATGGAATTGGCGTCCTTGGTTGGGGGGTCGGAGGGATTGAAGCCGAAGCAGCTATGCTGGGAGAGGCTTCCTACTTCCCCGTTCCAGAAGTGATTGGTGTCCGTCTCACAGGACAGCTCCCCACCATTGCAACGGCAACCGATTTAGCCCTCAGCATCACACAAATTTTACGCCAGGAGCAGGTTGTTGGAAAATTCGTTGAATACTTCGGACCGGGGCTGGCACACTTGAGCCTCGCAGACAGAGCGACCCTTGCCAATATGGCACCGGAATACGGCGCGACCTGCGGTTATTTCCCTATTGACGAAGAAACCCTAAACTACATGCGCTTGACCAATCGTAGCGAAGAACATATCGCCCTCACCGAACACTATGCCAAGCTCAATCACCTTTTCTACACTCCAGATACTGAACCTACGTATACTAAGGTCATCACTGTTGATTTATCCAGTATTCGTCCTAGTATTGCCGGTCCCAAACGTCCCCAAGACTTGATCGATCTGGCAGAAGCCAAGTCAGTTTTTCAAGCTAGTATCAGCCGAGAAGCAGGGACACAAGGATTCGGCTTGGAGCCTGAGGAGTTAGACAAAATAGCACATGTTTCTATTGAAGGACAGGATTACCCCATCAAAACTGGTCATGTAGCCATCGCTGCAATCACTTCTTGTACCAACACCTCGAATCCCTACGTTCTCATGGCTGCGGGCTTGCTAGCCCGCAATGCTGTCAAAAAAGGACTGAGGGTAGCACCAACCGTTAAAACCTCCCTTGCCCCAGGTTCAAAAGTTGTCTCTGCCTACTTGAAAGATTCGGGTCTCCAAGCCTATCTAGACACCCTCGGCTTTCAAGTTGTGGGATACGGTTGTACGACTTGTATTGGAAATTCTGGAAACCTCCGTCCCGAAGTTGCACAAGCTATAACAAATAAGGATTTGCTCACTTCCGCAGTCCTATCGGGCAATCGAAATTTTGAAGGGCGAATCAATCCCTTAGTCAAGGCCAATTTCCTAGCTAGTCCACCACTGGTTGTTGCCTATGCTCTCGCAGGAACGACCTCTATTGATTTGACAAGCGAACCCCTAGGATGTGATTCCAACCATCAACCCATTTATCTCGCTGATATTATGCCTGCAAGCAAAGAGATTGAAACCTACGTTGCGCAGTATGTCACCCGCAGTCTCTTTGAAAAAGAGTATGGGCATATCTTTTCAGACAGCAAGAAATGGAATCAAATTCCTGTCACTGAGAGTAAGAGCTTTCAGTGGAATCCCCAATCAACCTACATCCAAAATCCCCCCTATTTCAATCATTTAGAAGAGGACCTAGTCATCAAACCGCTACTAAACCTCCAGCCACTTGCAAAATTTGGAGACAGCGTCACTACAGATCATATTTCCCCAGCGGGTAATATCGCTCGTATCAGTCCTGCTGCTCGCTATTTGAGCCAACATGGGGTCGACTATATGGATTTTAATTCCTACGGTAGTCGCAGAGGGAATCACGAGGTCATGATGCGTGGTACCTTTGCGAACATCCGCATCAAGAATGAACTAGCCCAAGGAAAAGTAGGTGGATTCACATCCTATGAAGGAGAGATTATCCCGATTTATGACGCTGCCATGGCCTATCAAGCTAAAAAGGTTGGAACCTTGATTATCGCTGGTAAAGATTATGGTATGGGGTCAAGTCGTGACTGGGCTGCAAAAGGTTCTGCCTTACTAGGTGTCAAGGCAGTATTGGCTGAAAGTTTTGAACGCATCCATCGCTCTAACCTCGTGATGATGGGGATTGCCCCTCTCCAATTTTTGGAAGGACAAACAGCAGATAGCCTTGGATTAACTGGCTTTGAACGCTATGACATTCATCTCCCTGAGACACCGGATATTCAAGAAATAGTGGAGATTGTCGCACATGGAGAAAATGGAGATATTTCTTTCCAAGCCTTACTGCGCTTTGATGCTGCGGCAGATATTCGCTACTATCAAAACGGCGGTATTTTACCTATGGTCGTCCGTAAAAAACTCGCAGCATCCACCCACTCAATGAACTGAACACGCCCTAAACTCTGTACGAAAAAGACAAAGCTATCTTTAGGCTGAAAACCTCCACTGGAGCTTTTCACTCGTCATATTTCCTATTTTGCTATATCCGTTTGAACTATGTTCACTTACGGATACGGAAGCAACTATCCAGTGGAGAGTTACTTCGTTCAAGGATATTCGCTTTTTAAATGTCCCTGTATCTTATGGAATTGAGGTCGGACTAAGAGCAGTGTAAAAAAGATAGGCAGCTGTTTCAGCTTTAGCTGATTACAGATGAGAATCCCTTTAGGGATAGCCCGCCTTGTGTTCATCGAACACATCGTCAGTCTCCTATTTTTACTTTGCTCTTGACGTCCTCACATCTTAACTGAGTCTTTAACAGACTTGGTATCTTAATTTAGAAAGAAAAGCCTATGACACAAGACAATGGATTAAAAGATTTAATCGCCTGCCATACCCGTATCAGCTCGATTCAGAATGACCATCTATCCTATGCTGGCTACGATATTTCAGAGCTGATCGACAATCAGGCTTCTTTTGAAGAAACCATCTATCTCCTTTGGAACCTACGGCTACCTACTGCACATGAGTACCAAAGGTTTACAGATGAATTGCGAACAAACTATGCCATTAGCGATGCAGTAGAACAATGTATCCTCATCCAATCGCGCAAACATCTCCATCCCATGAGCGTCCTGCGCTCAACTGTCAGCTTGCTAGGAGTCTATAATGTCAATGCGGAACAACAATCCCTAGAGGCCACCTATGAACAATCTATTCAACTGATGGCAAAGATTCCGACTATTATTGCAACTTTTGCGCGCCTACGCAATGGGCAAACACCGATTGCTCCCCGTAAAGATTTGGACTTTGCAGAAAATTTCCTCTATATGCTGACTGGACAGGAACCCCTTCCGCTAGAAAGTCAAGCCCTCAATAAGTCCTTCATTTTACATGCTGACCATGAACTCAATGCCTCCACTTTTGCGGCTCGTGTCTGCGCATCAACCCTGTCAGATATTTATTCCTGCGTTACAACAGCTATCGGTACCTTGAAAGGACCACTCCACGGAGGGGCGAACGAACGGGTATTTGATATGTTGCAGGAAATCCGTGCCTGTGGGGATACCAAGGCCTATCTCCAAGAAAAATTAGACTCACAGGAAAAAATCATGGGATTTGGACACCGTGTTTACAAACAACAAGACCCTCGGGAAAGCTATCTCCGCCAGATGGCAAAGGAGCTGACCCAGGGGACAGAGCAAGAAGTCTGGTACCAGCTCTCTCGTGAAATCGAAGACTATATGAAACACACCAAGGGCTTGATTCCAAATGTTGACTTCTATTCGGCAACGGTCTACCATGTCCTAGGCATTGATAGTTCCATTTTCACCCTCATTTTTGCCATGAGTCGGGTAGCAGGCTGGATTGCTCACATTCAAGAGCAGCAGCGCTTCAACAAGCTGATCCGCCCCCGTTCACACTACCTCGGACCCGAAAATCTGTCCTACATTCCCTTAGAAAGGAGAGGCTATGTCTCATAAGATTTATTTAGAAAATGGGCGACTCATCGTTCCGAATCAGGTCACCATTCCTTATATTGAAGGTGATGGAGTAGGGCCAGAAATCTGGTCCTCTGCACAGACTGTCTTTGACCGTGCAATAGAGTTAGCCTATCAAGGGCAGAGAAAGGTAGAATGGCTAGAAATTCTGGCTGGTAAAAAAGCCTATGATACAAGGGGCGATTGGCTACCAGAACAAACGATGACCTGTATCAAAGATTGTCTCATTGCCATCAAAGGACCGCTTGAGACGCCTGTAGGAGGTGGCATCCGATCACTCAATGTCGCCTTGAGACAAGAACTAGATCTCTATGCCTGCGTTCGACCAATTCGCTACTTTAAAGGAGTTGATAGCCCTCTCAAACATCCCGAAAAGACCCGTATCACTGTCTTTAGAGAAAATACAGAGGACATCTATAGTGGCATTGAGTGGGAGGCTGGTACTGTAGAGGTCAAACGTGTGATGGATTTTCTCCAAACCGAGATGGGGGTGACGAAGGTTCGCTTTCCTAAGACTAGCAGTATCGGTATCAAGCCAATTTCGGTCGAAGGAAGTGAGCGAATCGTACGCGCTGCGATTGATTACGCCCTTGAAAACAAGCTCTCCCAAGTCACCCTCGTCCACAAGGGAAATATCCAAAAATTCACCGAAGGGGGCTTTCGGCGCTGGGGCTATGACTTAGCTAAAAGAGAATATGGTTCCTTTATAGAAAGTGGGCAACTCTGTATCAATGACCTCATTGCAGATAATTTCTTCCAACAAGCCCTGCTTCATCCTGAAAGATTCGATGTAGTGGTTCTCACCAATCTCAATGGTGACTACGCCAGTGATGCCCTTGCTGCTCATGTGGGAGGAATCGGCATTTCTCCCGGCGCCAACATCAATTATCAGACTGGGCATGCCATCTTTGAAGCCACTCATGGTACTGCACCAGATATTGCAGGTCAAAACATAGCTAATCCTTGCTCCTTGCTCCTTTCTGGTGCCATGCTCTTTTCCTATATCGGTTGGAAAGAGGTCGCTAATCGCATCCAAAATGCCATTGCAACTGCCCTAGAAGGCCTAGAAATGACAGCCGATTTAGCAGCAGATAGCCCAGTCCCTACCCTTAGCACTAGCCAGTTTGTCGAACGATTACTAGAATATCTCTAACAGATGGAAAAATCCATCTGTTCTTTTTTTAAAAAAGACTTGACATTACCGCAACGTCAACTTATATAATAAAAAGTGGGAGGAAAAACATCGGTGTTTCTCGTCCCTATCTTGCAAGATATAGATAACAAAGGGGGATAAAAATATGGTGTATTCGATTCGCCAACTGGCAAGCCTATCTGGTGTTAGCACTCGTACCCTCCGTTATTATGAAGAGGTCGGACTCCTATACTCTTTAAAAATCAAAAGGATACTTCGTCAAGAGTCCTATTTTTACTTTGAGTTTTTCACGGACTTTGTATCTTAGTCAACTGAGTTCGGACTAAAAATGTGAGAAAAAAGATAGGCAGCTGTTTCGGCTTTAGTCAATGACAGCTGTGGCTACCTTTAGGTATAAACTAAGTGAGTCTATTAAAAATTACGCTTTGAGCTATTGTATCCGTAGCGCTCGACAAAGTCTTCACGGAACTCCAAGAGATTATCGTCCATAATCGCTTGGCGAACATTGCGCATCAGTTTGAGCAAGAAGTAAAGATTATGGTAGCTGGTTAGGCGGATACCGAAGGTTTCATCCGCTTTAAGAAGGTGGCGAAGATAGGCCCGCGTATAGTGACGACAGGTATAGCAATCACAATCATGGTCAAGAGGGGTGAAATCCTCTGCAAACTGGGCATTTTTCACTACCAAACGACCCTGGCTGGTCATACAGGTACCATTTCTAGCAATCCGTGTCGGCAATACGCAATCAAACATGTCCACTCCACGGATTACCCCATCAATCAAGCTATCCGGTGCCCCAACTCCCATGAGATAACGCGGCTTCGTTTCTGGTAATAAAGGCGTTGTAAAATCAAGCACTGCATTCATTTCTTCATGCGACTCCCCAACAGCTAGACCTCCGATGGAGTAACCAGAAAAATCCATGCTGACAAGATCCTGGGCCGACTGACGACGCAAATCTTCAAAGCCAGCTCCCTGCACGATTCCAAAGAGACCTTGGTCATGCGGTCGCTGATGGACTTTTAAGCCACGCTCTGCCCAACGGCTGGTACGCTCAATCGACTTTTTGACATAACCATAGGGCTGATAGAACTGCGGACATTCATCAAAACTCATCATGATGTCGCTCCCTAGATTGTTCTGAATAGCAATCGCTTTTTCAGGTGATAAGAACATTTTTGACCCATTCAGATGGTTTTTAAATGTCACACCCTCTTCAGTGATGTTCCGACTATCCGCCAAGGAATAGACTTGAAAGCCCCCACTATCTGTCAAAATCGCCTGATTCCAGTTCATGAACTGGTGCAAACCTCCGCCACGCGCAATCAACTCATCGCCCGGTCGCAGCCATAGGTGGTAGGTATTGGATAAGATAATACCCGACCCCATTTCCTTGAGTTCTTCTGGAGACTGGGTCTTGACAGTTGCTTGGGTGCCAACAGGCATAAACATCGGTGTTGGAAAGGTGCCGTGTGGCGTCACAATTTCCCCCAAACGCGCTCCCGTATGCTTTTCTTTTTTTATCAATCGATACTGAATCGGTGATGTCATCTTGTACCTCCCGCTAGGAAAAACAGTCCTAGGTATTTGTCTTGTCTAAAGGGTCTCTCTACGATAGGTATTCCCCAAAAAGAAACTCCACAAGCCTATCTAGTCTATCAAAAAAAGACTAGCTTGTCACCTCATATTGTGCTACACTATAGGCAGGAGGTTTTTATGTTTTCTATTCAACAAATTCGTGCCAAAGCACGCCAAACCATTGCTGAGACTCCTGGAGCCTATCTCCTTGCTCTCATCCCTGTCATCATGGGTGTTGTCATCCAATTCATCAGTTCATCACAGTCCAATAACCTAGCCCTAGAATTAGTCACTTCACCTTCCCTTGACTTCTCTGTCTTTATCAAATCGACGGCTTTTCCTTTCTTCTACGGAATTTTAGCTGATTTGATGAGCCTATCGATTTTGCTTGCCCTTTTTCAAGTTATCTACCACTATCGTGACAGTGTTAGTTTCAAGGATTCTTTTAGCCTATTTAATCACCAACGTTTCGGTAGTCTCTTAGCTACCTATCTCTTAAAGTCACTCTTTCTCTTTCTTTGGAGCTTGGTTGCGACCATCGGCTTTTCCATCCTCTTGGGTGGGCTTTTCATGGCTGCCTTAGCAGCTGGTCTAGGGCAACTACCAGAAGACTTACTCGTCGTTGCGGGAATGATGATGCTCGTCGGCTTTATCATGGGAATAGCAGGACTTGCCCTTTTCCTCCCACAGGTCTATGCTTACTTCCTTGTAGAACCACTTTTGTTTGACCAGTTAGCACACGACACCTATACTGGACCACTCGCCGTCATTAAGGAAAGCCGCCATTTGATGAAGGGGTATAAAATGAAAGGCTTTATCTTGAACCTGTCCTTTATTGGTTGGCTCATCCTAACAGTCCTTAGTTTTGGTATTGTGGGAATCTATGTCATTCCTTACTACAGTGCCAGTCACCTTCATTTTTACCAGGCAGTCCTCGATGACCGCTCTATGAAAGAAAAATTGTTCCATGGCATGGTGCTATAATAAACGAAAACGTATGACGATTCATACGTTTTTTTGAACTCTACTCTACCTACGGTTAGACAAAAAACTCCGCCTATAGAAAAATGCATATTATCATCTTGCTAAAAACGTTCAAAACGATTATTTTATTATGATACTTTACTTAAGTAGCGGTTATGAGCTCGCTTCGCTCGCCTTTTCACGAAGAGATAAGAGCACTGATACTATCCTTCGATATTGACATTGACAAATTTTCTCAGAGATACTTTGTCTACAACCTGAAGCTCACTTCGTTCGCTACTTATTTTGTAGGCAGCGATTGATTTCTACATCCAATGTTAAAACGAAAGCACTATAACAGCTCTATTTAAAAAATCATTCTACCATCGCTGATTTCAGATAAACATCAACCATTTTCTCTGCAGCTACAACCGAGTCAATATGGGTGCGTTCGTAGGAATGGCTCGATTCAATTCCTGCTCCGAGGAGAGCATGCTTGACATCTGCTCCTGCATGCATGGCAGCCGAAGCATCCGACCCATAATAGGGATAAATATCCAGCTTGTAGGGAATGTCGTTCTCCTGCGCCAAAGCTACCAAATGCTGACGCAATTCATAATGATAAGGACCCGAAGCATCTTTGACACAGATAGAGACTGTATATTCATCGGTCTGCTGGTCATCTCCCATAGCCCCCATATCAACAGCTAGATACTCTACTACCTGATCAGGCAGACTGGAGTTCGCCCCGTATCCAATCTCTTCGTTATTTGAAAAATAAAAATGTGTCGTATACGGTAGGAGGATTTCTTCTTCTTTGTAGCGCTTGAGCAAATGAATCAAAATGGCCGCTGACACCTTATCATCCAAGTGTCGACTCTTGATGAAGCCACTTTCAGTGATAACTGTCCGCGGGTCAAAAGAGATAAAATCCCCCACATCGATGCCTAGAGCGCGAGTCTCCTCAGCAGAAGTCACTTTCTCATCGAGACGAATTTCCATATTGGTCTGATTACGCTCTGCTGTTTTGGCATCGGCATAGACATGGACAGAGGTCTGGTGCATCAAAATCGTTCCTGTATAAGTCTTACCACTTTTAGCCACATGAATCAGACAGTTCTCCCCCTCGATAGAAGGGTAGCCAAAGCCTCCGATGAGATCCATCTTCAACCGTCCATCAGGCTTAATCGCCCGCACCATGGCCCCTAGAGTATCTAAATGCGCTGTCACGACTCGATGCCTACTCTCATCTGCTCCTCTGGTACTCACCAGGATACCGCCTTTGGCGGTCTGCACGACCTGGTAGCCTAAGTCTGTAACCTCAGACTGGATATAGTCCATGATGGTTCTTGTATAGCCTGTCGGCGATGGGATGCCGGTTAATGTGACAAGGTAATCAATGGTATTCATGGCTCCTCCTTTATTTGACCTTTATCGTCTCCTATTATACCACATCGAAACACTTTTTTTGGTATAATGAAAGCATGAAAACCTATGAAAAAATTTATAAGCTCCTCGGAACAACACAAGACTATATCAGCGGAGAAGAGTTGGCCCAGTTATTGGGGATTTCAAGAACCTCAGTCTGGAAAGGCATCAAACATTTAGAAAGGCAGGGGCTAGTTATCAAGGCAGGGCCCAATAGGGGCTATCGCTTAGAACAAGGCGACCTCCTGCTTCCCAAAGAAATTGAACAAAGCCTCAACATCCCTGTTCATTTGAATAACAATAGCGTCTCAACTCAACTGGATGCCAAACAGGGAATCAAGCAGCAAGGTAGCAGCCCAGCCCTTTATCTAGCCCCCTCTCAAACGAAAGCTCAGGGGCGGTTTGGCCGATCTTTTTTTACGGCTGAAACAGGGGGGATTTACATGACCTTGCACCTGCGTCCTGAGATTAGTTTTCAAGAATTGAAACCCTATACCCTGCTCGTTGCAGCAGCTATTGTTAAGGCCATCGATCAGCTAACAGGTATCCAAGTCGACATCAAATGGGTCAATGACATTTATCGAAACGGAAAGAAGATTGCTGGTATTTTAACGGAAGCCATCTCTTCTATTGAAGCCCAGATTGTAACCGACGTGGTAATAGGAGTTGGACTGAATTTTTGCCTGACTGACTTACCCGTAGAACTGTCCAAAACTGCAACCAGTCTCTTTACCGTCTCTCCCTCTATTACACGTAACCAGTTGATTACAGCAATCTGGCACCACTTTTTTACCACTAGCGAAGAAGAGCTGCTGACCCTATATAAAGAAAAATCACTTGTCTTAGGAAAACAAGTGACCTTTTCACAACAAAACCAGCACTACTGTGGACTCGCTACAGCCATTACCGATACTGGGGCCCTCCAAGTTCGATTAGAGGACGGTTCCTTAAAAACGCTCTCTAGCGGTGAGATTAGTCTTGCTTCTTGGTCAAACTCTCCAACACCTGAATAACCTTACTCACCCGATAGCTCATACGGAGATTCCGTATGACAAAAAATCCGTAAATGGCCGCCCAAAGATACTCACCTGCTAAAATCGCCTCGTTCATCCAGTAGGTCGCAAGGACTGTTGTCAACATAAGAAAGATAAATTGTGTTACTCGCATAGTCCTAGTATATCAAAAAATCAGCCTTTCAGCTGATTTTTTATGTTCTTCTAGTTCTAGAGTCTAATCCTCCACAATCGTGATGGTATCTGCTAAAAATTGGAAGGCTTCTGGAACTAAGGGGGCTTCTTCGACTGCTGGTGCAGCTTCTTTTTGTCCCTTGGCTCTGATTGAAAAATCAGCACGAATCGCTAACCAATCCTCATGCGCAATCGCTAGAATATGGGGAGAAAAACCGGCTACCTTGCTTAGGATATTCCCAAACATAGCATCTAAATTCTCCCGCTTCATGGTTTGCTCTGCATTAAAGGCGGAAGCAAAGGATAAGATAGCATGGTGTTCGTTTGCTGCAACGGGCTGAGAGCCGACCAATAGAGCCTTATCCGCACCTGATAGACTTTCGATAATTTCTCCCCAGGCGTTTTGTAGACGGGTCAAATTCTCCCTGGCTAGATTTGGATTTTCCATAGCCTCCTGTAAAATAGCATAGACCTTATTGGTATCTGGGCGATACTTTTTATTGGTCTGCGGTTTGCGCGAAACCGATTTGACCTCTACTGGCTGCTTGTCAAGGGTCGCTAACTGTTGCCTTAGAGCTTCTACTTGGGCCTTGAGGGCTTGGAGCTCTTCTTGCACCGCATCTGCTACAGTAGTGGCTCTGCCATTAGCTACTTGCTCCGCTACATTTGCCAAGCGAATGGTCATCATTTCCGCATAGATCTTAGGCTGGGGACTGGCCTTAATATCTACCAAAGCCCGCGTGACTGTCTCAATCATGGTAAAAATCTGCTCCTGCCCCATCTGAAGATTCTCTGAAAACATAGGACTCATATAAGGAAGTTCTCCCCCTGTCTGAACAATCAGCAAATCCCGCAAATAGTAAAGGATGTCCGTTGTAAAACGAACCATGCTCTTTCCATTATCAAAAATAGTCTGCAAATGTAGTAGAGCTGTCTGTGCATCCTGCAGGCGGATACTTTCCATATAAGAATCTAAGGCTTTGAGACCAATCGACCCTGTAATTTCTTCTGCTATTTCGAGGGTCAAATCTTGGTCTGCACTGAGACTGAGAGCCTGATCCAAGATAGAAAGGGCATCGCGCATTCCACCTTCAGCGCGGCGAGCAATCATGGCAAGGGCCTGTTCATCAAAGCCAATCTGTTCGTCATTGAGAATATGGGCTAGGTGCCTTGTAATGTCTGTCACCTTAATCGCCTTAAACTCAAACCGCTGCACCCGTGACAAAATCGTTGCAGGAATCTTGTGTAGCTCAGTAGTCGCAAGGATGAAAACTACATTTTCTGTCGGTTCTTCCAAGGTTTTCAAGAGGGCATTAAAAGCTCCCGTTGACAGCATATGGACCTCATCGATAATGTAGACCTTATAGCGGGCAAGACTCGGTGCATAGGTTGACTTGTCCCGAATATCTCGGATTTCATCCACACCGTTATTTGAAGCTGCATCAATCTCGATGACATCTTCCAAGCTACCTTCAGTAATGGCCTTACAGATATAGCATTCATTACAGGGTTCCCCTCCTACTTGATTGGGGCAGTTCATGGCCTTGGCAAAGATTTTAGCAGCTGATGTTTTCCCCGTTCCTCGAGGACCAGAAAAGAGGTAGGCATGGCTGATTTTTTCTTGTTCAATGGCCTGTTTGAGAGTAGTGGCCACCACTTCTTGTCCGACCATTTCGCCAAACGTTTGACTACGGTATTTCCGATAAAGGGCTTGATACATTAGTTTTTCTCTCCAAACATGGCAAAATTCCAATCTGTTCCCTCAACTAAGAGGGCAACGAATCGTTCCAAGTATTCCTTGTCAATAGCATCGTAATCCGCCACTAAACAAGAATCCAAATCGAGGACACCGAGCAACTGACCATTTTTCAGCATGGGGACAACAATCTCAGACAAGGCCTTTGCATCGCAGGAAATATAGTTGTCATGCGTCCGCACATCACTGACAATCATCGTTCTTCCTTCTTCAGCTGATTGCCCGCAAACACCCTTTCCAAGGGCAATATGGGTGCAAGAGACACCTCCTTGGAAGGGACCTAATAATAGCTCCGTTCCATCAAACAGATAAAAACCTGCAAAAACTGAGTTTGGCAGGGCCTGATTCAGGAGAGCCGCACTATTTGCTAGATTGGAAAGCGCATTACGCTCGCCTTCCAGAAGCCCTGCAAGCTGCGCTAGGAGTAAGTCATAATGGGATTTTTTTTCTTGTTCTAACATAGTTCATATTGTATCACAAAAGCGAGAAAAAAGAGGGCTAGAGCCTTCCTTTCTGGTGAAAAACTTACCCTCCCATCTTTTATTTCTGCTCATCTGCTCTCCAATAGGCAGGGCGATTAGCTTCATAGGCAGCAATCAATTCCTCGTATTGAAGGGTGATTCCTATATCATCTAAGCCATTTAATAGTTTATATTTCCACTCACTATCAATGTCAAAGTGAAAGCTACCTACAGGTGAGTCAATCATCTGCTTTTCTAGGTCAATGATAATGGTCTCATCTGGTGAAAGTCCTGCCAATTTCTCGCGAATCTCCCTAGGCTGGACGATCGGCAAGATACCATTGTTTAGTTCGTTATTGTAGTGGATGTCTCCAAAAGATCCTGCAATTACGACCTTAAAACCATAATCTGCCAAGGCCCAAGCGGCATGTTCCCGAGACGAACCTGCTCCAAAATTATCACCTGTCACTAAAATAGTGGCTCCTTGATACTCATCCTTGTTAAACACAAAGTCAGGGTTTTCCGTATAAGCATGGTCCAAGTAACGCCAAGCATACATGAGGTACTTGCCAAACCCTTTCTTATCGATCAACTTGAGAAATTGTTTGGGGAGAATCTGATCCGTATCAATATTATCATTCATCAGCGGGACAGTCGTTCCCCTATAAATGGTGAATTTTTCCATTCTTAGGTTACCTCCGCAAGTTTTCTTACATCAACGAAGTGACCAGCGATGGCAGCGGCAGCAGCCATGGCAGGACTACACAGATGTGTCTTAGCCCCAAAACCTTGCCGATCCTCAAAATTTCGATTGCTGGTTGAAGCACAGTGGATGCCATCTGGTACCTTGTCTGGATTCATGCCCAAACACATGGAACACCCTGGCTCCCGCCATTCAAAACCTGCATCTATGAAAATCTTGTCTAAGCCCATCTTCTCAGCTGCCCGCTTAACGGGCCGACTTCCTGGTACGACGATGGCAGTTACATGCGGGGCTATCTTCTTACCCTTAATAAACTTGGCAGCAAGCTCTAAATCACTTAGGCGGGCATTGGTACAAGAGCCAATAAAAATATAGCCAAGTTCAATCTCTTCCATCTTCTGTCCTGGATGAAGCCCCATATACTGATAGGCTCTCTCATCATTGAGGTCTTTGATGTCTGGAAACCGTTCATCAACGGCTACCCCCATAGAGGGATTCGTACCCCAGGTCACCATGGGTGCTAAGGTGGAGACATCCATACGAATGATTTTGTCATAGGTGGCATCCTCATCAGAAACCAAGGTTCTCCAATCCGCAATCGCAGCTTCTATATCGCGAGGGGCATGCGCCGTCTGCCTTACATAATCATAGGTTTTTTGATCTGGGTTCATCATGCCAATTTTGGAACCAAATTCAATAGACATATTGCAAATGGTCATGCGCTCTTCCATACTGAGCTGCTCCACTGCCTCTCCTCGGTACTCCACCGCATACCCAACACCCAGACCAACCCCATATTTTGCAATTAAGGCTAGAATATAATCCTTAGCATACACCCCTTTTGGTGCCTGGCCCAAAAACTCAATCAAGAGTTTCTTGGGCTTTACCTGCCAGATAGTCTGGGTCGCAAAGACATGTTCAACCTCACTGGTACCAATACCAAAAGCCAAGGCACCAAAAGCCCCATGCGTTGCCGTATGGCTATCTCCGCAAACAATGAATTTCCCCGGTTGTGTCCGACCCGTTTCAGGTCCAATCATATGGACAATGCCCTGTAGCTCCGAACCGTGGTCAGCACAATCAATACCAAACTCGGCTACATTTTCTGCTAGTTTATCCATCTGCGCTTTTGAAATAGCATCCCGAATATCATAGATATTGACCGTTGGTACATTGTGGTCAAAGGTGCCATACGTCAAATCCGGCCTACGCAGACGCCTATTGGCCTCACGCAAGCCTTGGAAGGCCTGAGGACTCGTCACTTCATGGATATAATGCTGATCTACATACATGAGCTGGGGCTGTCCCAACTTACCTGTAATGACATGGCGTTCCCAAACCTTATCTAAAATCGATTGCCCAGCCATACTACCTCCAAATCCAATAGATAATGACTCCATCTACGATTAGGCCTAGTAACCAAGCTACTTGGAAGTACCACTTTTTCGTCTTATGACGAAAACGGCTGCCACCAGCCCAGGCACCCAGCCCACCACCGAAAAGACTCATTGCAAGCAAGGTCTTTTCCGGAATACGATAGGCCTGCTTTCTAGCCTTTCCCTTATCCAACCCATAGGTTATAAAGACAATTAAATTCCAGACCAACAAGGCCATACTCACCATTTGCTTGATTGTCATAATTGTTGAATAATTGCCTCTACCACTTCTTGTGTAGAAGCACTCCCTCCTAAATCTTTTGTCAAAATCTTGTTGGCAAGACTTGCTTCAACGGCATCTTCTATTCGTCGAGCAACTGCAACCTCTCCAAACGTATCCCGCAACATCATAGCAACAGATAGAATCATACTGATAGGATTGGCGATGCCCTGACCTGCAATATCAGGAGCTGATCCATGAATGGGTTCATATAAGCTAGCCCCTGTCCCATGACTCGCCGAGGGCATCACTCCCAACGTTCCCGATAAGACGCTAGCCTCATCTGACAAAATATCACCAAAAAGATTTTCGGTCACCAAGACGTCAAACTTGCTAGGGTGGGTAATCATCATCATAGCTGCACTATCCACCAACTGATGTTCTAAGGTCACGTCAGGATAGTCTTTTGCAACTCTATCTGCCACCTTGCGCCACAGCTTTGAAGTCGCAAGGACATTTTGCTTGTCAATGCTGGTCACTTTTTTCTTACGCCTTTGCGCTAGTTCAAAGGCCCGGCGCAGAATCCGCTCAATTTCATCCGCCTGATACTCATTGACATCCCGCGCCAGGTCAGTTTTTAGCTCATGTTCTCCGAAATAGATTCCCCCTGTTAGCTCGCGTACCACTACAAAATCCACATCCGCAATCCGCTCTTCCTTTAGCGGAGACAAGTGTTTTAAGGCAGGAGAAATGGTGACCGGTCGTATATTGGCATAAAGCCCCAATTCCTTGCGTAGTGCCAACAGACCTTGCTCTGGACGAACGCTAGCATTATCATAGCGAGGACCCCCAATCGCAGCAAGCAATACTGCATCTGCTTGTCTACAAGCCTCCAAGGTAGCTTGGGGAAGGGGATGCCCCGTCGCATCAATCCCTGCGCCCCCAAAGGCTTTTTCCACTAAATCATATTCAAAGGAGAGGCTTGCTTTGACGGCTTCCAGTACCTGTAGACCTGCCGCCATAATCTCAGGGCCAATGCCATCTCCTGCAAGGGCTACGATTCTTTTTTTCATATCTCCCTCCTGGGCTAATCTAGCATATCACGATAGGATACGGTGTGTCCAATACTTCCTTCGTTTTCTTTTTGAACAAAGATATTGGCATGGATATAGGCTATTGCGCTAGCCTTCAAGACATCAAAGTCTAGGCCAGAGGCATTGAAAATAGTCTCAGTTGCTTGATTTTCCACCGTGACGACCACACGCGCTTGCGAATCAATTCCGTCTGTCACTGCCTCAATATTGTAAGATAGAAGTTTGACGTCTTGGTGGAAAAATTCATCGATAGCATTGAAAATGGCCTCAACGCTTCCCTTACCAGTTGCCCGACATTCTACCTGCTCTCCCTGAACATTGATCAAGCGAACCATCGCTAGCAAGTGATTTCCGTCCACTTCAAGTGTCAAATCATCAAAGTGGAAGCCTTCTGGATTTTCCACGGTCACGCCTGCAATTAAGGCCCGAATGTCTGCATCTGTGATTTCTTGTTTCTTGTCTGCCAAGGATTTGAACTTATGGAACAAAGTATTGATCTCTGCCTCATCAACTTCCAGTGCCAATTCTTTTAATTTCTCCACAAAGGCATGGCGACCAGAGAGTTTTCCAAGTGGCAAACTATTGCTCTTAACGCCGACCAATTCTGGAGTGATGATCTCATAGGTGAGCGGATTTTTTAGCACTCCGTCTTGGTGGATTCCTGACTCGTGCGAAAAGGCGTTTCCTCCGACCACAGCCTTATTCTTAGGAATCGCAATTCCAGAAAAGCGCGAGACCATCTCAGAGGTATGGATGGTTTCCGTCAGAACAATGTCCGTCTCCACCTGATAGTAATCCGCACGGATATTAAGCGCTACAGCCACCTCTTCTAAGGCTGCATTTCCTGCGCGCTCACCAATTCCGTTGATGGTCCCTTCCACACGCCCTGCTCCGTTTTTAATGGCCGAAAGACTATTAGCCACCGCCATACCAAGATCATTATGACAATGCGGACTAAAGATAATCTGACCTTCCGATTTCACATGTTCAATCAGATAGCGAAAGAGACGGCCGTATTCCTCAGGCGTAGTGAAACCAACCGTGTCAGGAATATTGATATAGCTCGCACCTGCATCCACTGCGGTTTGCACCACTTCTAAAAGAAAGTCTGGCTCTGTCCTTGTACCGTCTTCAGGCGAAAACTCTACTACATCGAATTTTGAACGTGCATAACGGACGTATTCTTTGATACTGGCAAGAACCTCTTCCTTAGTCTTTTTCAATTTAAACTCCCGGTGAATGGGACTGGTTGCGATAAAGACGTGAATCTGCGGATACTTCGCTTCTTTTAAGGCTTCATAACAGGCATCAATATCTGACTTCACCAGACGGGCCAGACCTGTCACAGCAGTCCTTTTCATAACTTTTGCAATTTCCTTGACCGCAGTAAAGGAATCTGGGCTAGCCGCAGGAAAACCTGCCTCAATGGCTGAAATACCCCATTTTTCTAATTGCTTAGCAATGGCAATCTTTTCCTTAATGGAAAAATTGACTCCCGGTGTTTGCTCCCCATCTCGAAGACTGGTATCAAGAAATTCAACTTTACGCATAAGCTACTCCTCTTTCTCCATAAATAAAAACATCCCACTTGACCAAGCGAGATGTTTGCCCGCTTGGTAAGCCAAACAGGACTAATGCTTGCATGCACTAGTCCCCTCGTCGCAACAATAGATCCATAGACGAAACGAGCTTCATTTGACTTTCTCCTTGTAGATGAATGATAGTATCATACCACTTTTTTTACATTATTGCAACAATTTTCTGTATTGTTTTAATTATCTGATAATTTAGGGAGAGATTTTCTCCTAATAGCTCCCTTGCGTCGCGCTTCCAAACAAAGAAAGAAGCGGTTTTCTCGCTTCTCTCAGGCTGAAAAAGTCTAGTTTCTTCCGTATCCATGAGTGAACATTGTTCACAATGGCTACAGCAAAATAGGAAATGTGACGAGTATTATACTCAATAAAAATCAAAAGTAGACTAGGAAACGCAGGCGAAGGTAGAACTCTGTTCCACCCTATTTCAAGGGAACAGGCTGAAAACCTCCACTGGAGCTTTTCACTCACCGAGACTCTTGACAACGTATCCTTTTGATTTTTAAAGAGTATTAGCTACGACTGCGTAAGACACTATCGACCTTCGTATTGATTAAGTCAATCGCCACAACATTTGAAACTCCTTCTGGAATAACGATGTCGGCATAGCGCTTGGTCGGCTCAATAAACTGATGATACATGGGTTTCACTACACCGAGATACTGCTCAATCACGCTATCTAAACTACGACCCCGCTCCTCTATATCCCGCTTAATCCGACGGATAATTCGCACATCATCATCTGTATCTACAAAAATCTTAATATCCATTAAATCACGCAGGCGCTTGTCCTCTAGAACAAGAATCCCCTCTACAATGAATACATCTTGGGGTTCTTGATGATAGGTCTTTTCAGAACGAGTATGCTGAGTGTAGTCATAAATCGGAATATCAACTCCTCGACCCGCTAGTAATTCACCGAGATGGTAAATCATCAATTCCGTATCAAATGCTAAGGGGTGATCATAGTTGGTCAAAATCCGCTCTTCAAAGGTCAAATGCGACTGATTTTTATAGTAAGAATCATGTTCAATCATCGAAATCCGAGCATTGGGGAAATGGTTCAAAATAGCGCGTGAGACACTGGTTTTTCCCCCTCCTGATCCACCAGTTACGCCAATAATAATCGGTTTTTGTGTCATGGGTTTCTCCTCATTTATGTTCACCTTATTGTACCACAAAATAGCCCCTCCTGTGTAGCTCTGTCCTCAAACGATTGCTACTCCCAACATTCTCGCTCCATTCATGGTATAATGGTCTTTATCACATAAACAAAGGATAGAACATGTTAACATTAGGCATTATCGGAACAGGGACTATTGCACACCATTTTGTCGCTGCCGCTCATGGAACAAAGAAATACCAACTTACAGCCGTTTATTCGCGAACCATGGAAGCTGCCAGAACATTCGCTAAAGACTATAAAACAGAAATCCATCTCTATACCGATATGGACGAATTGCTCGCTAGTAGCATCCATATCTTGTATATCGCAAGCCCCAACTCCCTCCACTATGGACAAGCCAAGCAGGCGCTACTGGCTGGCAAGCACGTCATCATTGAAAAACCAGCTGTCACACGTCCAGAGGAATGGGCTGACTTGGTAGAGACCGCGAGGGAAAAGGGAGTCTTTGTCTTTGAGGCAGCTCGCAATTATCATGAAGAGGCCTTTACTGTCATTTCTGACTTCTTATCAGACAAAACAGTCTGGGGTGCGCATTTTAGCTATGCTAAGTACTCCTCAAAAATGCCCGAACTCTTAGCAGGAAAGACTCCAAATGTCTTTTCTAGTCAGTTTGCTGGCGGCGCCCTCATGGATCTGGGGATTTACCCAGTCTATGCCAGTATCCGCCTCTTTGGCACTCCAACTGATGCCCATTACCTAGCCCAGCAGTTGCCCAATACTATTGATATAAACGGATCTGGTCAGTTAATGTATAAGGATTTTCAAGTGACGATTCAGACAGGTAAAAATAGGAATAGCCAGCTTCCAGCAGAGATTTACACTGATCAAGGAACACTGGTCCTCGATACGATTGAGCATATTAGCTCTGCTATCTTCTACCCGCTACAAGGTGAACCCCAAGTCCTACCGATTCAGCAAGCACCTCACACCATGGTAGAGGAAGCTGTGCATTTTGCAGATATGGTGGCGAGTCCACAAGCCGATGTATATGAAAGCTGGTTGCTTGCTGCCCAGACCACCCATCAGACGCTTTATCGTATGCGCCAGACTGCTCATATCCATTTTGAAGGAGAGTGACATGAAAACAACACTTCCTATTAGTTGGCAACAGCAACTAGAACAGGCCGGTTTTACCCGCCTTACCCCTATTCAAGAACAGGTGTTTGAGCCAATTCGTGCAGGAGAAACCATTCTGGGTATCAGCCCGACAGGAACTGGAAAAACATTGGCTTACCTGCTACCTAGCCTACTGAATATCCAGCCCAAAAAAGCCCAGCAACTGCTCATTTTAGCCCCGAACACGGAACTTGCAGGACAGTTATTCGATGTTTGCAAAACATGGGCTGAATTGATTGGACTTCAAGCGCAATTATTCCTATCTGGGACTAGCCAAAAACGCCAAATCGAACGGCTGAAAAAAGGACCGGAAATTCTAATTGGCACTCCTGGTCGGATTTTTGAACTCATCAAACTAAAGAAAATCAAGATGATGAATGTCAATACCATTGTCCTAGATGAGTTTGATCAACTACTCAGCGATTCTCAGTATCCTTTTGTCAATAAGATTTGCCACTACGCACCCCGCCATCACCAGCTGATTTACATGAGTGCGACTAATCAGGTTGACCCTGACAAACTGGCTCCAGATACCCGTACTATTGTTCTTGACAAGGTAGATTTGACCAATATTCAGCATTTCTATTTACAAGTGGAGCAGCGAGATAAGGTTGACCTGCTACGCAAACTCGCCCATGTCGAAGATTTTCGTGGTCTCATCTTTTTCAACTCACTCTCAGATTTGGGTAGTGCGGAAGAAAAATTGCAATATCGTGGTATCAAAGCTGTCTCACTGGCAAGCGATGTTACTATCAAATCCCGCAAGACCATCTTGGAAAGATTTAAGAATCATGCTCTCCGGGTACTGCTTGCAACCGACTTGGTTGCGCGTGGCATTGATATTGAGGCCCTTGAATGTGTCGTCAATTACGAAGTTCCACGAGATAAGGAAACCTATACCCACCGAGCAGGGCGGACTGGTCGTATGGGGAAAGACGGTATTGTCATTACCCTTATAAGCCATCCAGAGGAACTGAAATCACTTAAAAAATACGCTTGCGTCCGTCAGATAATCCTCAAAAATCAAAAGTTATATGTCGATTAACTCTATAAAAATAAGATACAAAGCCCGTAAAAAACTCAAAGCGAAAATAGGAAATACGACGAAGAAACCGGAGTTTCTAGGAGTATTTATCTTTTTCGCACAGAGTTTAGGGCGTGTTCAATTATACAAGATACAAAGCCCGTAAAAAACTCAAAGCGAAAATAGGATTGAAACAGTTCGGTGAACTGTTTCAACGGTCACCTAGAAAGAAGAAAGTGACCATAGAAGCCCGAGCTGGGAAATAAGAAATTTTCCGAGTGAAAACCTCCGATGGAGGTTTTCAGCTTATATCTTAAAGGGATTCTCATCTGTAATTGGCTAAAGCCAAAACAGCTGCCTATCTTTTTTCTCACATTTTTAGTCCGAACTCAGTTACATTAAGATGTGAAGCCGTCAAAAAACCGACTGAAAAATAGGAGGCTGCCGCAGTGTTCGATGAACACAAGAAAGCCTATCTTTTTTCCGAGGTTTTAGGCTGAACTCAATTCCAAGATACAAAGCCCGTGAAAAACTCAAAGCGAAAAGATGGAAGAAATATGCCAAGATGGCACATTTCTTCCGTCTTTTTTTGCATCTCAATAAAAAAATAAGATCTCTTAGAAATACTGTTGGAACAAGATTTCTAAGAGATGAAATATTCTGCACTTTCCAAGTAGACTTTGCAAAGTGACCACTTTCTATCGTTGATTTAGATCCTGAAAGCATCCAGCAAATGACGCTACTCACCTTCCCAGACCCAGCCTTACTGTTTGCTTTTTTTTTGAGTTTGTTAGACTCACCCCTCGTGTTTATTGGGCAGGACGTGCTGATTGCTGGTCATAGTAAATCATTTGGGGATTCAAATGTTTTCCGAGCAATTCACTCACCGTGACAGGCTGATAGCCTTGTCCCAAGAGATAATCTAAGACAGCTGTTAGAGAATCTACCGTCGGTTGATGAATGTCGTGCATCAAGATGATACTACCTGGATAGGTACAGGCCTTAATCTCATTCAAAATCGCTACAGGATTACGACTTTGCCAATCTTTTGAGTCAACGGACCAGTAGATGACTGGTAGTTGCATGGTAGACATGACGGATGGATTCACCGCTCCATAAGGTGGCCGCATCATGGTTGGAGCTTGCCCCGTCACATTTTTGATAACTTCTTGCGTTTTATCCATCTCTTGCTTCACTTGTTCAGGCGACAGGGTGACAAGATTAGCGTGATTCCATGTATGACTAGCCACTTCATGGCCTTCAGCGACAATCCGTTTGAGGAGCTCTTGATTCTCTGGAACATTTTGTCCTAAAATAAAGAAAGTCGCCTTGACATTATATTTTTTGAGAATATCAAGAACCTGCGGTGTAGTAGTCGCTCTTGGCCCATCATCAAAGGTTAGGGCAATTCGTTTCTGATTCTTTTTTGCTTCCTCTTCAGCCTGATAGACCCTATAAGCCTCCTGATCGCTAGTCGCTAGATAGTCCCCTTTTACAATCCCAAAAATAGAAGCTATCGGAAGTACAATCTGTTTCAGACCAAAGTCTTTTTCAGACACTTCAAGTCTCAACTGGCTCTGTTCGTAGACAAAGGGATAGTCTGCTAGGTTGCTAGCTTCAAACTGAGCCATTATTTTTTCAATCTCTGATGCTGCTACTTGCTTAGCAACCAAGTCTGCCTTCAACTGGGTCTCAAAAGCTGTTTTCAAAGCCCCACTATCAGCCACAAAGGTATCCAGTGTAAAGCGCTTCCCTTCCTTTGTGACTAGCAAGGTAGGGCCGGTATCTTTTTCAGCTGTTACGATTGACAGCCCCTTCACTTGATAACTGTCTGATTGGATTTGGATAGCTTTTACATCTGTAAAATTGATGGGGACATCTTTAAGCGATACAAAAAAGAGCTCCTTGGTCCTACCATTTGGCTTTTCAGTCCCGATCTTCTCCCCAATGTAGGTCTCTATTGCTTCTTTAAAAACTAGGTTTTCTCCCCCATTTTCATCCTTAGGAATTCCTGCCTCAACATGGGTAGATCCGATATTTCCTCTTTGAATAATCTGTGCTTGCTTATCGAATAATTGTCCCTGTCTCTCAGCGATAAACTGAGTGACTCTTTGGTCTTGAAGGGAAGCAAACACCTTGGTTCCTAAAAAAATACCAAGCCCCACTAAGACTAGATTGACGGCAATAAGAATCATTCCTTTTTTCATTCCTATCTCACACTTCCTACTTTATCTCACATTCATCTCTCAATGAAAAAAGGCAAGTCTCTTCTAGCTTATCCGATTCTTGCCCCACTCTCTAATCTGCGCGAATAACTTCTATCCGATAACCGTCTGGATCTGTGACAAAATAATAATGGCTGGGACTTCCCGGTAAGCCTAACAAATCCGTCGTTGGATACCCCTGTGCCTTATGTTTAGCATGATCTCCTTCTAAATCATCAGAGGACAGTGCCAAATGTGAGAAACCATCCCCCACCACATAGGGTCCGTGGCCATCATTATACGTCAATTCAATCTCAAATTCATCTCCTGGAAGCGCCAAATACACCAAGCTAAACTTGTGCTCGGGATAATCCTTACGAGATACTTCTCTAAAGCCAAAAGCCTTTTCATAGAACGCTTGGGATGCTTCCAAATTTTCAACACGCAGACAAGCGTGTAGTAATTTCTTACTTGCCATTGCCATCTCCTTTTCTAAGGTATCATCTATATTATATCATGAATATATTTTTTCTTCTATGGAAAATGTAAAATTCAAAAAAGAAACGAAACATTCAGCAAATCCCACTCATAGGATACGGTATAGAGAACCGGCTACAGACATCATCTACCACCAATCACGCTATCATATCTTGGGAAAGGGAGACCTGAGCCAATCTAGAGAGATATCATCAGAATAGGAGTTCCTACCCATTTCCATAAGAGTGGGAAAGAAAAAGAAATCTTGATTCAACAAGATTTCTAAAAGGTGTTACAAGCACCATTATTTTCCAAGATAGTATTCCGCTACTACATTCAATTTTTCATCAAATTCAAATACAAGTGGTGGGAAGTTTGGAATTTCCACATCCATGATTTCATCGTCTGACAAGCCCTTGATATGCTTCACAAGAGCACGGATTGAGTTTCCATGCGCCCCTACAAATACATTTTGACCCGATTTAAGAGCTGGAGCAATCTTATCTTCCCAGAATGGAAGTGCACGCTCAAGAGTCACCTTCAAGTTTTCAGCATCTGGAACAACGGCATCATCCAGCAAAGCGTAGCGACGGTCAGTATGTGCTGAGTACTCATCATCTTTTGCCATGGCTGGTGGCAATACATCATAGGAACGGCGCCAGATATGTACTTGCTCATCACCAAACTGTTCTGCTGCCTCTGCCTTGTTTTTTCCAGTCAAGCCACCATAGTGACGCTCGTTCAAACGCCAAGACTTTTCAACCGGAACCCACAGTTGGTCTGCTGCTTCAAGAGCAAGGTTGGTTGTTTTTATCGCACGTTTTAAGACTGAAGTATAGGCTTGGTCAAATTCAATACCAGCTTCTTTGATCAATTTACCAGCATCGATAGCTTGCTGTGTCCCTTTTTCAGACAAGTCAACATCTGCCCAACCTGTGAAAAGGTTCGCTTTGTTCCATTCAGACTCACCGTGGCGAGCAAACACTAATTTTACCATTTGTTTGTTTCTCCTTTTATTTTCGAGGTAGCCCTCTTCTACCCTTCTATTCTACACAAAAAATATGAAAAAAGCTAGCCCTACCTAAAATCTGTTTGCGCTTACATTTTCATCCTTGAAAAATCAGCCCTAAGACCGAAATTTATCGCTATTATTTGGCTTAAAAAATGGTATAATAGTAGGGCTGAATACGACACATTCACAATCATATAGTCCTTCCTCTCAGCTCTAGGCGCTAGATTGTGCTGCCTACATGACAATTAGAAAGGCTATGGATTTAGAGGAGTTCGCATGAAAAAAGTTGCAATCGTAGCTGCTTACCGCTCTGCCATCGGTAGTTTTGGGGGTAGCTTAAAGGATATTCACATTGCGGATTTAGGGGCACAAGTCTTACAAGCCACCTTAACAAATGCAAATATCCCCCCTGAATACATTGACGAAGTCATTATTGGCAATGTCTTGGGGAGTGGCCAAGGACAGAATATCGCCCGCCAAATCGCAATAAAAACTGGTCTGCCTGAGAAAGTTTCTGCCTATACTGTTAATAAGGTCTGTGGATCTGGGCTCAAGTCAGTTCTTCTAGCCACTCAATCCATCCTGCTTGGGGATAATGACATCGTAGTCGCAGGCGGCATTGAAATCATGAGTCAAGCACCTTATATTTCTAAACATAGTCGCTTCGGAGGAAAACTTGGACACCTACAGCTAGAAGATACCCTCTTAACAGATGGTCTACTGGATGCCTTTAGCCAGGAACACATGGGGATTACCGCTGAAAATATCGCTAAAAAATACGGCATCAGCCGCAAAGCACAGGACCAGTTTGCTTTGCATAGCCAAGAAAAGGCAGCGACCGCTATTAAAACAGGCCGATTCACAGAGGAAATCATCCCAATTCACCTGCAAACACGCAAGGGGGAAACCATCTTTAAAGTAGATGAATACCCACGTCTCAGCCCGCTTGAAACATTAGCAAGTCTACGACCGTCTTTCCTAAAAGACGGAACCGTGACAGCTGCCAATGCTTCTGGTATCAATGACGGATGTGCCATGCTGGTCTTGATGTCTAGTGACAAGGCTCAAGAACTTGGTGTGAGCCCTCTCGCCTACATAGAAAGTTATGCAACAAGCGGATTAGACCCCAACTACATGGGACTTGGTCCCATTTCAGCTAGTCAAAAAGCACTCGCTAAAGCAAATAAAACAATCGCTGACATCGACTTATTTGAACTCAACGAAGCCTTTGCTGCGCAATCCATTCCTGTCATTCAAGAATTAGGAATTGACCCTAAAAAGGTAAATGTCAACGGAGGAGCTATTGCCCTCGGCCACCCAATCGGAGCCAGCGGCAGTCGTATTCTTGTCAGCCTTATCCACGAAATGCAAAAACGTGGTGACCATCTGGGGCTTTGCTCCCTTTGTATCGGAGGGGGACAAGGTATTTCCCTGATTATCTCAACTGTACAAAAAGGATAAACTATGAATATTGGTATTGATAAAATCGGTTTTGCAGCCCCTAGCTATGTCCTAGACCTAGCTGATTTAGCGCTTGCGCGACAAATCGATCCTAATAAATTTAAAATCGGATTACTTCAACGTGAAATGGCGGTAGCTCCTGTTACTCAGGATATTGTCACCTTGGGAGCCCAGGCTGCTGCAGCTATCTTATCAGAAGAAGATAAGGCTACCATTGACATGGTCATCGTAGGAACCGAATCGAGCATTGATCAAAGCAAGGCTGCTGCTGTTTTTATCCATCAACTGTTAGACATTCAACCTTTTGCCCGTTCCATTGAAATCAAGGAGGCTTGCTACGGGGCAACTGCTGGTCTAAGCCTAGCCAAAAGTCATATTGCTCAGTTCCCTCACTCTAAGGTTCTCGTCATTGCAAGTGATATTGCTAAATACGGCATTGCTTCAGGCGGAGAGCCAACTCAGGGAGCAGGGGCTATTGCCATGTTGGTCACAGCCGATCCCAGCATTATGGTTCTCAACAATGACAATGTTTGCCAGACCCGTGACATCATGGATTTCTGGCGTCCGAATGACGATAAATATCCTCGAGTCGATGGCAAATTCTCAACAGAGCAATACACGGATTGCTTGACGACCACCTTCGACTACTATATCAAACAAAGTGGTAAAAAACTGACTGACTTTACCGCCTTGTGCTTGCACATTCCCTTTGCAAAGCAAGGTCTAAAGGGACTACAGGCAATCTGTCAGAACGATGAACAAACCTTGAATCGCCTAACCGAACGCTTCCATGAAGCCATTGTTTACAACCAAGTAGTCGGAAACATTTATACCGGTTCAATCTTTCTGTCCTTACTATCACTTTTAGAAAATAGCCAAGCCCTAAAAGCGGGCGATGCTGTCCTTTTTTATAGTTATGGTAGCGGAGCTGTCTGTGAAATCTTCAGTGGAACACTCGTTGAGGGCTACCGCAACCAGTTAGTAACCAATCGCTTAGAGCTACTAAAGGCACGCAAACGTCTCAGCGTTTCGGAATATGAACGTGTCTTCTTTGAGGAAATAAAGCTAGATGAGGATGGAAATACCATCAACTTGCTAGCTGATGACTGTCCCTTTGCCCTTCAAGCAGTTGAGCAACATAAACGCATTTACCGTAAAAATAGACTCAATAAAAATCAAAAGTAGACTAGCTTTCACAATTAAGAATTGTGAAAGGTTGGAAATGAGATTAGCACCGCTAATTTCCTTATAATCGAAGCCGAAGGTAGTTGAAATAGTTGATAACTATTTCAAGTTGGAACTATTTCAAAGGAACAGGCTGAAAACCTCCACTGGAGCTTTTCACTCATCAAGATACGAGGACGTTTGACACGAGTTTCACTCGTTCTATTTCCAACCTTCAACAGTCTATTCCTAGACTGTTGAAGCGAGCAAAGCGAAAATGGGATTGAAACAGTTCGGGGAACTGTTTCAACGGTCACCTAGAAACAAGAAAGTGACCCCAGAAACCTGAGCTAGGAAAAACTATCCCAAAGGGATTCTCAGCTGTAATCGGCTAAAGCCGAAACAGCTGCCTATCTTTTTTGCACAGCTCGTAGTCCGAGTTCAATTACAAGATACAAAGGGCGTGTAAAAAGCGACTGAAAAATAGGAGATTGACGACGTGTTTGTTGAACACGAGGAAATCTATCTTTTTTCCGAGCTTTTAGCCCGAGTTCAATTCACCGAGACTCTTGACGAAGTATCCTTTTGATTTTTAAAGAGTATTAGAGGAAACGGCATCCTCTTGGCAGGGCCAAGGGGTGCTTTTTATAAGGAGTTGACATGTCTTTTTTTTCAGGATTTTATAAAAAAACAAGGGAAGAGCGGATTGCCATGACTGCTGACAGCCGACAGCTTTCCACACAGAGCAAGAACATTCTCTTGGCCGATCACAATCTCCCCGAAAGTATTGCAGGAAAGATGGCTGAAAACCACTTGGGAACCTTTTCCTTGCCTTTTTCTCTAGTCCCTCAACTAATCGTTGATCATGTGGAGTACAGTATTCCCATGGTGACCGAGGAACCATCTGTTGTTGCTGCCTGTTCTCTAGGGGCTAAAATCATCGCGAGGGCAGGTGGATTTACCAGCCAGATGTCAAGCCGCCTCATGATTGGGCAAGTGGCCCTCTACGACATTCCCAACATGGTAGAGGCCCAGGCAGCCATTCTCGCTCAACAGGATAGACTACTTGAGCAGGCTAATCAGGCCCACCCATCCATTGTCAAAAGAGGTGGTGGGGCTCGCCAGCTGACAGTCGAGCAAAAAGCAGATTTCCTCATCGCTTATCTCCATGTTGATGTCCAAGAAGCAATGGGGGCCAATATTCTCAATAATATGCTAGAGGCCATTAAAGACGACTTGGCTGACTTGACTCAAGGCAAGGCTCTCATAGCTATTTTATCCAACTACGCTACAGAGTCTCTCGTGACAGCTAAGTGCCGCATTCCAATCAACCAACTCCATGCGGAAGCTCAAATTGCCCTTGAAACTGCTCAAAATATGGCTAGAGCCAGCCAGCTCGCCCAAGTAGACCCTTATCGTGCCACTACCCATAACAAGGGAATTTTCAACGGAATTGATGCTGTTGTAGTTGCCACTGGAAATGATTGGCGAGCCATTGAAGCTGGAGCCCATGCCTATGCTAGCAGGGATGGGCAGTATCGCGGTCTATCTACCTGGGAAATCACAGACCATCATCTAGTCGGACAATTAACGATTCCTCTACCTATTGCAACGGTTGGAGGCTCCATCGGACTCAATCCAAAAGTTCAAGCAACTTTTGATATATTAGGACAACCAGACGCACGGACACTTGCTCCAATTATTGCAGCTGTCGGGCTTTGCCAGAACTTTGCTGCACTCCGTGCCCTTGTGACCACCGGTATCCAACAGGGGCATATGAAACTGCATGCAAAATCCCTCGCCATACTAGCAGGAGCTTTCGAGGAGGAAGTCGATTTAGTCGCACGCCGCTTACGACAAGCACCTCATACCAATTTGGAAACTGCTCAATCTATTTTGGCAGAGATTCGCAAAGAAGCAAGCAAGCTATAGAACATATATTCTATAGCTTGCTTGTTAACTTCAAAGGTATGGTATCCCTTTGAAGGCGGGAAATAGAAGTTTGCCTTGGCAAACTCTCAGTAAACTTTAAGATATAAGCTGAAACCGAGTTCAGCCTGAAACCTCGACTGAAAAACTATATGATACATTCCATGCGCACTTTTTGCGCTTGCATACCTAGCCGTTGATAAAAGGCCACTGCCCCCTCATTATCACTCCAAACATCTAAGGCTACATTATGACACCCTTCTTCTCTCGCAAGGTTGAGAGCGTAATCATATAACTTCTGCCCGATCGCCTGTCCTCTGACAGTCTGCTTGACGCACAAATCATCAATAAATAATGTCTTTACTTTCTGTAAAACAGCATGATCTTCTTCTATGAATTCACAGAATAGATGACCGACTACCTGTCCCTCCAATTCATAAACAAGAATAAACTTTTGGGGATCATTCAGTATTTCTTCTAATTCATAAGCAGAAAATTTTTGCCCCTTAGCTTTAAACAAATCCGGTCGTATCTCATGATGAACTATCAAAATTTCTTGTAGTAGCTCACTTAATGCTGCTATATCTCCTGATTTTGCTCGTCGAATCATCCTATCTCCTCCTTATTTCTTGTCCTATTATAGCACACCCTTCTCTCAAAATCAGTCTCCAGACTGATGCTTATTCACTCTAAAAACGATATACTAGAGTCAATCCTAAATATTTTTCATAATCTCCTTAAAACACTAGCCCCTAAGCTAGTGTTTTTGTGTTCTTTCAGACTCCTTCAAACTCATACTCAACGAATCGGCTGTCACAATCTGATACTGGAATACCCTTGTTTTTTATGAATAATCGTGCTATAATGGTAAAAAATAAAAGGAGAACTCCTATGAATAAAGTAAAAAAGAAAATCTATCGGAATACACCTGCCTTTACTCTCATGGCCTGGGCTTCATTTGCCTTCTTTGTAGCTCTGATTTTAATCGGTTTATACACCCTAAAAGAGCCACTCATGGTAAAAGGTTACTACTTAATGGGGTCTGTAGGCTTGATTTCTTCCTCCTTCACCGTTTCAAAAGTTGTTCGTGACAATCAAGAAGACGAGGATAACTACAACCTACTATTACAAAAAGCAACTATCAAAGAAGAGGCAGATAAGTAAGCGCAGGCAAAACGAATCCAGTGGATTCGTTTTATTATGGCTTCCAGATACAAAAAAAGCCCGTTACACAAGCTAACACTCTTTAAAAATCAATGCGTCTACTGTTGATTTTTATTGAGTATAAACAACTTGATACAGTGGGCTTTTTCTTTTACTGACGAATTATTTTACAGCGTCTTTAAGAGCTTTACCAGCTTTGAATGCAGGAACTTTAGATGCTGCAATAGTGATTTCCTTACCAGTTTGTGGGTTGCGACCTTTACGTGCTGCACGTTCGCGCACTTCAAAGTTACCAAAACCGATCAGTTGTACTTTTTCACCAGCTGCAAGGTAGTCAGCTACCGCTGCAAATACAGCGTCAACTGCTGCTGCTGAATCCTTCTTTGTCAATGAAGTTGCTTCTGCAACTTTTGCAATCAAGTCTTGTTTATTAGCCATTTTGCTAAATCCTCCAATTAATTTTCTGAGTTATTACTCACCTTAATATAGTACCGAATTTTATCTATTTGGTCAAGTTTTTAACACGATTTATGAGTTTTTTCTATAAATATCAAAAATAAACTGGTGATTATATAAGTCAATCGTATTCGCCTTGACATAGATTTTTTGAGCATTCTCAATCTCTGTCAGTTGAAGCGTCACCGTCGCCTTGGAAGGGGTAATTTCCACAAATGCTGGTAATTGCGACTGTTTCTTGATATAGGATAATATCTCTTCCTTGGGAAGGGATAAAGTCCCCGCAGAAATCTCAGAAACCGTCAATAAGATACTGCCATCATTTAATTTATTGGGTTGAAAATAAACAGCTAACGGAATATCCACTCCCCATAGTGTATAGGTTCCTTCAAATACGAGAAATTGGTTTGTTACGGTCACCTTATACGAAAAATTGTTCGTTTGGTAGTCTCTTAAATAAATCGCTAACATCGCATTTAACTGTTCTGTGCTTGTCGTAAAGGTTCCTAGCTTTTCATCCTTGGCTGAATTAGCAGAAACAGTCAGAACAGTTGCCTCCTCACGAGGAGAGGAAACTCGCTCAACTACAACCAAGACAAAGGCTAGCAAGGCAGCCAGCAAACCTAAAAATGCCCATTTCCATCTATTGATTTTTCCATTGTTCTTTGGTTTCACGAATGGCCTCCATGACTGCTTTATTTATGATTTCATAACCTGTATTATTAGGGTGAAAGCTATCTTCTTCTGCCAAGACATTATTGACCACCTTCCCTGGTGTACTGGTAGACTGACTGATTCCTTTTTCACCGTCCAATCCCTTATATAGCAAATCATTGATAGGAACAAAGTAAGTATCAGAGACCCCTTCCACTGTAGAGGCTGTTACTTGGTTCCAATTATCTACAACCGTCTGCATCTCCGTCAGTTCGGGAAAATTCAGATAAAAGGGATTGTAAATCCCAATCACATAAATGGGTAAATGAGGATTCTCAGCCCTTGCCTTTTCGATGATTTGTAGCAAACGCTGACTATATTCCCTAGCCGGACCGTCAAAAACAGAGAGATCGAGCTGCGTAATATTCGCTAAAATAGCCCTCCGTAAATCATTGCCACCGACTGTGAGGGTCATCACATCTGCCTTGGCTAGACTGGTTGAAATCGTTGTATCATCCATTCTTTTTAAAATTTGCTGGCTGGTATTACCAGATACCCCGTAATTATCATAAGTCACTTGGTAGCCATATTGATTTCCAAGTCCTTGGGCAAGAAGGGGGACAAAACCACCCTGAGCAGTCTTATCTCCCACTCCTTGGGTTAAGGAATCACCTAGAGCTACATAGTAAAGTTCTTGTCCTTTCTCTGTCACATTCTTACCTTGCTCAAGGCGAGGCTCAGCTACAGGAATCAAAAGTTGAAAGAAAAAGAGAAATCCCAGCAAGCTGAGAAAAAAGAATAATGAATGACGTAAAAATGTTCGACTATTCATAACGCACTAAGATGGCCCAAGCATTTTCTCCTGTATGAGTTTGAATAATAGAACCTGTTTCTAGCATAGAAATCTCTTCTGCTACAAAAGGCTGTAAGACGGCCTTCATTTCTTGAGCAAAATCAGGCGTTCCTGCATAGGAAATACCAATTTCTGCCACCTTTTTATCCTCCAAGGTGACGACAAATTCACTCAACCATTTTTTAAAAGTCTTTGCTCCCCGTCCCTTAGTCATCGGATGTAGTTGGTGATCTTTCATCTCCATAATCACACGAATATTGAGGAGCGAACTCAGTAAACCTGTCACCCGACCAATTCGACCACCCTTCACTAGATTTTCCAAGGTTGAAATCCCGATATAGAGTTCTGTCTTTTGCTGGACTTCTGCCACAGCTGCAAGAATCTCCTCTTTACTTGCATGAGCTTTGGCAAGACGAGCTGCGGTAACCACTTGAAATTTTGTGGCTTGATCAGTAAAGGAAGAGTCAATCACTGTGACATCCACTCCTGACAGAGTAGCTCCTTGACGAGCTGCTTCGACTGTCCCTGACAAGGCATGCGACAACAGAATAGCAATAATTTGGCTACCATCTGCAGCTAACTGAGCAAAGGTCTCTGCAAACAAGCCTACTGGTGGCTGACTCGTCTTGGGAAGGTTTTTACTTTCCCGCATCAGTTGCAAAAATTGTCCCTCCTCAAGGTCACTATCAGAATAGACGACACCATCAACCATAACTGATAAAGGAATGACGGTAATTCCCAATTCCTCAACGAGCGATGGTTTAATCGTTGTACTGGAATCTGTAACAATTTTTATCCTACTCATATCTCTTCCTATTCTTTCGTATCTATTTCTCACCATTATATCAAATTTTTCTGGTTTGAGCTATTGGTAGCAGCTCCCAAAAAATGCCCCGAACCGGGACATTTTTAATCATCATTTGCAATAAAGCCATCATTTGGAATAACGTGATGCTCTGCGATTTTGCCATTTATAAAACGGATACCGTGTAAAACGCCACCATAAACAGCTCCGCCATCCATACCAATCTTGCCGTCAGCTGTTTGCCAGAGTGTCGCACTTTGTATCGGTTCCCCTGTTAGATAGGTCGTAGGGGTATGCCCAAAGACAATCCCTTTTCCAGTCTTATTTTCTGCCCTATGAAAGGAGTCTCGTAGCCAGACCTTCTGATAATCTGTCGTATCTTGCCACCTATCCAAAGTCAAATCAAGCCCAGCGTGGACAAAGATCAATTCCTCGGTTTCTAGATAAAAGGGTAGTTGGCGGATAAAGGCAACTAAATCAGCCGCTTCTTCCATCACACGTTTGGCGTCTTCAATCCCATCTACAGGAGCTTCTAAGGGTCGTCCTAAAATGGAATTGATCGTTGTATCGCCACCATTTCGTCTGTAATGTTCATAACGTTCGCACGGTTCATCTAGCCAAGCCAAAAACATGTATTCGTGATTGCCTGATAAACAGGTCGCTTTTTTTTGCTCCACCAAATCTTTGACCCGCTCCAAAACAGCTCTTCCATTTTCCCCACGATCAATCAAATCACCTAGAAAGAGAAGCTGATCCTCCCCGTTCCACCGGTGGAGAAGGGTTTCAAGCATCCCTGCCTTGCCGTGAATGTCTCCGATGACAAAGTAATTCGACATCTACTGTCTCATCCTTTCCTTAATAGTTCCTTAGCCTGAGTCAAGGCAGCTTCTGTCACATTTTCACCAGCTAGCATTTTTGCAACTTCCTCAATGCGCTCCTCGGTCGTTAAGAGACGAGCTCGGGAAACGGTAGAATGATCATCACTAATTTTTTCGATAAAAAACTGGTAATCCGCTATAGCAATGACCTGTGGCAGGTGAGAAATAGCTAAGACTTGACCTTGTGAGCCAATCTTGTAAATCTTTTGAGCAATGGCTTGGGCGACACGGCCAGATACTCCTGTGTCCACTTCATCAAAGACGATGCTGGTCTTGCCTTCCTTACGGGCGAAAGCAGACTTAATCGCCAGCATCAAGCGGGATAGTTCCCCTCCACTTGCTACTCTAACAAGAGGTTTAAAATCTTCTCCTGGATTGGTGGATATATAAAATTCCACCTGTTCATTGCCCTCGCGACCAAACTTGGCCTTGCTAAAGCGGACTTGAAACTCTACCTTTTCCATATAGAGATCCTTTAGCTCTTGCTTAATCTCTTGTTCCAAGTTTTCTGCCAACAAATGGCGAGCATTGGCTAAGTCAGCTGCCAAACGAATCAGGTTCTTCTCACGAGCTTTTAAATCCCTTTCAAGATGATCAGACGGACTATCTGCTCCTGTTAACAGCTGGTACTCCTTGGTAATCTGTTCCAAATAATCTAAGACATCATCTACAGCCCCCCCATATTTGCGGGTAATACTATAGATTAGATCCAAACGGCTTTCCACCTGCATGAGGCGATTACCATCAAAATCAAGTCCATCAACCATGCTCTCTAAACGTTTCGTCACATCTTCTAAGACATAGTAAGTCTCAGAAAGACTGCCAGCTAGGTCCTTGTACTTCGGGTCGAATGCTTCAATGGATTCTAAATCATGCATCGCAGAGCGGACATTTCCCAGGCTAGAAAACGTTTCATTGTCTAGCATGGTATAGGCATTGGTCAAGGTATCTGCAATCTGCTTATGATTCAACAGCCTATCCCGCTCCTGATGCAGGTCCTTATCCTCTCCCACCTTCAAATCTGCCGCTTCTATTTCAGCCATCTGGTATTCGAGCATCTCAATGCGCGCCTTATTCTCCTCTTGACTTTTCTGAATGGTCAGTACCTGTTTACGCAATGTTTTATAGGATTCAAAAGCAAGTTTATAATCTGTTTTTAATTGGAAAAATGCTTCATCTCCAAACTCATCGAGCATGGCAATATGATGTTGTGCCCGCATCAGTTCTTCCTGATCATGCTGACCATGGATATCAACCAAATGCTGACCAACGGCCTTTAGGACAGATAAGTTGACCATTTGTCCATTGATACGACTGATACTGCGCCCATTTTGCAAAATCTCACGCCGAATAATCAACTCATCTGATACTTCTAAGCCCTGCTCTTCCAAGAGTTCACGCAAACTTCGGCTCTGCTCAATCGAAAATAGGCCCTCAATCTCAGCCTTGGGCATGCCGTGTCGAATAACATCGGTCGTTGCCCTACTTCCTAACATCATATTCATGGCATCGATAATGATCGATTTTCCAGCACCTGTTTCCCCTGTGAGGACAATCATTCCTTGTTCAAAATGAAGGGAAAGCTCTTCAATAATGGCAAAATTTTTAATGGACATTTCAAGTAACATGACAACCTACCAATTTTTTATCGTTTCTAATACTTCTAGTGCCTTGTCTTTATCCCGTACAATCATCAAAATGGTATCATCATCTGAAATGATACTAAAAATAGCATCTGCAAAGACTTCAACAATCTGATTTTTTACAAAAGCTGTACTTCCTGGCACCAGCTTTAAATTCAGCATATTATCCAAACTCTCCGATGATAAGATATTTCTTTCAGCCAGCTTTAGATTGGATGTCTTAGCTTTTGGTAACTCGTAGATATAGCTATTATCCTTCAATGGTATTTTGACAATCCCCAATTCCTTGATATCACGAGATACCGTTGCCTGTGTCGCAGTTATACCAGACTGCCGGAGATGTTCCACAATTTCTTCCTGCGTACCGATTTCAAAATCCGTTACAAATTTTCTAATGTTCTCTAAACGTTCTTTTTTTCTCATCGTTAAATTCCTTATGCGCC
The DNA here is from genome assembly GCF_001984715.1 of Streptococcus azizii. Classification (GTDB taxonomy): domain Bacteria; phylum Bacillota; class Bacilli; order Lactobacillales; family Streptococcaceae; genus Streptococcus; species Streptococcus azizii. The sequence continues at coordinate 81,700 of NZ_MSPR01000002.1, forward strand.
TGCTCTACGATGGTTTCAATAGCGACTGTCACTTGATTTTCAGCAGGGGTCTCTTTTTTGAAATAAGCTAAAAACTCCACATTGCCATGCCCACCCTGAATAGGGGAAAAATCAAGTGCCTTGATGGTAAATCCTGCTTCTACCGCAAAAGATGCTACCTTTTCCAAGACCATGCGATGAACGGCTCTATCCTTGATAATCCCTTTCTTTCCAATCTGCTCACGACCTGCTTCAAATTGTGGTTTAATCAAGGCAACCACTTCTCCTCCATCCGCTAAAATAGCTGACAGGGCTGGCAAAATCAAGCTGAGGGAAATAAAACTGACATCAATACTAGCAAACTGTGGTATCCGTTCAAAATCACTGGCTTTGGCGTAGCGAAAATTGAACTGCTCCATACTGACCACCCGCTCGTCCTGGCGAATTTTCCAGGCCAACTGGTTGGTTCCTACATCAACAGCATAGACCAAATCAGCTCCATTTTGCAAGAGGACATCAGTAAAGCCACCCGTCGAAGCACCAATATCGAGAGCCGTTTTCCCAGCCACCGACAAGTCAAATACCTGCAATGCCTTCTCTAATTTTAAGCCACCACGACTGACGTACTTCATCTGCTCACCTTTTAACTTTAGTTCGGTGTTCTCCTCTATCTTTTCACCAGGCTTGTCATAGCGCTCGCCATTGATGACAGAGATTACTAAACCAGCCATAACACCTCGCTTGGCCTGTTCTCGCGTTTCAAAAAGTCCTTGTCTGTAGGCCAGTACATCTACTCTTTCCTTAGCCATCTAATCGTAAACCTTCTACTATTTCTCGAATCTTGTCCGCCTGAAAGCTAGACTGTGCTTCCAATGCCGCTAGACCTGACACTACCTTATCTAAGGTCATCTCTAAATAAGCCGTTGCCTCCTGCAATCCGAGCAGGGCAGGATAGGTGGATTTAGCTGCGACAAGATCTTTTTTAGGAGTTTTTCCTAACTCTTCAAAACTGGCAGTCACATCTAAAATATCGTCTCGAACTTGGAAAGCCAAGCCAAGCCATTCACCGATTTCTCGCAGTACAGCTTTATGATGCTCTTCCACTCCAACAATAATTCCTGCTGCTACAAATGGATAAGCCAGAAGTTTTCCTGTTTTGTGGGCATGCACATCTTGTAATTCAGCCAAGGTCAGGCTCCGCTTTTCTCCTTGCATATCAAGAACCTGTCCACCGACCATACCAAAGGTTCCTGCTGCTTGAGAAAGCTCTGCAATCAACTCTACTCGAACCTGACTAGGAAGCTCAGACATTGCCACCAAAGCATAGGAGTCAAGAAAAAGACTGTCTCCTGCCAAAATGGCCATATCCTCACCAAATTTCTTATGGCTAGTCAAACGACCACGACGATAATCATCGTCATCCATAACAGGCAAGTCATCGTGAATCAAGCTACCTGTATGAATCATTTCAAGGGCAGCCGCCACCTGCATGTGGGCTTGTGTCAAGGATAGACCAAATCCCTCCAAAAGTTCCAAAAACAAGAGGGGGCGCAATCGCTTACCTCCCGCCTGAACGGAGTAGAGAATGGTCTCCACCAAACGAGGCGCCACCGACCTCTCACTATAAAAGTCCAGCATAACCTGCTCAAGCCAAGTCAATCGTTCTACCTGATTCATTCCATATCCATTTCCGTTCCATCTGCTTGCATAACCTTCACTAAGGTTTTTTCTGCCTGATTCAGCGTTTCTTGTAGTTCTTTTGACAATTTCATCCCCTTTTGAAATTCAGTCAATGCATCTTCTAACGCTATATTACCACTTTCCAAGCGTCCTACGATCTGTTCCAAGTCTGCTAAATTTTCCTCAAATTTCTTTTGCTTTGACATCTTTTATCTCCACTTCTAGGTGACCATCGCGTAGCTGAATGGTCACATTTTCTTTCGTTTGAACCTTATGAATACTGTCTATCACGTGTTCATCTTGCTTTACAATCGCATAGCCTCTTGCCACGATTCGATGAGTATCCAACAGTAAGAGACTCTCAGACAAACGTTTCACTTCTGCCTTCTGGTAATCCAACATCGCGGTCATACTACTCTGCAACAAGCGTTGCTGCTGCCCTAGCTTCTCCTGATAGAGGAGAAGCCTCTGCATCGGTGAACAAGCCAAGAGGCGTTGCGCCAAGACTTGACTGCGTTTTTGCCCCTCATTTCTATATTCGGAAATCGATTGCTTAAGACGCAGTTGTAGCTGATCTATCTTTTGCACATAGGCATCATACAGTCGCTCTGGTTGCCTGAAAATCACGGAATGAATCAGTTTTTCTAAACGTTCACGGTCATACTTCAAGCGACTTCCCACCGCCTTATTCATCCGATTTTCTTGCTGTTTCAGATGAGTCAACACATCCAATTTAGTCACAGGTGTAGCCAGTTCTGCTGCAGCTGTTGGGGTAGCAGCCCGCCTATCTGCCACAAAGTCTACTAGCGTTGTATCAGTTTCATGTCCGACACTGGAAATGATTGGAATCCTCGACTCAAAAACTGCCCGCACCAGCTCTTCTTCATTAAAAGCCCACAAATCCTCAATGGAGCCACCGCCTCGGCCAACAATCAAAACATCCAAATCCTTGCGTTCATTGGCTCTCTGGATAGTTTGTGCAATCTCTGCCGCTGCTCCCTCTCCTTGTACCTTAGTCGGATACAGCACCACTTCTCGACCTGGAAACCGCCTGCTAACCGTCGTGATAATATCTCGGATGACCGCACCACTGGGACTCGTCACCACACCGATTTTTTGGGCAAATTGTGGCAAGGGCTGTTTGAATTTGTCTTGAAAAAGACCTTCATCACCTAACTTCTTTTTCAGCTGCTCAAACTGAATAGCCAGGGCGCCTATCCCATCTGGCTCAGCCCTTTCAATGATAATGGAATAGCTACCACCTGGCTCATAGAGTTGAACTCTTCCAACAACATTGACCTTCATACCCTCTTCCAAATCAAAGCTAAGACTCTTATAAACACCCGCCCAAATTGTCGCCTGTATGACTGCTGTTTCATCCTTGAGGGAAAAATATTGGTGGGTCGGACGCTTGCGGAAGTTAGAAACCTGCCCTGTTAGATAGACCTTTTCCAGATATGGATCTCGGTCAAACTTTAATTTCAAATACTTGGTCAAATGACTGACCGATAAATAATCTGGCATGCCTCCCCTTTCTCATTTCCTCTTGAATATCTATATAATTATACCATTATTTTGTATAAAACCGAAACATTATCCTTGGAACCCCATCTTATATTCAATGACCATCCATGTCCAATTAGGCGACACCGATACAGATAGAAGGTTGCTATTCTTTTCTGCTCCTCCTATTCCCTTCAAACAGGATAAAATTATTGAGAAAAATTGTGCCCTTTCTTATTTCTAATTCCCAATAAAACCAAGAGTCGAAGAATAGGAGAGACACAAAAACAGCAACCATCTGGCTGCTGTTTTCGGGAGATTATGAAAAATATTTAGGATTGAGATTAGTATACCCTAATCCAGACTTTCTGCCATCGGTCTTAGGGCTGATTTAGTTCCTGTGCTTGCAGAGCCAGAAATCTTTCACAGGCTTGGTAGGTCTGTTCCATCAGCATAGTAATCGTCATCGGTCCTACCCCACCTGGGACAGGGGTAATCAAACTGGCGATTGGCTCTACCGCCGCAAAATCCACATCGCCACAGAGTTTACCATTTTCGTCACGGTTCATACCAACATCGATAACAACTGCCCCCTCCTTGACAAAGTCAGCTGTAACAAATTTTGCACGTCCAATAGCAACGACTAAGATATCTGCACGGCGTGCTAACTCCGCCAAGTGTTTCGTTCGCGAATGGGCGATGGTCACCGTTGCATTTGCATCCAGCAAGAGCTGAGCCATAGGTTTACCGACAATATTGGAACGTCCGATGACGAGCGCATTCTTGCCTTCAAGCTCCACACCATATTCCTTAAACATTTCCATGATTCCAGCAGGTGTTGAAGGAATCATCATCGGATGGCCTGACCAAAATTTCCCCATATTGGTTGGGTGAAAACCATCCACATCTTTTTCAGGAGAGATGGCAAAGAGGACGTTTTCCTCATCAATGTGGTCTGGCAAAGGGAGTTGCACCAAGATTCCATGCCAGGCAGGGTCTTGGTTGTACTTGTCAATCAGTTGCAAGAGCTCTTCTTCTGAAATGGATTCTCTCACGCGTACCACTTCGCTACGGAATCCTGCTGCCAAGGCTGAGCGTTCTTTATTGCGCACATAGACTTGACTAGCTGGATTTTCCCCAACTAAAATCACCACTAAGCCTGGTTCCTCACCCGTTTCCGCCTTTAGCTTGGCTGTTTTTTCTGCTAATCGTCCTTGCATCTTTGCCGCAAGAGCTTTTCCATCCATTACTGCCACCATCGTCACCTCATCTCATTTTTCTACATTATACTACAAATCCGCTAGACTGACTAGGGCTGCACCTTATCATCATACCAAGGTTCGGGAGAGAGTTATTGATCCCACAACACTTTTTCCAAATAATGCTACTTCACCTCACTAAAAATCAACAGTAGACTAGGAAACGAAAGATACAAAGGGCGTATAAAAAGCGAATGAAAAATAGGAGATTGACGACGTGTTTGTTGAACACCTTCTTAACCTCGCTCTTTCGTTTTTAGGCTCGGGCTTCTGTGGTCACTTTCGTATTTCTAGGTGGCCAGTTGAAACAGTTCACCGAAACTCCTGACCAAGTAGCCTTTTGATGTTTAAAAAGTATTATCTGTTATCTTTTAGTAGAATGTCGCATTTCTTCCTTGATAGGACAGCTACATTGACACTCTCCGCAGGACCCCTTTCCCTTAATAAAGCTACGCAATCCAGCTACAACCCCGAGTGCAATCAGCGTTGTCAGAATAATAGTTGCCATCTTTTTTCCTCATTTCTGTGCGAAAGCTAGATTTTTCAAGCTGATAATCTGTTCCTGCTGACTTCTAGGCTTTCTGACGACCCAGTAAACCATCAGAAGCAAGAAGAACAGAGCCAGAATAGTCCAGATTGTGGATGCCTGTCCATAGAGTAACACCAAGCCTAGTTGGTAAATCACAAAACTCACCACGTAGGCTAATCCTGTCTGAAATCCAATCGCCCCCAGGGTCCATTTGACATCATTCATTTCCCGTTTAATGGCTCCAATCGCCGCAAAACACGGAGCGCAAAGCAGATTGAAGGTCAAGAAAGAATAGGCTGCTAGGGCGGAGTAATCCGCCAACAAGGCCTGGGTCAAGCCATCTTGCGAACTATCATGATAGAGAATACCAAACGTTGCTACTACCGTTTCTTTTGCCGCAAGTCCTGTTACAGCTGCCACCGTTGCACGCCAATTTCCAAAGCCAAGTGGCTCGAAAATCCAAGCAACCATTTTACCAAGGTCTGCTAATATGGATTGGTCTGTTTCAACCGCCTGCATGGCAAAATTATAAGAAGATAAGAACCAAATCAACACTGTCAAACTAAAAATAATGGTCCCCGCCCGCTTCATAAAACTCAGAGCCTTGACAAAGGCATAGCGCAAGACCGTACTCATCTTCGGCAAATGATAGGTCGGTAATTCCATGATGAATGGACTAGTGTAGCCTCCCAAAAAGCGAGTTTTCTTGAGAGCAATCCCCGATAAAACAATCGCTGCCAAACCAAGAAAGTAGGTCGATGGGGCAATCAGGGGATTATCTGGGAAAAAGGCCCCTGCAATCAAAGCAATGATTTCCAACTTGGCCGAGCAAGGCATAAAGGTCGCTGTCATAATGGTAATTTTGCGATCCCGTTCATTTTCAATGGTCCGGCTAGCCATAATCGCTGGCACCCCACATCCCGTCGCAATGAGCATCGGAATAAAGGATTTCCCCGAGAGACCAAAGCGCCTAAAAATTCGGTCCATGACAAAGGCAATGCGGCTCATATAGCCAATGTCCTCTAAAATTCCCAGACAGACAAAAAGAACAAAGATCTGTGGTAAGAAGCCAAGTACCGTCCCCACACCCGCTACAATGCCATCTAGAATAAGAGACTCCAACCAACCAGCCACCTGCAAGGCTTCTAGACCAGCTTGTACCCAGCTAGGCACTAACTCACCGAACAAGACATCGTTGACCCAGTCGGTCCACATGGTTCCCACTGTCTGAATAGACAAGTAATAGACCAGAAACATCGCCAGAGCAAAAATGGGCATCGCCAATACACGATTGGTGACAATCTTATCAATTTTATCCGATAGGGTGAGTTTGAAATTTGACTCCTCACTTTGTACCAATTTTGCAATGCGCTCGATGAAAGCATAACGTTCATTGATGACGATGGATTCGGAGTCTTCTGAAAAAATTTCTTCTGTTATGGCGATAATCTCAGCAATTTCCGAGCGTTGGACGGGGGATAACTGCAGCTCTGCTTCAACCAAATGGTCCCGTTCAAATAGTTTTATAGCATAAAAGCGTGCTGGTCGCATCGGAACGGAATCTCCTAGCACTTCTATAATTTGTGACACAGCTGCTTCAAAACGAGCATCATAAAGGGGAAAAACAATTTCTTCTACCTTCTCTTTGGTATGGCGCTGTGCTGCCTTCAAAGCCGCTTCAATCCCCGTGTTTTTGATAGCGCTAGTGGCTACCACTGGTACTCCAAACTGATAGGATAATGTTTCAATATCCAGCTGTTTCCCTTGCATCTGCAATAAGTCGCTCATATTGAGAACAATCGTAACAGGAATTCCTGTTTCAATCAGTTGGGTCGTCAAGTAAAGATTACGCTCTAGATTGGTCGCATCTACCACATTCAAAATAGCGTCTGCTTCCTGACTCAACAAATAGTCTCGCGCCACCTTCTCCTCAGGCGTATAGGGCGACATGGAATAAATACCCGGCAAATCTTGAAGACTGAGATGCTTGAAATGCCGAATGACACCGCTTTTTCTCTCTACCGTAACCCCAGGCCAGTTTCCGACACGCTGGTTGGTACCTGTCATCAAGTTGAACAAGCTGGTTTTCCCACTATTGGGATTCCCAATTAACGCAATTTCTGTCATGGTGTTTCCTCCCTTTTCATCGGAATGACACTGATGAGTTGGGCTTCTGATTTTCGTAATGTCAGCTCATAACCCCGCAAACTAATCTCAATCGGATCCCCCAAAGGGGCGACTTTTCGCAATAAGATTTTAGTATTTCGTGTAATTCCCATGTCCATCAGACGTCGCTTAGCTTCCTGCATGGCAAATATTCCCGCTACATAGGCTGTTTGACCAGTCTCGAGTTCCGATAAGGGAATGGCTTCAATCATCCCTGCTTCTTCTTCCACCTCAATCTGCTGTAAGATACTGCTATCAAAGGCCAAACGACTGGCTTTTAACATCAGAATAGCACTGTCTCTAGTCTTTGATACCAGCCGCAAGGAACGACCCACTGTTAACCCTAAATTAGATAAATGACGCTGGCTTTCCTCTGGTAAATCAATACCGATAATCCGATAAGAAATATGTAACTTTCCATCTAATAACATCACTGTTCCGCCCTCCATCATCCAATGAAATCATCTCATACTCAATGAAAATCAAAAGTAGCCTAGGAAACGAAGTCGACGATAGAACTGGAGTTCATCAAGGCAAGTTGACAACGGATAATTTTGATTTTTGAAGAGTATCACATTAAAGTTTTCTAACAATTCTAGTATACCACTTTTCAAAGAGAATGGAGTATTTCCGAATAATATTGTTAAAAAATGCACAAAAAAGCGAATTTCTTCGCTTCAGACTAAAAAAATCTATTTACCCAATATTATACTCAATAAAAATCAACAGCAGACTAGCTTTCACAATTACGATGTGAAGCCGTCAAAAAACCGAATGAAAAATAGGAGGCTGCCGCAGTGTTCGATGAACACAAGAAAGCCTATCTTTTTTCCGAGGTTTTAGGCTGAACTCAATTACATAAGATGTGAGGACGTTAAGAAAATGTAAAGAAAAATAGGGAATCGGAGTAGGTGACTCAGGTCAGCAAGCCGATTCATCTTTTTTCTAACATTTTTAGTCCGAACTCAGTTACATAAGATACAAAGCCCGTGAAAAACTCAAAGCGAAAATAGGATTGAAACAGTTCGGGGAGTAAGCTAATCCAGTGGATTAGCTTAGCCCGAGCCAAGAAATCGGAAAGCGAGGATTAACCAGTTGAAACAAGAAAGTGACCACAGAAGTCTGAGCTAGGAAATAGAAAATCTGACGAAGAGGGTTGCTGAGAGTTTGCTAAGGCAAACTCCTATTTCCCGCCTTCAAAGGTATACTATACCTTTGAAGCTAGGAAGATTTGTCTTTTTCGCACAGAGTTTAGGGCGTGTTCAATGACAAGATACAAAGGGCGTGTAAAAAGCGAATGAAAAATAGGAGATTGACGACGTGTTTGTTGAACACGAGGAAATCTATCCCAAAGGGATTCTCAGCTGTAATCGGCTAAAGCCAAAACAGCTGCCTATCTTTTTTCCGAGCTTTTAGCCCGTGTTCAGTTCACCGAGACTCTTGACGACCTATCCTTTTGATGCCTAAAGAGTATTATAGTCTTTTCGTTTACTTTTAGTGCTTGCTCCACTAGTCTGGGAGAGTGAAACAGTTCGGTGAACTGTTTCAGCCTGAGCCTATAAATCCGAGAGCGAAGTGGGCAAGATTGGAAATAGGGAAACGGAGTTTCTAACGACCACTTTTTTAATGAAAGGTGGTAGGCTGAAAACCTCCACTGGAGCTTTTCACTCATCGAAGTAATAGAAGAGACGCAGCTGTTTCAGATTTAGTCAATTACAGCTGTGGCTACCTTTAGGTATAAACCAAATGACTATAGTATGATACTTTCCTTAATGAAACGTTATACCAGTCTCCTATTTTTTGTTCGCTCTTGGCTGAGACAAGAGCGAATGAGCCGAGATGGGGCAAACATTCCATCTATAGAAAAAAGCCTAAAACCATGTTGCTAAAAACGTTGATTTTAGGTCTTTGATAATGTGAGCTATCTCAATCTTTTTGGAGAAAGTTGAGTATCTACCCAATCTCAAAAAAACTTCTCTAAACGACTTTATCTACATCTTAAAGACAATGAGCATCCATTGAAGCCTGCTCCTTGATTTCCGATTGGAAAAACCTTTCAAAGTAACACCTTCTCTATCTAAGAAGTTTGAGGAAAATCGTCTGAAAGACGAGTTTCTCTATAAGACCTTGCTCAAAAAGTCTTGTGTACGCGACTCACGCGTTTGTTCAAAGACTTGCTCTGGTGTGCCTTGCTCCACAATGACACCACCATCCATGAAAATCACACGGTCAGCTACCTCCCGTGCAAAGCCCATTTCATGGGTTACAATGACCATGGTCATTCCTGACTTAGCTAGCTCTTTCATCACCCCCAGTACTTCGCCAACCATCTCTGGGTCAAGGGCGGAAGTCGGCTCATCAAATAGTAAGACATCAGGGGTCATAGCAAGACCACGCGCAATGGCAATCCGCTGTTGCTGACCACCTGATAGACTCTGGGGATAGGCTGCTGCCTTATCTGGCAAGCCCACTTTTTCAAGCAAATCACGGGCCATTTTCTCAGCTTCGGCCTTCGCCAATCCCTTGGTCTTGATTGGCGATAGGGTAATGTTGTCCAATACAGACATATTGGGGAAAAGATTGAACTGCTGGAATACCATACCCATTTTTTCCCGCATTTTGAAAATATCATTTGACTTGTCAGTAATATCCACACCCTCAAATACCACTGTCCCTCTGGTCGGTACTTCTAACAGGTTCATGGTCCGTAAAAAGGTTGATTTCCCACTACCAGATGGTCCGATAATCACGACTACCTGTCCTTTTTCAATCTCCAGATCAATCCCCTTTAGAACCTCCTGTTTACCAAAGGATTTGTGAAGATTTTTAATCGAAAGAATCGTTTCATTCATGTGTCTGTCCTCCTTTATTCAATCGTTTCTCAAATGCCTGAATCGCCAAGGTCAAGACGCTCGTCATGGCCAAATAGTAGAAGGCTGCAAACAAGAGAGGAGTCAAGGTCAAGTAAGTTGTTGAGGCAACAGTCGTTGCGCTGTTCCATAGCTCGATGACACCAATCGTGGATAAGAGCGAGCTATCCTTTAAAATCGTCACAAATTCATTTCCCAAGGCAGGCAAGATATTTTTCACTGCCTGAGGCATAATGACTGACTTCATGGCTTCAAAGGGACGAATCCCTAAAGAATAGGCTGCCTCTAATTGCCCCTTGGGTACTGCGTTAATCCCTGCCCGCACTGTTTCGGACACATAGGCACCGCTGTTCATCGAAATCACGATAATTCCTGGTAGCAAACGGGACAGATCTACTGATAAAATCCCCAGCTCAAAGGTCGGTGCTGTGATATGCATGACTGCAAAAGCAATCATAATCTGTACCACCATGGGAGTTCCTCGAAAGATCCACACATAAATATTTGCTAGCCAGACCACTGGGCGGAATTTGCTCCGCTGAGCAAAAGCCAAAATGATTCCTAGAATACTACCGAAAAATACAACCATGGCCGCAATCATCAGCGTTACAATCGCTCCATAGTTAAAATAAGCCCAATACTTGGGAAGGAATGAAAAATCCATTTGTTTACCTCTTTTCAGACTAGTTGCTTCCCATTATACCATTTTTGAATAAAAATACAATATTTTTACTAAATATTCATTTCGCAAAAAAAGCACCGGAGTGCTTTCTCATCCTTAATAGGAATTAGTACAATAATTCGTAAATCTCCATTGCAATCAAGTCAATGCTATCGAATGTGTATGTCTCACGCGCTTGAACATCACGAAGCGTAAAGACAGAGCCATTCTCCTCATCAAAGCTGTAGCCAACTTCTGCAACGACAATCCCATCACGCTCAAAATTACGTTTCAAGGTCCCACCGTCAGTCGCCATAGCCTCCAAACGGTTAATAATTCGCACCAAATGTGATTCCATATCACTTCTCCTAATTTCTTATTATAAAAGTATTCTACCATATTTCCTGTAAAAAGTCTTGATTGACCTATTTTTCTTCTCTCCTTATGCTGGTTCTCAGCTTTACAGTCACGGACTGCTCCCCTTGCCAACCTTGTGTGCTCCTTAAAAAGATACTAGCGATGCATAAGATTCGTGTGTTGTTCCCTCCTTTCTCCCTCGATAACTGTAGAAATTCCGTTTCTCCTTTTCCCCTAAAGACTTATCACCTGAGAAGGGCTACTCTTCTTCCTTTCTTCCGGTTAATTTGATAGCAGATTCTTGCAATTTCGCTAAATCTTGTTATAATAAACTTATATCTGACCTTTATTGACTATTTGGTTCTGATGGATCCAATAGTTGTAGCTCTCTTTGATGATTCAGAACTAAAAAGGCAGACATTTTGATAGAAAAGAGGGATTGCCCATGCTTTGTCATAATTGTCATATCAACGATGCAACCATTCATCTCTATACTAACCTTAATGGAAAACAACAACAAGTAGACCTCTGTCATAACTGTTATCAAATTATGAAGACAGACCCCAATAATGCCATTTTGAAAGGCTTGGGTGATTTTGCAAATCCAAATAATATGGACCCATTCAGTGAATTTTTCAATAACATCGGAGGTATCCCAGGACACACCCCTGCTGGAAAACCACGCAACCAAACCCCTCCGACCCAGTCTGGCGGTGGCAATCATGGCCATAACGGAGGTCCTACCCCTCCACCACAGCAACCAAACGGATTGCTGGAGGAATTTGGAATCAATGTAACCGAAATTGCCCGCCGCGGAGATATTGACCCTGTCATCGGTCGTGACGAAGAAATTAGACGCGTGATCGAAATTCTCAATCGCAGGACCAAGAATAACCCTGTTCTCATCGGCGAACCTGGAGTCGGAAAAACAGCTGTTGTCGAAGGCCTAGCCCAAAAAATTGTCGATGGCGACGTCCCGCAAAAACTCCAAGGTCGTGAAGTGATTCGTCTCGATGTCGTCAGTCTAGTTCAGGGAACGGGTATCCGTGGACAGTTTGAAGAACGCATGCAAAAGCTGATGGAAGAAATCCGTAGTCGTAAAGAAATCATTCTCTTTATCGATGAAATTCATGAGATTGTCGGTGCTGGCTCTGCCGGTGATGGCAATATGGATGCAGGTAACATCTTGAAACCCGCCCTTGCTCGTGGTGAGATGCAGCTAGTCGGTGCTACCACACTCAATGAGTATCGCATCATCGAAAAAGACGCGGCCTTGGAACGGCGCATGCAGCCTGTTAAGGTGGATGAGCCAAGTGTAGATGAGACCATCACCATTCTGAAGGGGATTCAAAGTAAATACCAAGACTATCACCATGTCAAATATACTGATGAAGCGATTGATGCGGCAGCTATTTTATCAAATCGCTATATTCAAGACCGCTTCCTACCCGATAAAGCCATCGATTTGCTTGATGAAGCTGGCTCCAAGATGAATCTAACCTTGAATTTTGTTGATCCAAAAGAAATTGACCAGCGTTTGATTGATGCAGAAAATCGCAAGGCTCAAGCCACCCGAGATGAAGATTTTGAAAAAGCTGCCTACTACCGTGATCAAATCGCTAAGTACAAGGAAATGCAAAAAGCAACGATTACTGAAGAAGACATCCCGGTCATTACAGAAAAAGAAATCGAAGCGATCATCGAACAAAAAACCAATATTCCTGTTGGCGAGCTAAAAGAAAAAGAACAGTCACAACTAATTAACCTAGCTAGCGATTTAAAACAACATGTTATCGGCCAAGATGATGCCGTTGATAAAATTGCGAAAGCCATTCGCCGTAATCGAGTAGGACTCGGCTCACCGAACCGTCCAATTGGAAGTTTCCTCTTTGTCGGACCAACAGGGGTCGGAAAAACCGAGCTATCAAAACAACTAGCTATCGAGCTCTTTGGCTCTGCCGATAGCATGATTCGTTTTGACATGTCAGAATATATGGAAAAACATGCCGTTGCAAAATTGGTCGGAGCTCCTCCGGGCTATGTTGGCTACGAGGAAGCTGGCCAATTAACAGAAAAAGTCCGCCGTAATCCTTACTCGCTCATCCTACTGGATGAGATTGAAAAGGCCCACCCCGATGTCATGCATATGTTCCTTCAAGTTCTTGATGATGGTCGCTTGACAGACGGTCAAGGACGCACCGTTAGTTTCAAGGACACCATTATCATCATGACATCTAATGCTGGGACAGGTAAGGTGGAAGCTAGCGTCGGCTTTGGGGCTGCTTTAGAAGGACGCACACACTCTGTACTGGGGCAACTCAGCAATTTCTTCAGTCCAGAATTTATGAACCGATTTGATGGCATCATCGAATTTCATGCCCTCAGCAAGGAAAATCTCCTTCATATCGTGGAGCTCATGCTCCTTGATGTCAACAAGCGCTTGGAAACAACTGGATTGGCACTTCATGTCACTGACAAGGTTAAGGAAAAATTGGTTGACCTAGGCTACGATCCAAAAATGGGGGCTCGCCCACTTCGCAGAACCATTCAAGAATACATTGAGGATCCGCTGACCGACTTCTATTTGGAACACCCTGAAGAAAAGAATTTACGGGCGGTCCTAACCAGTAAAGGAGTCATTTCAATAAAGGCAAAATAACCTTTCTTTTTCCTATATTTATGCTATAATGATAAAAATCATCATTGAGGAAGAATAATGACACAGGCAACATTCGGTAAAAAAGAAGCAGGCATAAACTATCAAAATCGCTACGGCGTCTATGCAGTCATTCCTGATTTGCAAAAAGAGCGCATCATTCTAGTCCAAGCTCCTAACGGAGCTTGGTTCCTACCTGGAGGAGAAATCGAGGCTGGGGAAAATCATCACACGGCTCTTGAACGTGAATTGATTGAAGAACTTGGCTTTACAGCTACCATTGGTGACTACTATGGACAGGCCGACGAATACTTCTACTCGCGCCATCGCGATACCCACTACTACAACCCTGCTTATATCTATGGAGTAACTAGCTATCAAGAGATCGGTCAGCCCCTAGAAGACTTTAACCACCTCGCTTGGTTTGACATCGACACTGCCATTGACATGCTCAAACGTGGCAGTCACAAGTGGGGGGTGCAACAGTGGAAATCCGCACAGCAGCAAGATTAAGGCTAGTCAAATCCCCCTAAGAGTGCTATAATAAATGCAAAGGATGATTGGAGGTCAATCATGAAGATTATCAACACGACAAACAGTCAGGCACAGCTCGTACAAAACCAATTAGCAAATACAGATGCTTTTCTGGTGGAGACTTATTCCGCCGGAAATACAGACGTTATTTTTACACAAGCACCGTTGCACTATGAACTCTTAATTAGCAACAAATACCGCGCCGTGCAAATGTCAGAAATCGAACAGATTCGCGACTTTTTCCTCAAGCGCAAAATTGATACAAAAATCATCAACCAGGCAGGCATTCGCACCATTCATACCGATCGTTTGATTGAAATGTCTATCCCGATTGTGAAATAAAAAATAAACATCCTGCATGGTAAAAATCGTGTAGGATGTTTAAGCATTTACTCAACAAAAATCAAAACTAGCACTCCCTTACTATAGTAAAGATATTTTGCTAGAGCCATTATCAAAAGCAAAACAAATCACAACGGTTATAGAAGGCGACCCATAATAGGTTTTACTGCAAATCAGATAGTTCTTATAGTTTGCTATTTTTTGATTTTTCATATTGGAGCGTAGAAGTCGACCAAGCATTATTGTGATTTTCAAAGACTATAAAAAAGACGACTGACGCTCTTTTATACAACTTTCATGGCAATTAGAACCACAAAAGAGAGAATCAAGCTGATTCTCCCTCTTATTATTGAATGATTATCTTCTACAGCTAACACGGAGCTGTTTTTTTATTTCCTATATTATTTTGACTCAAATCCTTCTGCTACCGCTTCGGGGAAGTTGGCTTCAAGGATGGAAGCACAGTGATCACAGACCGTTGCCAGATGGGGGTTGCGATTGCTTCCAACACTTGTATCGAGACGACGGCAACGCTCACAGACTTCACCTGCTGCCCGCTCAACGCCAAAAGCTACATTGTCAACAGTAAGGCTAGTTGCTGGTGCTTCTCCTTCTGCAATCGTCAAATTGGACACGATGAGGAGTTGGGCCACATCACTATTGATTGCCTCTAGCAAGGCTCTAGTCTCTTCGTTTGGATAAACCGTCAAATGAGCTTCCAAAGACTTACCGATGACTTTTGCTGTCCGCGCTTCTTCCAAGGCTTTCTGTGCCTTCGCGCGGAAATCCATAAATGCTGCCCACATTCCCAAGATATCTTCTTGGTGGTCAAAGGTTGCTACCTCTGGAAATTCCGTTAATTGGACAAAATCACCGGATTCATGTTCCAAGTAGGACCAGATTTCTTCTGCCGTATGCGGTAAGATAGGGGTCAATAGTTTCGTCAATTTGACTAAGATATCATAGAAAACCGTCTGCATCTGACGACGCTCAAGCGATTTCGCTCCTTCAATATAGACCACGTCCTTGGCAAAATCCAGGTAAAAGGCTGACAAGTCAACAGTTACAAAGTTCACAATCGTCTTATAAATATCCAAGAACTTGAAGTCTGCATAAGCCTCACGGATGCTAGCCACTACCTGATTAAAGCGAACCGTCATATATTGATCAACATCACGCAGGTCGTCATAAAGAACGGTATCTGCTGACGGTACAAAATCAGAGGTATTGGCAATCAAGAAACGAAGGGTATTTCTGATTTTCCGATAGGTTTCAGATACTTGATTCAAAATATCCATGGAAATTCGGACATCATTGCTGGTGTCGACACTCGTTACCCAAAGGCGCAAGATTTCTGCCCCAAATTGTTTTTCAACGTCGCTCGGTAAGATGGTATTGCCAAGAGACTTGGACATCTTCTCTCCCTTTCCATCCAAGGTAAAGCCTTGAGAGAGGATTTGCTTGTACGGTGCTACACCATTTGAAGCAACAGAGGTGATAAGAGAGGAGTTGAACCACCCACGATACTGGTCAGAGCCTTCCAAGTATAGGTCCGCAGGATAGTGCAAGTCCGCTCGAGTACGCAAGACACCATTCCATGATGAACCAGAATCAAACCAGACATCCATAATATCCGTTTCCTTGGTAAAGATACCATTTGGCGAACCAGGATGTGTAAATCCATCTGGCAATAAATCCTTAGCTTCTCGCTCCCACCAGATGATAGAGCCTGACTTCTCAAAGAGTTCTGCTACATGTTCAATCGTTTCTTCCGTCATAATAGGTGTTCCATCTTCGGCATAGAAGATTGGAAGAGGCACACCCCAGGCACGCTGGCGTGAGATGACCCAATCACCGCGGTCACGAATCATATTATAAAGACGCACTTTCCCCCACTCAGAGTGGAAAGTCACCTTTTCAATTTCATCTAAGATGTCCTGACGGAATTTTGAAACAGAGGCAAACCATTGTGGCACTGCCCTCCAGATGATTGGTTTTTTAGTCCGCCAGTCAAAAGGATAGGAGTGGGTGATTTCTTCTTGGGCAAGAAGCAAATCACCTAATTTTTCAACAACCGTTGGAACTACTTTTTCATAGAATTGTCCTTCAAAATCAGGACCTGTATTCTCTGTCATAATCCCGCGTTCATTGACCGTCACTGCAACCTCTAAACCGTACTTGATTCCCACATTGTAGTCGTCCTCACCAAATCCAGGTGCTGTATGGACAATTCCTGTCCCTGAATCAAGAGTAACATGCTCACCATTTAGAACCAATTCATCTTGATTCCTATCCCATGGGTGTTCTGTCACAATTCGATCCAATTCTTGCCCTTTATAGCTTGCAACTACTTGCGGATGCTCCCAACCAAAACGCTCTGCAAGGTTGTCCAATAATTCAGCTGCTACAACAAATTTGCGCTCATCATTCTCAGGCTTGACGACTACATATTCAAAGTCCGCACCCATGGTCAATCCACGAGAGGCAGTAATGGTAAACGGTGTGGTCGTCCAAACAACGATATAGGTATCTGTATCTAAGATTCCTTTCCCATCTTTGACACGGTTCGCATAGTAAAGAGAGGTAGACACCAAATCATGGTATTCGATTTCTGCTTCTGCAAGGGCTGACTCCGATGACCATGACCAATAAACAGGTTTTGCTCCACGATAGATATAGCCCTTTTTCGCCATTTCACCAAAGACACGGATTTGTGCGGCTTCATAGTCCGGTGTCAAGGTGATATAAGGATTGTCCCAATCACCAGACACGCCGAGACGTTTAAAGTCCTCCCGCTGTTTATCCACCTGACTAAGAGCATAGTCACGACACATCTTGAGATACTCAACCAAGTCCATTTCCTTGCGTTTTACGCCTTGTTTTGCCAATACCTGCTCGATGGGGAGACCATGCGTATCCCAACCGGGAACGTATGGTGCGTAAAAGCCCGACATTGACTTAGAACGTACGATGATGTCTTTTGAAATCTTATTCATCGCATGGCCAACATGGATATTACCATTGGCATATGGGGGTCCATCATGCAAAATAAACTGCGGTTTTCCTGCATTTAATGCTTGACGTTTTTGATAGAGTTTTGCCTCCTCCCATTCCTTTTGCCAGACAGGTTCTTTTGTTGGCAAGCCTGCACGCATTGGAAAAGCTGTTTTTCCAAGATTAAGGGTTTCTTTTAATTTCATAACGACTCCTTTTTAAATTTCTAATGTCATGACAATTTCATTGGTGGTTAGACCTGTCGATTGAAAGCCCAAACCTTCCAAAATCCCACGCATTTTGTGATTTCCGACCACATAGCTGGTGATTAGATGGCTACAGGCAGGGTCATCCTTTGCCCTTTGGATAATCCATTTCAAAGCCTCAGTGCCATAACCACGATTCTGATAGGCTTGATCAATCATTAAGCGCCAAATCAAATAGCTCTCCTTTTCTTCTTCTTTTAGCAGTAAAAGAAAACCGACTACTTGATTTCCTGCTAGAATGGCTAAGGGCTCCAGCTGCTCCTTTTTTCGATAGAGCCAAGCCTGAGCCAGCGAATAGAGGTTGGGAGCCAGACGGCGCTCATCCTTTTTCGCAACAGACAGCTGGATGACTGCTTCAAACGTTGTCTCATCTACTGGTTTTAAATGAATCATATTTCTTCTTTGTGACGATAAAAAACCTTCGTCAAAAAGGACGAAAGTTCGTGGTACCACCTTAGTTCAGATGGACACAATTCGCCCATCCCTCTTTTGCTCATTAACGGAAGCAACCGTTTCCCCCTACTGATTTCAGGGAAAAGTCAATAGAATGATAATGAGATAGCTAGGGAATGTAGGTCTTCCACCATCACCTACTCGCTAAAAATATGACTAGCTCATTCTGTTTCTATGATACTGTTCTTATTCTTCTATTCTTACTTCTTCTTGAAGCACCGCCTGTGCTGCTTCTTGCTCAAGGGCTTCTGCCTTCTGTACCAATTCAGCTACTTCTTCCGCTGACATTTGACGCGTTACATCCAGACTATCTTCAGACGTATCAACCGATTCAGCCAAGGCTTCTTCCAAGACCTCACGGAAGGCTTCATCACTGGTTTGTAGGTAAGAAGCAGTGGGACGTAAAATCTCTTCCCATTCAGGGGAATCAACCAGGGCTAGCTGGCTCTCAATCGTTGACTTGAGACGTTGATGGAATACACGAGTCTTATTCTTCAACTCCTCTGTCTCAACTGCCACCTTTTTCGCATTGTCCGTTGCAGTTCGCAAAATCTCGTTGGCCTTATCTTTCGATAGATTGAGTAGTGATTGACCGTCATATTC
The DNA here is from genome assembly GCF_001984715.1 of Streptococcus azizii. Lineage (GTDB taxonomy): Bacteria > Bacillota > Bacilli > Lactobacillales > Streptococcaceae > Streptococcus > Streptococcus azizii. The sequence continues at coordinate 100,552 of NZ_MSPR01000002.1, forward strand.
TGCTTGCTTGATAATAGTTGACGCCTGTTCTTTTGCTGCAATTTTTACTTTTTCAGCTGTATCTTGTGCCAAAATAACCGACTGACTGAGCGATTCTTTTAGCTCATCAAAGTAAGTAAGCCGATCTTTCAAGGATTTGATTTCCATCTCCTGCTCATGGTTTTTACGCACAAGCTCTTCATAATCATCTGTTACAATATCCAAAAATTCGTCTACTTCTTCTGGGTCATACCCTCTAAATTTAGTGCCAAATGTCTTATCTTTTAGCTCTAACGACGTAAGTACCATACTTCCCTACTTTCTAATAACTTCTATTTCTACTTTTACTTTACCATGTTTGGAATAGCCGATGATATCTCCGATACGAACCCGACCAAAACCTCTGACACTCACTAATTGTCCTTCTTTCAGGCTTTTTCCTACTTGCCTTACAGCAACATAATCAACCTTGACCTGCTTGGCTTCAATCAGTTGACAGGCCTTTGAACGCGCTATCCTAAAGACAGTCGCAACCAATTTATCCAGCCGTAGGCTTGAGACAAGGACCTGCTCATGGGTCGCATTCGTGAAGGGATCAATCACCACTGATTGGAAGGGATGTTCCTTAAAGTGAACAGGGGTTCGACCAATCTTTTCCACTTCGCTCATCAGAAGTGGCACAAAGCGCTGGTCTAACAGGACATAGGCCCGTCCTTCTTCCAAAAGAATATCACCAATGTACTGACGTTTCACTCCCAAGCGATTGAGCAGAGTCCCTAAGATCTGAGAATGAGTCAGTCTAGCATATTTTTGTGGATAGACAACCTCAACTAGGGATGTTTCAAAATCATCCTCCTGCAATTCATAGTAGTCGGGCGCAATAATACCACGTGAATATTCGGTAGTCATGAGACTACGACTAGTCCAGTATCTCAATCCGGAATACGCTACAATAGACTGTGCTATCTCATCCTGTCTAGGATTCAAAAAGGGAGTGAGTCGATAAGCGTAGGTCCTGTCTACCTGCCGACAAAGATCTATGACCTTTTCGATAAAGGCTTTCTCTTCTTTCGGAAAATGCTGGAATAGCTGCTGATCCATTTGATTCATATTCGATTAAAACAAGGAGACTAGGATTCTCGACAAAAGGTGAATCAAAAACAATACTAAAACAATGGTCCAATCCAGGCCTAAAAACTGCAACTTAAAGCGCTGAAAAGGGGCTAAAATCGGTCTGACAAGACTAATGAGCAGACGTCCTAGCCAACTATCGTAGGCATTGGGAATCCATGATAGAAAAGCATAGGCAACCAAGATATAAGAATAAATCTCTAATACTTTCAATAAGAAAAAAATAATAAGTGCCATAGTTCTACCGTTTCATATCAAAGTCAAAGGAGTTCTCTGATGCGTGGTGGGGAGCTGTTGAACGAAGTTCTTCCATATTGACCGTCACCTTTGCTGGTGTCAACAACCACATGGTACTAGACACCTTTTTTAGATTCCCTGAAAGGACTGAGCGGGCTCCATCTAAATAATCCAGACAACGACGAGCCTGTGTTTCAGACATGTGTTGGAAGTCAATCAAGATACTAGCATCATCAATTAACAGTTGCACAATTTCCGGTGCATCTTCATACCTCTTTGGATATTTAATATCAATCGTTGAATTGCCGGCAACTGCCTTCACAACTGGCTGTTCTTCTGCATACCTCGCTACTGGTTTTGCACTCGTTTGAGAGCGGGTAAACTTAGAACGTTCCATAGGTACTTCTACCTCATGTGCGGGTGTAGGAGCTACTCTCATCTTCGGTCCCTCGTTTTCTAATCCGTATGCGTCTTGCTCTCTCTCATCATCTATTTCAAAGTAGTTAATTATATTTTTAAATGTATCTTTAAAAGCCACGTTTCTCTTCCTTATTTAAAAAATGCCGTCCCGATACGGATAAAGGTTGCACCACAAGCAATAGCCTCTGTAAAGTCTCCACTCATTCCCATGCTGAGTTCCGTAAAGGGCATGTGGGGGAGCTTGCGAGCAGCCAATCGCTCCTGCAGTGCTTTTGCTTCCGAAAAGATGCTCATCAGTTCTGCATGACTCGCCTCAAAAGGAGCCATCGTCATCAGACCAACAACTTCCACCTTGTCAAGAGAAAGTAACTCCTCTAGGACAGCCTCCAATTCTTCTATTAGAAAGCCATGCTTGCTTGCTTCTTTAGAAATATTCACTTGAAGGAAGCATTTTATCTTCTTTTCTGCACGTTTTTGGATTTCCTGTGCCAATTTAACCGAGTCTAAGGCATGAAAGTAATCGACATAGTTAATCACATCTTTTACTTTTCTTCTTTGTAAACTTCCAATCAGGTGCCAGGTTAGGGGAATCCCTGATAAGGCACGATATTTATCCAAAAATACATCTACCCGATTTTCGCCAATGTGCTGAACCCCTGTAGCTACCAAGTCCTTAGTAATAGAGCTGTCAACATACTTGGTGACAGCTATTACATTAACGAACTCTTGAGAACGATCTGCAGCTTTCTTGGCTCGCTCAATAGCGGCAAATACAGCATCTTTATTCTGTTGTAAATCCATCTTATCGGTTTCTAAAGAATGGCGGAGTATCTAACTCATCATCATCTTCATCCATCGCAAACTTCTCAACTGAAACAGCTGAGTGATTAGCATTTTCAGTCGGACGAAGAAGATTTTCGCGGCGCAAGTCCCATTCACCAAAGGCTGAAGCCTTTGAAGATGGTGCTTCTGCTGGCGCTGTTGATTGGGGTACAGGGCGACCGATTGGCGCATAGTCCACACGTTGACGTGCTGGTTTCTCCCCAGTTTCTTGACGTACACCCGTTGCGACAACTGTCACACGGATTTCGTCTTTCATAGTTTCATCAATAGAAGTTCCAAGCCAAATGTTGACCCCTTGACCGGCTGCCTGATGAACAATTTCAGATGCTTCTTCTGCTTCTGTCAATGTCATATCGTAACCTCCTGTTACGTTGACGATAACATCGTTAGCACCATCAATCGTTGTTTCAAGAAGTGGTGAATAGATAGCCTTACGGGCAGCTTCTACAACACGCTCTTCTCCTGAGCCAATCCCAATTCCCATGAGGGCATTTCCCTTGTTTTCCATCACAGTCTTGACATCAGCAAAGTCCAAGTTAATCAAACCAGGATTGGTAATCAAATCAGTAATTCCTTGCACACCTTGACGAAGGACATTATCTGCTTCACTAAGAGCTTCTAAGAGCGGTGTTTTCTTGTCTACGATTTCAAGTAGGTTGTTGTTTGAGATAATTAACAAGGTATCGACTTGTTCACGAAGACCTTCGATGCCTTCAATCGCAAAATTACCACGCTTGTTACCTTCAAAGCCAAATGGACGAGTAACAACTGCTACTGTCAAGGCTCCCAAACCTTTTGCGATACGGGCAATGACTGGAGCAGCACCTGTTCCAGATCCGCCACCCATACCTGCTGTAATGAAAACCATATCTGCACCGGTCAATACATTTGTAAGAGCCTCTTCGCTTTCTTCAGCTGCCTTGCGACCAACCTCAGGTTGACCTCCAGCACCAAGTCCGCGAGTCAATTTTGGACCTAATTGAATAACCGTTTCAGCCTTAGAACTACTAAGCGCTTGAACATCTGTATTAGCGGCGATAAATTCAACACCAGAAACGCCTTCTTCAATCATGCGGTTAATAGCGTTTCCGCCACCACCACCAACACCAATAACTTTAATGACAGCACCATGGGCCGCTGCTGCTTCAAATGAAAATGTCATAGTCTTATCACCTTTTTCTTTTCTTATTCAAACATGCTTCCAAACAAACCACGGATGCGATCTGTGATTTTCACTTTTGGTTCGTCCCCTTCTGCCTCAGCGTAAGAAGTATACGGTCTCTCCTCAACTGGTTCGGGAGCAACTTCCGTTGGAACTTCTGTTAGAACTGGCTGGATTGTAGGACGAACTCTCGGTGTATCAAATGGAATATCAACTGGTTTTTGTCTAAGAGTTGCCTCACCATTCACAGCTGATTGGGCAATCATTTCAACTTCATCTAAGCTACCGACATACTCGACCAAGCTAATCACCTGGGCAAAGGCTGGATTGCGGATACCAATTTGATTCGGTACATATAATTTTGTATTCACCCCAAAAATTTCTTGGGCAAGTTCGGTAATACCAGGTAGTACCGCTACTCCACCAACCAAGACGATTCCTCCAGGCAAATCCAAGGCCCGCGTCCGCTCTAGGTCTTGCTTCACGCGAGCGAAAATCTGGCGCAGCCGAGCAGAGATTACTTCTGACAAGTAGCGCTCGGTCACTTCAACAGGAGCGGACTCTCCAATTACCTCCACCATGAATTTTTCTCGCTCGCTCGCTTCTTGTGGATAGGCAATGCCGTAATTGAATTTCAAATTTTCAGCAATGCTTTGAGAGGTGGTCAGTACCTTGGAAATATCTTTGGTGATATAGTCGCCACCTTCTTGATAAATGTTCGTATACTGCAACTCCTGACCGCGCATCACTGCAACGGTGGTTTGACCACCACCGAGGTCAATGACGATGGCACCGAATTCTTTTTCACCTTCATTGAGAACTGAACGAGTAAGTGAGAGCGGAGAAATGACAACATTTTCTACTTGAACGCCTGCACGCTCAACTGTCTTACGTAAGTTATGTAAGATGGTACGTGGTCCTGTATAAAGCATTCCACGCATTTCCAAACGAATCCCCATCATACCGCGAGGGTCTTTGATACCTTGGAAACCATCTACCACAAACTCTTCTGGTATGAAGGAAATGACCTCCCGTTCCGGCGTCATGCTCTTTGTCAGCGCTGATTTAACAACATTTTGCACATCTAGGTCTGTGATTTCCTGCGAATCTGTTGTCACTGGAATCATGCCTTGGGTAGGCTCGATTTGAAGGAGATTTGCTGGCAAACCAACATTTACCTTATCGATTCGAATGCCAGCCTTTTCCTCTGCTTGTGCAATCGCTGTTTTTATCGCATTTGCCGCCACATCAATATTGACAATGATTCCATCTTTTACACCTGAGCTTTTAACATTGCTCACGCCAATTACATTCATTTCGCCTTCTACGTACTCTGCAACCAAGACTTTAACGGAGCTTGTACCGATATCTAATCCCGTAAAAAAGCCATTTCTAGCCATCCTGTCAGTCCTCTCTTACTTCTCAAAACGTTTTAAGAATTTTTCGTTCAATGTTTTAAATATAGTTATTCACCCTCCATTATACCATACAATATTAAAAAATGGTGATAGAAATACCTTTTTTCTATGATTTTTTCTATTTGCTATTTTTTCTATTTTGCATAGCTAAAGGCACCGACTTCCATATCTACAATGCTAGGAACCAAAAGTTGCTTGGCTATCTTAGGGTAATAGGGAAGTTTTGTATCTATCTCACTGAGAGGAAGCAGTAAGGTATGCCCATCATGCATGGTCATTGTCACTAAATCAGCTGTCACCTTACTCGGGGTCAACTCGATGCTCTCAATATTGCTGAGTGTCCCTGTGTCAATGGTTGCTAATTGTAGCGCAAGTTCCTTAACCAAATCTTTATCCGCAATATTGATAAGGGTGTAGCGTTCGGGCAAGGCTTCACTGGCAACTGCAGTTTCTGAGATATTTCCGCTGGATAAGACCAAACGATAGCTATCCTTTTCTTTCAAATAACCTACCTCAGCAAACTCTTCCACTTGGATTGTAAAACGATTCGGAAACTGGAAGCTAATCTTATCTGCCTTGACGATGTTGCTACTGTTTTTAATATTGGCCTCAATCGTCTTGGCTTGTAGAAGGGTTGTCAAAGCATAATCTTTTTCAGAAATGTTGCTGTAAGTAAGAACGGTTGCGGTATCGAGACGTTGATTGCCAACAACTTCAATCCGCTTTTCTTTGCTCAAGGGGCTAATGAAATAGATGGCAAGCAGACTACCAAGTAGGGCAGCGACAATGACTGGACTTGCTTTTAACAGGGCCTTACGTGGAAACGCAGGAGGCGCAGGAGATTGCTTTGAATCACTTTCTAAAGAAGGAGCAGGAAGTTCGCTATCTGTCTTTTGCGCTCTTTTTTCTACCTTTGTAGGCTTAGAAGGACGGGAAGGGGCTGTTGATTGGTCCTCTTTTTCTGCTCCAAGCTCTTTTTGGCTCTCCAAATAAGCCTGATGCCGTTCTTTCCATTGAGAAAGAAAATCACTTTCTTCCTCGCTTTCGGTCTCAGGAACCTGGTCTTCTACCTGGTTTTCCACTTCTTCAAGCGCTGCCTGTTTGAGGTCTTCCAAAGAGTCTTTTTCCGCCATTTTACGCCCTTCTCTCTATGTCTGATTTCAATAATTGATAAAAATGATCAATCGTTTGAATCTCTGTTGAATGCGCCATTCGTTCACTATATTTTTCTCTATTATCCAGCAGCTGCTCCACTGCAACCAGTAAATTTTCAAGAGTGAACTTGCTTTCATCCAACTGTTTTGCGTAGCCCTTTTCTTCAAAGTAACGGGCATTTTCCAACTGATCTCCGCGACTAGCTTGACGGCTTAAAGGGACAATCAAATGTAGTTTTTGCATGGCGACCAATTCAAAAATCGTATTTGACCCACCCCGAGTGATGACCACGTCAGCCTCTTCCATCAAAGGTTGGTACAGGTCTGTCACATAGTCCACTCGGTACAATCTCGACGATAACTGATTGAGACTGGCATCCCCTGTCAGATTGATGATATTAAAGCGCTCAGTCAGAGCAACCTGATGCTGGCTAATCAAATCATTGAAAACCTTGGCGCCCCCGGATCCACCCACAAAAAGAAGCGTCGGAAGCCCTTCATCGAATTGGCTAAGAATTTCGGGGAGTTGAATAGGGGTCACATTCTTAGCAGGGGAAACCTTGGTCACAGCCCCCACATGTTTAACCTTATCTAAGCTAGCAGCCTGCTCAAAGGTACTATACATGGTTGTTGCAAATCTGTAGGCAATCTTATTGGCCAGCCCCATGGATAAGTCCGACTCATGGATAAAGACGGGAATACCAAGCAGGCGCGAGGCAATCACTGGTGGGACCGAAACGAAGCCCCCCTTTGAAAAGAGAGCCTGTGGACGAACCCTCACTAAAATGACAGTTGATTGGATAATCCCCCAGACCACCTTAAAAACATCCAGAACATTCTGCAAGGAAAAATAGCGACGCAATTTCCCTGTTGCAATCCCATGAAAATGAACATCTAATCCTGATTGAAGGATTTGCTGATACTCTATTCCCTTTGCATCACCGATGTAGTGTACCTCCCATCCATCCTTTAGGAATCGCGGAATCAACAGGAGGTTCAGGGTCACATGACCAGCCGTTCCTCCTCCTGTAAAGACTATTTTTTTCATATGCTATTTATTTCCCTTCAATTCCTCAATGGTATTGAGAAAACTATCGCCACGCACTTCAAAATTCGCATACCTATCCCAGCTAGCATTGGCAGGACTAAGTAGAACAGTATCTCCTGCTACCGCTAACTGATAGGCCTTTCGAGTCGCATCCGCCACATCTTGAGCCTCTATATAAGCAACCCCTGCTTGTTCAGCCGCGCGCTTGAGACGGGGAGCAGATTCTCCCATGATGATCATGTGCTTTAAGCCCACCAAATCTGGTACTAATTCATCAAATTCATTACCACGATCAAGTCCCCCTGCAATCAAAATAACTCGGGCATTCTCAAAACCAGACAGGGCTTTTTGGGTCGCTAAAATGTTGGTAGACTTACTATCGTTATAGAAGGTCACTCCCTCGACTTGACCTGCATACTGCAGGCGGTGCTTGACTCCTCCAAAGGCTGAGAGAGCTTCTTTAATCGCTTGATGATGAACTCCCACCGTCCTAGCGACCGCAATCGTAGCAAGGGCATTTTCAACATTGTGACTACCTGGTACACCGATTTCACTGGCAGCCATCACTCGCTCTCCCTTAAAGTAGAGTTGTCCGTAGGAAAGATAGGCTCCATCAACAACTTTATGGGTTGAAATAGGTAACACTTGAGCCCGGGTCTGCTCAGCTAGCGTTCCTGCAATTTCCTGGTCCATATTAAGAATGACAACATCATCTTCTGTCATCTGTTCTTGAATCCGCCACTTGGCTGCTACATAGTCCTCAAATGAACCATGGTAGTCAATATGGGTCGGAATTAGATTGGTCATCACTGCGATGCGAGGATGAAAGGCCTCTATTCCCATCAGTTGGAAAGAGGACAATTCCATGACCAATATATCATCTGCTCCTGCATTCTGAGCGACTGATGACGCGGGAAAACCAATATTCCCACAGAGTTTAGCTGACTGTTGCCCTCGATTGAGAACCTCAGCAATCATCGTCGTAGTGGTTGTCTTACCATTTGAGCCAGTGATGCCGATAATGGGGGCTTCAGAAACAAGGTAAGCCAACTCCACCTCAGTCCAGACAGGAATCCCCTTCTCCAGCGCCCTTTCTACCATCGGATTGTCATAGCGAATCCCTGGATTTTTCACAAGCAGGGCAAAATCTTCATCCAACAGTTCCAAGGGATGTTCACCACAAATGACACGGATTCCCGCTTCTAAAAGAGTCTGGGCTGTGGGATTGTCTTCAAATGGCTTACCATCATTGACGGTCACAATGGCTCCTAATGTATCCAATAAACGTGCTGCCGCCTCACCAGACTTAGCCAGTCCTAGGACTAGGACTTTTTTATTTTCAAATCGTTTTATCTGTTTCATGTTCATACCATACTTTCTACACCTAGCCTACCTATTTTACCTTGAATACGCTCCTTTTTCAAGTGAAAGAAAAAGAAAAAAGGGAGGCGACACTCTCTGGGCCTCCCCCTATTTTCCCCTGTATCCTTTTCGTTTTGATGTGATGAAGCATTCAGTTTTCATAGATTGCCCCCTTTGCTCGCCTTGGATAACTTCCGTTATGCCTGTGACTCGGCGCCTAACGCCAAGTACAAAATGAAAGACTATAGACTGGAGGCCTTCGTCATTCAAAACAGCTGAACGACTGAATCGCTAGACACCAAGTTGAGGATACTTCCCCAAAGGTTAAACCGTAGACCACTGATACCTAGCGGTAGCGATACGGTCTTCTTCTTGAAGTTACGTGTGTTTTCTCTGCTTTATCCAAGAAATAAATATCACGCATAGCCCATAATCCCACCATAACCATTCCAGCAACGAGCCACATTTCTGGCGGAGATTGCAGTATTCTCAAAAAACCGAGTAACAGAGTAATCAAGAGTCCGACAACGACAAACACTGCTGCTACTACATTCATGGTCCCCTTGATATTGCTCGGAGCTACAAAAATGTAGAATAGTACCAACATAATGGCAAGAATCAGATAGAACATAAACTTAGCCCTCTTCAGCTGCTAATTTTTTCTTCTTGGCAGCTTTATCGCGCTCAGCCTTATTTAAAATTTGCTTGCGCAAGCGAATCGATTCAGGTGTTACTTCCATATATTCGTCATCATTCAAGAACTCAAGCGATTCTTCCAAGGTCAAGATACGCGGTGTTTTAATGACAGCTGTTTGATCCTTGGTCGCTGAGCGGACATTCGTCATGGCTTTAGCTGTCGTGATATTGACCGTCAAGTCGTTTTCACGAGAGTTTTCCCCGATAATCATCCCTTCGTAAACTTCCGTACCAGGATTGACAAAAATGGTACCACGTTCTTCGATACGCATGATAGAGTAGGTGGTGGCCTTTCCTGCATCGATAGAGACTAAGGCCCCGCGATGACGGCCACCGATTTCACCTGGAACTACCGGAAGGTATTGATCAAAGGTATGGTTCATGATGCCATATCCTCTGGTCATGGACAGAAACTCTGTGGAGTAGCCAATCAAACCACGAGCCGGAACGAGAAATACCAAACGAGTTTGACCATTTCCTGTCGCCTGCATATCGAGCATCTCGCCCTTGCGCTCAGACAGGCTCTGGATAACAGCTCCTTGATATTCTTCTGGAGTATCGATTTGCACGCGTTCAAACGGCTCCATTTTCACACCATCTATATCCTTGACGATAACCTCTGGGCGTGATACCTGTAGTTCATATCCTTCACGACGCATGGTTTCAATCAAGATAGATAAATGCAATTCACCGCGACCTGATACAATCCATTTATCCGGTGAATCAGTCGCATCAACACGAAGTGATACATCTGTCTGCAGCTCGGCTAACAGACGCTCTTCAACCTTCCGTGAGGTAATCCATTTCCCTTCACGACCTGCAAACGGAGAATTGTTGACAAGGAAGGTCATTTGAAGGGTCGGCTCATCGATCCGTAGGACAGGTAGAGGCTCAACAGTATCTGTAGGAGTCACTGTCTCTCCAACGAAGATGTCCTCCATACCCGAAACGGCAATGAGATCCCCTGCTCTTGCCTCTTGGATTTCCTTCCGTTCCAGCCCAAAGAAACCAAAGAGCTTGGTCACGCGGAAGTTTTTCGTCGTACCATCCAGCTTAGAAAGAGTAACCTGGTCACCAACTTTGACCGTCCCACGAAAGACGCGACCAATCCCAATACGCCCGACAAAGTCATTGTAGTCCAACAGTGATACTTGAAACTGCAATGGCTCGTCTGAGTTGTCTACTGGAGCAGGAATATGCTCAATAATCGTATCAAAAATCGGTGCCATTGTCTCTTCTTGTTCTGCCGGATTGTCAGAAAGAGAGGACGTACCATTGATGGCAGAAGCATACACTACTGGAAATTCCAACTGGTCATCATCTGCTCCCAATTCTATAAAGAGTTCCAATACCTCATCCACCACTTCTGCTGGTCGAGCAGAGGGCTTATCAATTTTATTGACGACAACAATCGGTGTCAGGTTCTGCTCCAGCGCCTTTTTCAATACAAAGCGCGTCTGCGGCATAGTCCCTTCATAAGCATCGACGACAAGGACAACCCCGTCTACCATTTTCATGATTCGCTCTACTTCTCCACCAAAGTCCGCATGCCCAGGTGTGTCCATGATGTTGATGCGCGTTCCGTTATAAGCAACCGCGGTGTTTTTGGCAAGAATGGTAATCCCGCGTTCTTTTTCAATATCATTAGAATCCATTGCACGCTCACCCAACTGCGTCCGCTCATCCAGTGTTTGGGATTGTTTTAACAATTCATCAACCAAGGTCGTTTTCCCATGGTCAACGTGAGCAATGATGGCAATGTTTCGGATATCAGTTCTTAAATTATTCATATCTGCCTCTACTTTGTTTAGTTTAACTAAAAAAGTATATCACAGATTTCCATAAAAAGCACTTATCATCTGATTGTAAATGTTTTCTTAACTGTTGAGAAAGGAGACTAAAAAGTAAAACCATTGTGTTGTAGCTATTAAAAATCCATTGTCGGGAAAAGATGTATCCCACCACATTTCCTACTAGGCTGGTCAATAAAAGAATCCTGTCCTTCAAATAAGTCAGTTGACCTCTCTTCAAGTCTGCGCTTGAAGATTTTCTAAAAAGGGCTATAATAGGGCTTATAGAAAAGGAGAACTCTATGAACTCATTACATCAATCATTAACCGACCGGTTCTTTGCCGACTATGAAGCGAACCATCACCTTTCAGCTATGGAAAATACACTGACCCACAATGGTATCTATGCCTCTCTTGAGAAACGCAGTAGCAGTGTGGAAAACAGCCCTGTCTTTTCCATCGATTTGACCAAAGACAAGGTCAGCAACCAGAAAGCCTCTGGCCGTTGCTGGATGTTTGCAGCCCTCAATACCTTCCGACACAAAATGATTGCCGGCTTCCAATTAGAAGAATTTGAACTCTCCCAAGCCCATACCTTCTTCTGGGATAAGTACGAAAAATCCAACTGGTTCTTGGAACAAATACTTGCTACTGCCGATCAAGAATTAACCAGCCGTAAGGTCAAATTTCTCTTAGATGTTCCCCAGCAAGATGGGGGTCAATGGGACATGGTCGTATCCCTCTTTGAAAAATATGGTGTGGTTCCTAAGTCTGTCTATCCGGAGTCCATCTCATCTAGTAACAGTCGTGAACTCAATACTGTATTGAATAAATTGCTCCGTCAAGATGCACAGATTTTACGTGAATTAGTCGCTCAAGGAACAAGACCTGAAACAATCCAAGCCAAAAAAGAAGAGCTCCTCCAAGAAATCTTTAATTTCCTTGCCACATCACTCGGCTTGCCACCACGTACCTTTGATTTTACCTACCGTGACAAGGACAACCGCTATCACAGTGAACGTAACTTGACCCCACAAGCCTTCTACAAAAAATATGTTGACATCCAGTTGGAAGACTATGTGTCCATCATCAATGCACCAACTGCTGATAAGCCTTACGGCAAATCTTATACTGTGGAAATGCTAGGAAATGTTGTCGGAAGCCGACCTGTGCGCTACCTCAATGTGGAAATGGATCGCTTGAAAGCACTAGCTATCGCCCAGATGCAGGCAGGAGAGACCGTCTGGTTTGGCTCTGATGTCGGCCAATCTAGCAATCGCAAAACAGGCATCATGGTAGACGGCATGTACGACTTTCGCTCTAGCCTAAACATTGACCTCCATCAAGATAAGGCAGGACGTCTGGATTACAGTGAAAGTTTGATGACCCATGCCATGGTCTTGGTCGGTGTGGATCTGGATAAAAACGGACAGCCGCTTAAATGGAAGGTTGAAAATTCCTGGGGAGATAAGGTCGGAGATAAGGGCTATTTTGTCGCAAGCGATAGTTGGATGGACGAATATACCTATCAAATCGTTATTCGTAAGGACTTCTTGACAGAAGAAGAACTCGCAGCCTATCATGCCGAACCAACAGTCCTCGCACCGTGGGATCCTATGGGTGCCTTAGCAAATCAAGGATAACGAGCGATAGCATTCTGACAGGATGTTGATTTGCATTGAATATCCGCTACCAAAGTATCCTATTGATGTTCAAAAACACAAAAGTCTTAAAACCACGCTCCTTCTGTAGGTATTGGTTTTAAGACTTTTTTACTGTATAAACTTCTTTTTTTAAGAAGGCTTTCCTCCACATACGATAGGTGAGATATGCCAGTATCCCTCCTAGCGTATTGGTCCATAGGTCATCCACTTCAAAAACACGTCCTGCATCAAAGAGAAAATCTAGCAGGAGCTGGGTACATTCGATAAATAGGCTCATTAAAAAGCTGTAACGGACCACTGCTTGAAAGTTCTGCCACTTTTTAAAAAGAAATACAAAAGCTAAGACAAGGGGATAGAGCAGAAAAATATTTGTCAGATTTTGAAGCAAGACCAGCCACCAATCCTCCAAGCTGTCAAGTTGATGAGCATTGACAAAACTATTAAAAGGGATAGGAAGGAAGTGGAGTCTACCAATTTGGACAATCCCTGGCGTTGAAACCGTCTTATACCGAGGATAGATGCCCTGTGGTAGAAAGCACATGCAACAGATGGCAAGGGCATAGATTTGCGCCAAAAATAGGGTGAGCGTCCGACCCAATCGAGTTAAGTCGCCATTCCTTTTAAAGAGGTGTCTCATGCCTTGATACCTGCTTTAGCCTTGGCTGCTGCAATCCGAGCACGCGCTGAGTCCCTGTCTTTTTTCATAGTATTAGAGCGCAACTGGCCACAGGCTGCATCAATATCCGTACCATGTTCTTGACGTACTACACAGTTAACACCATTTTTCTTGAGACGATCATAAAAAGCAGCCACACGCTCTGGTGTAGAGCGGCTATACTGGTCATGCTCGCTCACAGGATTGTATGGAATCAGATTGACGTAAGAGAGCTTGCGAATCGTCTTGGTCAAATCTGCCAATTCTTGGGCCTGCTCCACGCCATCATTGACTTCATTCAACATGATGTACTCAAAGGTGACGCGCCGGTTGGTTGTTTCGATATAATCTTCAATCGCCTCAAATAGGACCTCGATTGGAAACTTCCGATTGATACGCATGATGCTAGAACGAATGTCATTATTCGGTGCATGGAGCGAAATGGCCAAGTTAACCTGCACACCTTCCCTAGCAAATTCACGAATCTTTGGTGCCAAGCCTGAAGTTGATACGGTGATATGGCGAGCCCCGATAGCCATTCCTTTGTCATCATTTACAGTCCGTAGGAAATTGAGGACATTCTCATAGTTATCAAACGGTTCTCCGATTCCCATGACCACAATGTGGCTGACACGCTCTCCCTGATTCCGATCATCAAAATACTTTTGAACGAGCATAATCTGTGCCATAATTTCGCCACTATTCAAATCCCGTTGCTTGCGAATCAAGCCAGAAGCACAGAAGGTGCAACCTATATTACAGCCAACTTGAGTCGTCACACAGACAGATAAGCCATAGTGTTGTCGCATCAAGACCGTTTCAATTAACATGCCATCAGGCAATTCAAACAGGTACTTGACTGTCCCGTCTTTTGACTCCTGGACAATGCGTTGCTTCAGAGGATTGATCACAAAGTGCTCGTTCAGTTTGGCTATCAACTCCCTAGAGAGATTGGTCATTTCTTCAAAGCTCTGGACACGCTTACGATAGAGCCACTCCCAAATCTGGGTTGCACGGAATTTCTTTTCATTCTGCTTTAATGCCCAGTCTATCAAATCAGCACGACTGAGGCTATAAATGGATGGTTTCATAGGTCTCCTACTTCTGGCGAATCACGAAGCCTTGTTTGCTTTCATGTGATTCACGCTGGTTCTTTTTCTTACTTTGTTTTTTACTGCGCTCTAGCTTATTTTGCTTCTGTGAACGCTGACTACTTTTTTCTTTTACGGTAAAGGCGTGCTGTGTTCTACGGTTGTTACGGCTACGACGTTTCCGACTTGGGCGCTCCTCCACTTCGACAACTGGTTCCTGTGGTCTAGCATTTCCTAATATAAAGTAGGCGCAACCAAAGTTACAAAACTCTGTCAAATAATCATCCAAGCGACTAATTTTCAAATCAGGCTTCACTGCCTTCTCATCCCTGTAAAAGCCTTTCAAACGGAGTTGGTCATTGCCCCAATCTCCCACGATGTAATCAAATTTCAACATAAGGGAAGAAAAGCGTTGGCCAAAAGCATCTCGGTAGTCTTCTAAGAGGTCTAATTCAATATTTTCTGCTACAACCTTGTCTCCAACACGGGCAAAACTAGGCCCAGGAAATTTATTATAATTATACAATTCAGGTGCAATTTCCTTTTTCATGCCTCCTCCTTCTCTCTTTTTCTAGTAACCCTATCATTATAACACGATTCAGCACCATATTGATAGGGCAAAGAGTTTTAAATAGAAATTTCAGAATA
Source organism: Streptococcus azizii (assembly GCF_001984715.1). Taxonomy (GTDB): domain Bacteria; phylum Bacillota; class Bacilli; order Lactobacillales; family Streptococcaceae; genus Streptococcus; species Streptococcus azizii. The sequence continues at coordinate 115,850 of NZ_MSPR01000002.1, forward strand.
TTCTCATCTGATAGGTAGCATCAAAAACGTTATGGCGGGCGTAAAGATAAAGAAAATGCCTGTCTCCCATTTCCTAGCTACAGACATTTTTCAGATAATACTCTTTAAAAATCAAATGGAAGGGGCGAGGTTAAGCAGGTATTCTTTGAACACTGCGACAACCTCCTATTTTCATTCAGTTTTTAACGGCTTCACATCTTGGTGTAATTGAGTTCAGCCTAAAACCTCGGAAAAAAGATAGGCTTTCTTGTGTTCATCGAACATTGCGGCAGCCTCCTATTTTTCATTCGGTTTTTAACGGCTTCACATCTTAAAGGAGACTATCCAGACCTCCCCTTATTGATCCTTGGTTTTCTTCAGATAGTCAATAGCTTCTTGAACATGGGTCACAGGGACAACTTCTATATCCAATTTATTCTTTTTAACAGCTTCTACTGCTTCTTCATAATTGGTTTTAGCATCTGGTTTTTGCTTCAAAATCTCTTTATCAACAGGGTTGTTCGGTACAAAGAAAATACTAGCCCCTGCTTTTGCAGCAGATAAAACTTTCTTATCTGCCCCGCCGATATCACCGACTGAACCATCTCTCTCAATCGTTCCAGTCCCTGCAATCATGCGACCATCCCGCAAATCAGGATCTGCCAACTGAGTATAGATGGCTAAGGTAAACATCAATCCTGCACTCGGTCCCCCTATATTACCTGTCTGAAAATCAATCTGCTCACTACTTTTCACCTCTGTGTGATCAACAAGACCAATCCCAATCCCATTTTTTCCATTTGCTAGCTTGATAATTTTTCCATCTGCTGTCTTAGTTTGACCAGCACTCAGATAGCCGACCTTGACATCACTTCCAAGTTGCAAGCTGCTGACGTATTCTATCAGTTCCGGTGAACTCTGGAAGGTCTTGCCGTTAACACTCACGACCGTATCTGCGATATTCAAGATGTGCTTAAAGGTCGAATCCTCTGTTATATTGAGGACATACACTCCAAAAAACTCTAACGATGTCTCCTTCTTTGCCAAAGTCAATCCTTGGTATTTGGCCATATTTTGCGAAGTCTCCATGTAAAATTGACTAATGCGGTAAAATTCTTCCGTATCAGCACCTCCAGCCAATTCCTCCTTGGAAATAATATCCGATCGAGAATCAAATGCAGCAAGCAAGAGCTGAACAGCTGTTGCTGGTCTAACTTGTATATAGACAAAATTATAGGAGCCTGCTTTATCATCTTCTTTGTTGTTCACCGTCAATACTGTACGAACATCTGATGCCCCACCAGGACTTTCGATATAGTAGGGAAGAGGGAAGAGAAAGGCCGTCCACAATAGGAAAGTCGATACAATCATCGAGAATATTAAGAGTACTTTTTTATTTTTTTTCATTCTTCATCAATTCCTTGCTAATGTTTTTTGGTACATAGGAGCTAATATCTTGGTTAAAATACAATAACTCCCGTATTTGACTCGAAGAGACAAATTTATACTCCGGCTTTGCTAGGAGATAAATTGTCTCAATCTTTGGAGCTAATGCTCGGTTGTAAAAATCAAAACTAGATTCATACTCCAAATCCAGTCCATTGCGCAACCCGCGCACCAGATATCTTGCACCGATTTTCTGCGCAACGTCGACAACCAGCTCGTCTTGTGCAACTAATACCTTGACTGTCGGCATTTCAGCAAGGGCTTCTTCTATCAAGCGCTTCCGCTGCTCACTCCCAAAAAGCCCTTGCTTATGCGGATTGACAAAAACGCCTACATAAAGGGTATCAAATAGCTGACTGGCTCGTTGAATCAAGTCCAAGTGTCCATTTGTAAGCGGATCAAATGACCCTGTAAACAGTCCAATTTTATCTGACATAGACAACTACCTTACTTATTCCATAGATTTTTTCTTTCCAAATTCCCAAATCTGCGACTTCTTCTGGGAGACTCACCCGCTTATCCACTTCACAAACCACCATGACTTCTTCTGCCAGTAGCTGTTTCTGGCACAGCTCTGTGATAGTCTCCACAATCGTCTCCTCGGCATAAGGTGGATCCAAAAAGACTAGGTCAAATGGGCCTTGCAGCAGCTGCAGGGCTTGCTTAGCTTCCATTGGTAAGAGTTGAAACTTACTGGCCTGCTTAGTCATGGCAATATTTTCTCGGATAACTGCCTGCGCTTGTCTATCCCGCTCTACTAAAGTAGCCTGCGCCATGCCACGCGAAACAGCTTCAATGGATAGTCCACCACTTCCTGCAAATAAATCTAAAACGTGTCCTCCATGAAAGTAAGGACCAATCATATTAAACATGGCGCCGCGAACCTTGTCGGATGTCGGACGCGTCGTCTTTCCTGCCACGGTTTTGAGCGGTCTCCCACCATAATCTCCAGAAATAATTCTCATAGTCCTTATTATAGCATACTTACCGCTCATTTAATCTGTAAAAAATATAGAAAAAGAGCATTCCTGCTCTCTTCATTTGCTATCCTCTAGCCTATTTTCACTTTTCCATCCCAGCCATTTAGACCATAACTTAGAATGTAGATGTCATTGTAGCCGCTTTTTTTCAATAGAAAAGCTGCCTGCATGACCAGTTGACCACGATCATTTTCATAGATTAAAACAGGTCTGTCTTTTCGCAGCGCCGCCAGGCTTTGCTTCAACTGCTGAGAGGGGATATTGCGGGCCCCCATAATATGTTTTTTTCGATATTCTGTTGGTTCACGCAAATCAACCAGCTGACCGCCGTGGATTTTTTCTGCAAACACATGATTCTCCACTACCTTTGCCGCCCGACGCAAACGCCAATAATTGAAGGCCATCCAAGCTCCTAATACGATTACAAACAATAACACAACATAAAGTGTTGACATATACTACTCCTTTTTCTCTTGATAATCTAATTCCAAACGATGCTCCCGTTTTAACACCAACTCAGCTTCCATATAATCTAGACGTTCGATCAATCCTGCGTCATAAACCCGACGAAGCTCAATCTGCATCATCTCAATATCATATAGACGATTGCCCATATAGATAATGATTCCAAATTGCTTTAATAACTGTTGCACATCATAAAGTTTCTCCATAGAAAAAGTGTAGCAAATCTCAGGCAATATTGCAATAGATGAAAAGAGCAGCGGACCTATCTCTCACCTCTCCTGTCACAAACCCAAGCCCTAACTACTGTGAAAGAAAGAGTTCTAACCTTTAACAGTCTACTAGACTGTATTTGGGGAAAAACTACGCTTTCCCTATTTCCAACCTTTAACAGTCTGCTAGACTGTTAAAGCCATCCATTTTCTTTGGCGATGTTGGTTGCTTCTGTGCGGTTTTCAGCGTTGAGTTTACTAAGGATAGTAGACATGTAATTACGGACCGTTCCGTTTGAAAGGTACATTTGAGCAGCAATCTCCTTGTTAGACAAGCCTTGAGCGACCTTTTGAAGGATGAGTTGCTCCTGATGGGTCAGGGGATTTTTCAGGATGAAAAAGCTCTCCATTAGTTCGGGTGAGTACTCCTTTTGCCCCTGAAGCACACGACCAATAGTTTCCATCAGTTCGGAAATGCTACGCTCTTTTAAGACATAGGCATCTACATCTGATTGGAGGGCGCGTTCAAAATAACCAGGCCGTCTGAAGGTCGTCACCATGATTACTTTCATACTTGGGAGAGCCTCTTTCACCCATTCAAGGACATCAAGACCTGTCATTTCAGGCATTTCGACATCTAAAATTGCCACCTCCACCTGTTCTTTTTGTAAAATAGCCTGTGCCTCTAAACCATTCTTAGCGGGAAAAACTTGGCCCACTCCGTCCTGCAATCCCAACAGTTGGCAAAGTGCATCACGCAGCATGCTTTGGTCCTCAGCGACTAGTATGTTCATCTTTTTCTCCTTTTGGAATCAGCAACTGAATCTGCGTTGGTTGATAGTCCGAAACGATTTCTACTCTACCCTGATAGCGAATCAAACGATCACGAATGGAGTGTAGTTCTTCTCCCGTCACCTGCTCAAAACCAACTCCATCATCTTCTACAAAAACCTGAATCCAGCCATCTTTTTCAGTCAATTCAATACGACAAGTTCTCGCTTTACTATGCTTGATAAGATTGTTGCACAGTTCTCGCAAGGCCATGGTTAGAGTAGCCTCTTGCTCTCTGTTAAGCGCTACTTCTTCCTTCTCAATACTGAGGGAAATCCCTGCTAATTCTAACATATTGCTGATAATCCGTAACTCTTCCTCAAGACTATGAGCCTTCAAGGCTTGAACGATTTGTCGCACTTCCTGCATGGAATGTTTAGCAATGTCGTGCAAGTCTTGGACTTCTTATCTAGCTTTTTGATACGAACCACGATCCATCAGGGTCAATGCCAACTCACTCTTGACACTCATCATAGCAAAAACATGCCCTAGGGTATCGTGCAAATCCTGCCCAATCCGATTGCGTTCATTTTCAGCCAAGAGTAGATTGATTGAAATGTTCTTGTCCATCAATTCCTTTTCAATCTCGGCTCTCTTAAGCGATTGCTTCATCGAATACATCATACCAAGGCAGATGATGTCCATGGTCAAGAGAAAAATTTGTGTAGGTAAATCTCCATACACCAAAATAGGGTATACAGTCGACAGTAGGACCAAATAAAAAGTACAATATCGAAAACTCGCTAGCTTGTCTGTCTGAAAACGCCATGTTAAGAGATTTGATAAGAAAAAGCAGAACATGGAACTTATAGGATTCCCCATAAAAGTGACTACGATGATATAAAGACAAAGATAGGACCAGCAAATACCTAACCACAAGGGGTGCTCCATTATCACCAGACTGATATAGCCCAGCGCAAACATCACTGTCATGGGAAAGAGATACAATGGATAGAAGCCACTTAACGAGGAATACAGAGGAAAAACCAGGTACAACAAAGACACGTAGTACATCGTGTGGACTTGTTTGAGTCTGTTGAATAGATTCACTTTATCTCACTTCCTGTTTCTTTTTTAACACTAAGGCTAGACCTGCTACTATTATAGTATAAAACAAGACCACGAGTAAAGAGTGAAATTGTAGACGCCCCTGATTGACATAAGCAAGTACTAGTTGATTCGCATAGTAAGACGGTGTGAGATGAGCTAGCGACTGCATCTAGCTTGGCAGGGTTTCATACGGCATCCAGCTGCCACCAAAAATCGCCAAGATAAAATAAAGAATATTTGCAACAACACTCATCGTCTGCCTACTATTAAGCACGGTGAGGGCTAAACCGATGGCTAAGTACACTACACTACTTACTAGAAGTAAAAGGGCTGACACCAACCACTGTGCTACCGTCATGTGCACATCTCGTAAGACTGCTCCAACTACAAAATTGATAACAATCGAAATCATGAAGGAAGCAAAAACATTCAACACCTTCGCAAGATAATACTGGGTAAGCGGAAGGGGCGAATGCTGGATCTGCAAGAGCCAGCGACTATGTACATCCTCCGCCAACATCATTGGAAAACTAAATAGCCCGAAACTACTCATGCTAAAAGCCGTCATGGTCAACAGATAGTTCCTCATCAGTAGACTTGTATCGCCATAAGAAGCATCAAACATGGATGAAAACAAGAGGAAAAAGATTACCGGCATACCAATTCCCATGATAAATCCGAATACATTTCGTTTGATGAAAAGATATTCAATCCTTACTAAAGCCTTCATTTTTCTTCCTCCTTTGTCGTATCAAATAGGGTATTGAGCAAGGTTTTATTGACCATTTCAATCTCTATCAACGGACAGTTCATCTCTTGAAGTGCTTGAAAGACTGCCTCTACTTCTCTCGTCATAAAACATAGTCGATCGTGGCTTACTTCAATGCCATAAATATTCTTCCATGTTTCCACAATAGCTTGATACGTTTTCGGGACTATAAATTGTTTTTCCTGTTCTTCCGAACGCATTTGAAAAGGTGTCGTATCCCGCAATAGACGCCCCTGATGCAAGACTAAAATCCGATCAGCAGTATGCTCTACTTCCTCAATGTAATGAGAAGAATAGACAATCGTTACACCACTTTCTTTTAAGGTCTGTACAATCTTCCAAAAACGCTGGCGGGTTGAAGTATCCATCGCAGTTGTTGGCTCATCCAAGAAAAGGAGAGACGGGCGACCGATCAAAGCGAGTACAAAGGACAACAAACGTTTCTGACCACCAGATAATTTTTCTACCAGCTGATGTTTCTGTTCTGAAGAAAAGCAAAGTAAGTCATCCACTTCCTGATTCGACAGGGAATGAGGGTAAATTTCTTGGAAAAAAGCAATTAGTTCCTTAACCCTGAGACGCGCAGGTGCTGCATTTTCCTGTGGTAAAATCCCAATCAGCTGCTTCAAACTTGCGTCTGTAACCGGACGTCCTTGAATAGAGATACTCCCATCCGTAACAAGCCAGTCCCCCAGTAAACAAGACATCAGACTTGTCTTTCCAGCCCCATTTGGTCCTATCAAGGCAACACACTCCCCCTTATCAATATCAAAGGAGATATTCTCTAAAATCCTTTTTCCTTTCATTACTTTGGAAATCTGTTTCACTTCCAGCATGCTCATATATCATCCTCCTTAGTGTTCATCATAGCCTTTCCGTTTTAAGGTTTAAAGAATCGGATACTCAATGAAAATCAACATCAGACTAACTTTCACCATTAAGAATTGTGAAAGGGAAAATAGAATTATACTTGAAGCCGAAGGTAGTCTGGCTTTTCTCAATAGTTCCAATCGAGCTTTTCACTCATCAAGATACGAGAGCGTTTGACACGAATTGCACTCGTTCTATTTTCAACCTTCTACAGTCTATCCCTATCATGTTGATTTTCAAAGAGTAGGAATAGCTAGCTACACCATCAGTATAATCTTTTCTACTTTTCCTCACCAGATAGATTTGTCAATACAGTGGATGACAAATGTCACACGGTGGCAGGTCTGCCAAAAAAACAGCGCCTACTGGCACCGGTTACAACAGTCTCTAAGTTAGATGATTGAGTCTTTGCATACTAGAATATACCATTCTATGGAATCAAAAACTGAACCAGCTGCAAAACCGTGTAGACTACTACTCGACAAGGCGAGTGGTGCCGGCAACATTCGATAACGGATGAGACCGCATACCCGCCCAAGATACTGCCAACTAAACTGGCACGTTGGGCATCGGCTTCACTTCCTCCAAGTAGTTTTGTCCCGTGATAGCCAACCTGTCCACCCGCAACTCCTACTGCTAGCGTGACACCCCCTAAGGCTAAGTCAAGCCAGCCCTGCTTCTCGTTCAATCCAGAAAACAAAGCATTTTCAAGAACACTGTCTGTATCAACCCGTTCTTGACCTGTTTGTACAATCAGACGTATACTCAATAAAAATCAACAGTTGGCAACGTATCCTTTTGATTTTTAAAGAGTATAAATTTCTAATAACTGAACAAACTCATAGCCTTCGGGATGTAGGATATAGCCCTGATTCGGTCGAAGGGATGGCTCATTGTTCATATAGGGGTAGCGGGTATGAGTCTGATCACTGATGCGTACCCCAAGGAAGACTTGCTCAACCAACTGTACAGACAACTTCACAAAGTTATCGTATGTATTGGAGATGAGGTCTTGATAAGTGCCTATCAATATGACAGTCACCCCATATTGGCTACCTTCTACAAGCAGTTGCTTGAAATCTGCTTCACTCACTCCTGCTGCCATCGCTGTCGCTGCTACATCTGGAATGATAATCAACCATTTTGGATAATCAGGATTCGGTGTTGCAATCCGCTTCTTACAGTCATCAAGAATAACCTTCATAACATGTTCAACTTCTAGAGAGCTAGTAAATCGCTGCGCCCCTTCAAAGAAAGAATTACCTACTCGCTGACTCGGATCAAGGAGAACAGACTTGTAACGCCCTGCTAAGCGCTCTAGGTGGAAATCGAACAACTTATAGTAGTTTGTGACAAAGACTGGACTATCTGATGCCATCAAGATAGGCTTCTCAAGGCTAAAGGTAGCTGGAACCACCTCTTCCCTCTCAAGTCCCAAGACGAGGTCTGGACTCGTCGCTAAGCTATCAGCCATCACATCTTGGGTCACTTTCTCCGGTAACATCGGTATCCTTGCTGGAACTTGCCCGCTGTAGGTCGCTTTCATAGCCTCCAGTTCCTGAGTTACCTCTTCGATATAGTCCGTGTAATGCTCGCTACTATATGGCAACACCATTTGGAATTGGACAAGCTCATCAAACTTGGTAATTGCACGACCCTTGATTTCATCAAGTGGAATGTTAGAACGGCCAACAACACCTGACAAATCACTCGAGTCAAATAAGAATAGAGATAACCTGGTCTTAAAGTTTGATTGTAATTGAAGACGCATGGCATTTAATCGAGAAAGGGTAACAACAAGATACATTCCCAAGGAAGCACCATCTCGGGCAATCACATTCAAAACATCATAGAAAGTATCGACAAACACTGCATCCATCACACTGTCAAAACCATCGATTTCAATAAAAAGGGTAGGAAAACTTTCTTCTGAGAGTTGATTATACTGGTTGAGATTGGTAGCCTTCGCCTTAGACAAAGCTGCCTTACGCTTCTTGACTTCCTTGCGTAAGAATCGCAGGGATTTCATAATCTTGTCCGTCTCATCCAAGGTAAAATAATCAGCCACATGTGGAAAATCCGAGAGAGAAATCAAGCCGCTGGTCCCAAAATCATAGAGATAGAAATGAGCTTGGGCTGGTGTATGTTTTCTCATCACATCCATGGTAAAGCTCTGCAGGAAGGTAGATTTGCCAAAGCCAGGACTAGAAACCAGGAGTATATGCCCCCGATGTTCCATATCAAAATATAGGGGAGATTGCTCTTGTTTTTCTGGGATGTCCTGATAACCGATCAAAATTGGCTGGAATTGATGGCACTGTCCCCAATAGTCCTTGAAAGCAATCGACTGTAAGTCCTTGGCATAGACTTTTTCTGCAAGGGGAGGCAACCATGGGCTAGCTACTTTAGGGATTTCTAGCTTTTCAAACAACTGATGTGCTTCCTCCACAATCGCATCCAACTCTGTTGGTAAGGCCTTGGTTTCTTTCTTCTTCAAACCGCTCAAATCTTTGTTAATAGCATGATACTGACCACTATCTGTAATTTCATAAACGGTTGTATCACGTTGGACATGATTGCGTCCTTCTGGATCGTAATCCGCTCCCGACCAAGCACTCTGAAAGAGTTCATAAATTTCATTGTTCCCCACTTGCAGATAAGCGCGACCTGTCTGAGTAATTTCTGCTGCATCGGGTGTTTTAATCACTTCACGAGAGTCCGCGGCATCCTGTACCTTGAGGGCTATTTTAAACTTGGAGTTGGACCAAATCTGATCATTCACAACCCCACTTGGCTTTTGTGTAGCGAGAATAAGTTTAACCCCCAGCGAACGACCGATACGGGCGGTAGACACCAACTCATCCATAAAGTCCGGCTGATTGGCTTTCAACTCCGCAAATTCATCACTAATGATGAAAAGATGAGGAAGGGGTTCTGCAACTGTACCTTCTTTGAAGAGCTTCATGTACTGGTTGATATGATTGACATCGTTTTCTAAGAAAATTCGTTGGCGTTTCTTCAACTCTGCTTTTATTGAGACTAATGCACGATTGGCTTGGTTACCATCTAGGTTCGTAATCGTACCAACGACGTGAGGCAAGTCCGCAAAGAGGTTGGCCATTCCGCCACCCTTATAGTCAATCAGTAGAAAAGCAACCTCGTAGGGATGATAATTCACAGCTAGGGAGAGAATATAGGTTTGGACTAGTTCCGATTTACCCGAACCTGTCGTCCCTGCAATCAATCCATGGGGACCATGGGCTTTTTCATGGAGGTTGAGATAAAGGATGTCATCCCTTCCCCGAACACCTAGAGGGACCGCCATGGTCTGATAGGTCTCATTTTCCTGCCAGCGTTGTAAAAGATTGAGTTCATCAACCTTATTCACCCCGTACATCTCAAGGAAAGTAATACTATTTGGAATGGAGTTCCGAAGGGTCTGAACATGGTGGATACCTGCCAAGTTTCTCGCAAAATTTTCCTTATCAGCTAGGCTGACAAAAGGAAGCGGAGTAAACTTCTTATCGGTATACTGTCCATCTTGCAACAGTAAGGTTCCTTTTTTATCTCCTCGGTAATCAACCACTGTCTTCACATGTTCAGGAAGACTTTCCAGCACTTCTTCTACAAAAACATAATGGATACCTAAATGAGATAAATCTTCATTGATATACTCCATGATATTATGATCCAACATCAGACTCAAATCAGTAATAAAAAGGACATAACGCGGGGCATATTGCTTCTCTTTGCCACTCTCTTGCTCACTATCCAACTTCCTATCTTTGATGATTTGATAGAGGGAGGTCAAGAGTTGGTCGCGGGTCCGCTGACCATAGACAAAACCTCGGCTATTCAGTACCTTGATTTTTGTATGTGGTAACCAGCGACTCCAATTCCATAACTCCAATTCCTCCTCACGGAAAATAGGAATAAATTGTACATCGTGATAACTTTGAAAAGTAGCCAACTGCATCATCATCTGTTGAACCTGCTCAATGACGACTTGGCGAGTCCCAATATAGCCAATAGGATTTGTCAGGGTATGGGTTATGGGCACATTGTCAGTAACTTGATAGTAAGAAAGAAGCTCCTGAACTTTCTGATGGGCCACCTCATTGTACTTTGTTAACTCTGAATCAGCATACTCCACTTGAAAGCTAGATAAGACATCCCCCAGCCCCAAACGATAGGAAAGAAAATCAAAATGATAGGGTGTTTTTTCATAAATGCGACGATCAGTTGCCTCGACCATCTCAAGGATTGTCCCCGTCGCTGGGTAATGATAGGTTAAGGCATTCCCTTGTTCCTGACGAAGTGCTGCCAACTGGGAATACTTGGTGTCCAAGTACAAGAGATAATGTTTAATTTTTTGTTCCTGAGTCTCTTTGAGAGATTTCCTATCTGAAAAATAGGAATGAATCGACGTTCCGATTGTCATAACAGACATCCCCATCATCATAAATATCATTCCACCGCTACGTGTAAAATAGACCGTTAGAACTGTGAAGATAGTCATCGCCAGGGGCGTAATAAGGAGCTTAAAAAGAGACTGTTTTCTACTATCATCTTCCGTCGGTGCTGAAGCAATGGTCACCTTCTCTTCTGGCTCTCTTAGGATAATACGTGGTGACCGGTGAAATTCTTTAGAACGATCTTCAAGAACCAACTCTGAAAATGGCAGTAACTCCGTTTCGATGGTAAATAAGGATTGGACGGACAAAACCTGTCTCTGAATGGATAGAACAATTCCCTCTTCAAAAACAACGGTATCCCTGTCCTGAATCACTTGTTTCCCACTTGTTTTCTTCCCATTGATAAAATAGGGAGAAGAGCTGTAAATTGTTTTCTCTTTTTGATCCAAGGTCAACAAAATCTCTTCAGTAAAATCAACCAATCGAATCGTTGCTTCTTGCCTATCGGATAGGTATACGATTTTTTCAGGAAGAAGATAGTAGACCTCATTTTTAAAAGATAGCAAGGTCACTTCCAAACCTTCCCTCAACGAGAGAAAATGGCAACCGTAGCCATAGCTTCTCCCCAATAATGCAATCCCTTGTTCTCCAACTTCTAAGTGAACCTCTTCAACAGAAGGAAGATAAATATCAGATGCAAGAGCTTCCCCTAGACGATAGCTTGTCCCTGGGTAGAGGGGATAGACATTGTCTTGATAAATAAAATAATACATGCCGATCTCCTATCTTGATTTTGTCGAATCTGTCGTTGATTCAGTCGTTTCTGGCCTCAAATAGGTCTTCTTAAATTCCTCTAATTTCGCTTTGTAACTGTTCAACTGCTCGGTCCGCTCTTCAGATGTTAAATCTGGATTCCGTTGGACTTCATCCATTTTCTTTGTCAAACCATACATCATCAACTGAGGATCATCTAAGTAGCTAGCAATGTCCATGGCTTCATCAATATGAGCCTGGCCAATCAACACCCAATACCGAAGATAATCTGCATTTGACTGCTTTGAAATGTTTGAAAGTTCTTCCTTTTGTACTTCTGTCAACAGTTCGGTCATAATGACTGAATAAGCGACTATATATTTATCATCTTGACTGAGAGCTTTCGAATCTGTATTCTTGACTGTTGATACGACTGTGGAATAATCTTGATGAACAAAGGCTAAGCGTAACTCAGAAATCATCTCCTGAGTCGGTATTGCAAACAAGACAAAATAGAGAATTCCTAGGAGAGAAAGAAAGCCAATCACAGATGTCCCTATCGTCGCCCACTTTAAACGTGAAATAACCTTATTCGACACACGTGAAAAAGTTTCCCTATTTCGTTTCTTTTCATCCTGGTATTTTTCATGTAATAAAGCAATGAGGTCATTCAAGTTCTCAGCTTTAACCACCGCCTCACAAAACAGGTTGCCCTTGTAAAAAGGCAACTGTCCATCTAGTAATCTTTCATAGCTAATCTTTCTATCCAGAAGTGAGACTATCATCGCCTTAAAATGAGTGATAAGGATTTCTTTGCTGGTAGCTTCATAAGGAGGAATTTGTCCCTTGATTCCCTTAAACACCAATAGAGGCTCTGCATTCCGTGAAAATACGATATTGAAGGGTGTCAATTCGTAAGTATAGATAGAATCCTCCAATGAGGAAAACAGCTGACTGATATTCAATAAGTGCCGTAGTTTTTCTTCATTGATGAAATGTTCGACCTCATCCCATCCATAGTACTCATCTGTCACTAGACCCTCAATAAGCAATTTCCCATCTTCTTCTATCAGTTTTTGAGTCATAAAAAGAGGATGTTCAGCAGTTAATAAGGTATAGGCTACCTCACGATTTCCCTTAACATCCTCAATGAGCCATTCACGTTTTTGTGTTTCCATACTCGTCCCCATCATCATACCGTTTCTAATTGCAATAAAACACCATCTTTTACCAGTTCTAAGTGACTCGTACTTGCCAATATCTCTCCGGACTGCTTATTCCGTACACTGGGATTCAAGACCTGCATCCCCAAGTCATAGGTTTCCGAAACAATCTGCACCAACTCTTTAATCGTTAATCCTGTCGGAACTCGTAAATCCAATTCTTGAGACAGATAGGGTGAGCAGTTCATACTAATATTGATGTAATCTTCCATGTACATTAGTCCTTTCTATCCTCTACTACAGCCTTTTCGTTCACCTTTCATACTTAGCGTTTGAGACAAAAAGGTTTTGAAGTTCAAAATTATTTATTATACGTTCTAAGAAACGTACAATTAAATCCAAAGACGAACAAATCTAATTTTTTATGACTATTCGAGGTATTTTCTTTCGTTTTTTCTAGTTGAGGTTGGAGTTTTATCCCAAACTCGTGGGAGATGAAACGAGAGTAACATAACAGATAAAGCAATTAAAAACAAAAGAATAGCTGGCCAAGATAGGACTTCCTGCTTTTCATTTAACGCAACACCATAATTGTCTCGATTCGTAACGATGGTTTGAGAGGTAAATAAAAGTGATTGATAACTGCTGATACTATTCTCTTTCGCTACTTCAGTAACAAATAAACCAGTCTTAGTCTCCTGATACCGTTCCTCATCTTTTCCTTGAAGAGTTTCAATTCGCTTCTCCGTCTCTGGATGGAATAATTTTATTAAGTCACCCTCCTGCTCAAAATAATGAAGCTCCGTCTTTTCATTGTTCTTATCTAGAGAAGTATCAATCTGCAAGGAACCGTCATTTGCGAAAATAACGGTTCTTGTCATCAGGCTGAGCATCATGAGAAAAAATAGGATACTGCATTTCTTCATATTACTTCCGTCCCTCAATCTGTCGATATAAGAAAACAGTTCCAACCCCAAGCACAGTAGCTACACTGAGTAGCATCACTGTCGCTAGCATGGTATTGCCTTGTTGATTGATAACATTCTTCACCACTTCTTCTAAATAGGTTAGCGGAGAAAGTTTTGCTAAAAACTGAGTGGGATTCACATAATAAGTATCAAACAGCTGAGTTGCTGAAACAATGTAAAGTAACAACGCTCCCACACTGAGGAGGAAACCTAAACTTTTCAGCTTATCCATCAGTAGGTTTACACTATAGGTCATCGTAAGGCTGATGAGAATGAGAAGCACCACAAATGAGCCCATTTGAGCCATAGGAAAGCCAAGTTTTACTCCAGATATCATTGCAATCATCCATCCTGCAACAGTAGCAAGGACACTTAAAAATACCATTGGACCTGTCGCATTTTTCCAAGATAGACGTTCCGTCACGTTCGTCCGTTTTTGTAACTCTTCCTTATTCGCATGTTGCATAAGGTAAGCAGAAACTAAGCTCACCAGATACGTCATCAAGATAATCAAAAGACCTGAACGCTCATCTTGCCGAGTTGCCTGTGGCTGAGTTGCCGTTACTGCCGAAACTACATTACCAATCTTAGCAGCATCTACTGGATTAGAGAGGTAGTCATAGACTGCTTCATTCTTAGTATTCCCAGTCCTAGTATTGCTTAATACGGTTGAAAAGTTACGGAGAAATTCTTCATTTGAACCATATTCACTCGCCATGACCTGTTGTAATTCAGCAACACGTCCACTCAACGACTCACCATCCTTTTCCAACCTTGTCACATCACTAGTGAGTTGTTTGATACTACCCTCAATGATTTCAGAAAGAGCTTGATTAGAACGGGTATTCAGCATGAGAGTCTGACTTGCAGCCATCAATTTGGCTAAATCCCTATTCATATCCATACTTACTGTTACCATATCTGTATTCTCTACTTTTTCGGTCTCAGTGAAAACAGGCTTATCTTTGATTGTTTTATCAACTGTCGAAGTCTGTTCAATCAGCTGAGTCAGTTGGCTTATTAAATCATTGGTCGTTGTTCGTAGACCAGCGATATTAGCTGTCAGATTGGCTACATTCGCCAAGCGGTTCTCGATGTTGGTTAGTTCTTCGTCTGAACATTTCAAGTCTGACTTCAATGCCTCAACTGTTGTAGCTTTGATCAAACTAGTTACGATTGATTGCAAATCATTACTATTTGCCAAGGTTGCTACTGAACCATCTGCAGCTACAATCGTACTTGGTGCATATCCCCCTTGGGTCAAATCTAAACCATAGTAAGCAGATACGATACCTGACAACTGCAGATAGCTATTTACATCCGTGTAGACTGCTTTGGATATTGTCAAAGGATCATAGGCCCAATCGGACATCTTATCTTGCAGAGCATACTGACGTTTGATAACCTTTATATCCGTCTGATTCGTCCTAGTAATGGTAATGGTTTTGGTCATTGTTACAGTCTCTTTTACGATAGACTGTGCGAGCATTTCCCCATCACTCGCACCTGTTTCCGTAGTAGTTGGTGCTACGATTGAGGTTAACGACGATGATGTCTCTGATTCTTCTGTCTTTGCTTCGTAGGGACTGGTTTCCTTAATAACAGCCACATTCTCTGTTGTATCAACTGTACCCTCAACCAAAATAGGGGAGAAGATACTGAGAGACATCTCATCTTGAACACCGAGTGAGTAAGCAATCACTGTCCCTGCTGGCACATTCTCTGGAAGATGAACTTGGTACTTCCCTCCTCCTAGGTCCGTTACTGAATAAGCTGGCACATTCAGAGTATAGCCTGTGGGAACCGTTAAAATGAAGCGTTCTAACCTCCCTTCAAAAGCAGGCAGTACCATTGAGCGAGGACTCTCTATTTTAGACTTGATGTCTCTCTTCAATGCCGAAAATTCCTCATTTTCAACAGTCATCATTTTATGAATTGGAAGAGATTTTTCCGTTTGTTGGCTATACCAGTGCATAAACGCATTGACATTTTTTAAATGTTGCTTATCCAAAGCCGACAGAGACAAGCTGTCAATCGTGGCATCATCATAGTAGAAAGTAGGCCATTTATTCGCAATCTGACTTGTCATACTATCATTCAAACTCTTGATATAACTCCCCAGTGTCTGGTTTGCACCATTGACTACCGCAGCATTTTCTTTTAGAGATGACGCAACTGCTTCTTTTATCTTGGTATCATAATTAGATAAAGTCGTATCAATTTCAATATTGAGAGCTTTTAGACGCTCAAGAAGGGTCTGAATATCTTGGTTATACGCTTCTACAGCCTTGTTCGTTTCATCCCACACAGCAGGTTCTGCTAAGTGAGTACTGATATAGGTATTGATTTCAGATAACTTTGCTAACTGCTCCTCAACTGATAGAGCTGAAAAGGCCTCGTCAAACGCTGATAGATGCTTCTCCCTATTCTCTAAAGAGTGTTTCCAAGTATCTTGCTGAGATTTGATGTGTTCAATAGTGCCTTCATATGTTTTGTCAACCGAAATAATAGAGTTAAAAGCCTCATTACTATTTAGCAAATCCTTATTAAAGCCCGAATAGGTAGACAGCAAACCAGAGGGAGCTGAACTGATACCTGTAAACTGTTGAGCATACTGTAGCAAAGGGCTACTTAGCCGATTCGTAAATGTTGCAAGGGATTCTTGTTCATTAGCCACCACATCAGCTACTTGATGTTGAGCAGTTCTCAGATTACCGATAATACTGGTAAAATAAATAGTAATCAAATCCTTATTGAAAAGTTCTTTAAAATCCACCACTGCCTGTTCAGCTTGCTTTACGGTCAGCTGTTTTTCTGACAAAATTTGGTACTGAAAATTTGCCCTAGTTGGCGAAGCTGACTCAAGTGCTAACGCTTCCTCCGAAAACTTACTAGGGAAGATAATCATCAACTGATAGGTGTCATTCTTCAAGCCACTCTCTGCAATAGATCGAGAAACAACCTCTACAGCATAGTGATTTTTAGTAATGAATGAGTTAACCAATGTCGTTGCGATATTCACCTGCTGCCCATTATAGACTGTTCCAGTATCTTCATTCACAACAGCAACCTTAATAGCCACCTCTTGTCCCGATGTTTCAGAGTTCGTTCGACTAATTGGTGTCGGCTTTACAATTCCCAAAAAAGATACCACTACTGTAACGAGTAATAATAGTAAGCCGAAGCTATACAAAACTTTCCTATTCACATCTTCTCCTTAATACAACTACATAATGTAAGAAGGCTGAGGATTCCTCCCCAACCTTACCATTTTTTGATTACTGAAGACCGAAGTTACGAGACAAATCTTGGTCATTTTGTTGCATCGCTTGAGCAGTCTTATCAAGTTGCGCATTGATTTGTTGCATCAACTCGGCAAAATTTTGTACCTTGGGTTTCAATTCATTAAATTGGTTATCAAACCCTTGGAACGCAGCACCTTCCCACTCTCCACGAAGAGTATCTTGTAAACGTTGAAGATTATTCAAAATGGTTGTAATATCATTTGACGCTTTTCCATATTCACGAGCACGTGAATGGAGCGTTTCTGGGGATACACGAATTTGTCCTGACATATGATTGTCTCCTTTATCTTTTATGGGATAATTCTATCATGTTTTACGACCTTATTAAATGTTTTACTCATCAAAAACCAAGCATTGTTTTCTCAACAAATAGATAATAAAAAATAGCTAATGACTGACTTATTTAAACGTTCTCCACCTAACTTTCGTCAATAATACTATCATAGTCTAAAGGTCGTACGGTGGTCACATTGTGATATGAGATGAATTCTATTTTGAAATATATCATAGTAGTTTTCTCCTAATATTTTATTGAACTAGATGTCCTTATCTATTTATTCGAAAATTAAGATAAAAAATCAAGAGAATTTAAACAAATTTAGTTAACCATTCCACACAGTATGTTTTATAGTATGTTTTATAGTATGTTTAGTTTGCTTTTAGTACTTGCTCCACTAGTCTGGGAGAGTGAAACAGTTCGGTGAACTGTTTCACTCCTATTTTCGCTTTGAGTTTTTCACGGGCTTTGTATCTTGTAATTGAACAGTCCCTCTTTGTTCTACTTCAGGCTTGGGAATCATGATAGCAGGTCTCTTAGGAGACTTGAACCCCATATATAACATGCCCATCGTACTAAAAACCCAGCGCCTACTGGTGCTGGGTTCAACGATAGCTATCTCTGAGGATATTGTCTTTTCATACTAGAATAGACCATTTTATGGAATCAAAAACTGAACTGGCTACAAAACCGTGCAGACTACTGCTCGACAAGGCGAGTGGTACTATCAACATTCGATAGCTAATGAGGAGTCTCAACGGGGGCGGACTCCATCCTGGTAGATTCAAAAAATCCAATACACTCAACGGCTGGTGACCATGTTACAAGCCTGGTGCTTGTCCTAATTCTGCTTGAAGCATCCAAATGTGTTTTTCAAGGCTTGCTTTTGCACCGTTGAAAATGTCATTTGTTACATCGTCTCCTTCTTCATCTGTCACATCTAATCCTTGTTGGAACAAACCGACAAGATAACGAAAGACCTCTACAACACGACCCAGTTGCTCCTCCATAGACAAGCTATAGTCTCCTGGTACTTCTTTTAGCTGACTTTGGTCACTAAATTCCTTCAAGGTAGAAAACGGTGCTCCACCCAAGGTGATCAGACGCTCACTGATCTCATCGAGGTAGCCATCCAACTCCTCCATATAGTCATCCATTTTAGGATGCCATACAAGGAAGCCACGTCCACGCATGTACCAATGTACCTGGTGCAAGATAGAATGTGCAACTGACAAGTCAGCGACTGCTTGGTTCAAAAGAGCCTTTGTTTCTGGTTCTACTTGCGGTTTTGCAAAGCTCGCAATTTCCGCTGGTGATTGATGGAATGTATTCATCATATAGGTTACCTTCTTTCTCTTATTTATAATCATTATAAATAAAGGATAGGAAAATTGCAAGTATTTCGACTTTTATGAGAAAAGTTTCAATATTCACAGGAAACAAAGAAACCATTTTAGGATAAAATGCGGTATAATAGAAGAGAAGAATAAGGAGGGAGTGGGGTATGAAAAAAATCGTCTTTGTCTGTCTTGGAAATATTTGTCGCAGTCCCATGGCTGAATTTGTCATGAAAAATCTCACAGATCAGATCATCGTGGAAAGTCGGGCGACATCATCATGGGAGCACGGTAATCCCATTCATAAGGGGACTCGACAGATCCTGCAAGAACACCAAATCCCCTATGACTCACATAAGCGTTCGCAGCAGATTAGCCTAGCCCTTGCAGAAGAATATGACTACATCATCGGTATGGATAGTCAGAATATGGCAGACCTGAAAAAGATGCTGCCAACCAGCTTACATGATAAACTCTATCCTTTTGCCCAAACAAGTGTCCCAGACCCTTGGTATACCGGAGATTTTGAGGAAACCTACCGCATGGTAAGTGCTGGTTGCCTAGCCTGGAAGAATCGCTTGTTGTAGGTATAAACAATTTTATTCCCCTCCTAAAAATGATAGTATAAAAGAACGACTAGAAAAGAGAAGATCTATGAATAAGTTGATTCATCATCTGCAAACGATCGATGTAAAGAATCTACCGTCCTACCTGACACGTTCTAGGATTGAAAAGGCCTGCGTTGCCCTCATAATCCTCTGTGCCTTGTCAGTATTTCTCGGACGCATTCCACGCCAGCAAACACTAAGCCTAGATAGTGGAAAAATCACCTATCACGGCACAGTCATTGCTAGTAAACTATCTGGGCAAGGCACCCTTACCTTTGAAAATGGTGATACCTACAAAGGACAGTTTAAAAATGGTATGTTTGATGGCAAGGGAACCTTTCGCTCTGCCAGTGGCTGGACCTACGAGGGAGAGTTTAAAAACGGCATTGCAGACGGCGAGGGAAAACTGACCACTCAAGCAAAGGTTATCTACGAAGGAACATTCAAACAAGGAATTTATCAACATGCGAATTAAATGGCTTTCAACAATACGAGTACTGGGAATGCTCTTTGTCCTACTCTATCACTTCTATCTCTCACGTTTTCCAGGCGGCTTTGTCGGAGTAGACCTCTTTTTCACCCTATCTGGCTATCTGACAACCGCCTTATTTTTAGATGAATATGCCCGTCATCAAACGATTGATTTCAAACGATTTTTCAAGCGTCGCTTTTATCGGATTTTTCCACCAGTTGTCCTCACACTTCTCGTTACAACACCGTTTGCTCTGCTAGTCCGTAACGATTTTATTGCCGGAATTGGACAGCAACTGATGGCTGCACTAGGGTTCATGACCAATTTCTTTGAACTCTTAGCAGGAGCTTCTTATGAAAATCAATTCACACCACACCTCTTCCTTCACACTTGGAGCCTGGCTATTGAAGTTCATTTTTATCTCATCTGGGCATTGATTATCTGGGGGATAGCACGGTTTGCAAAAACGCTGGGACAGCTCCGCGGTATACTATTTCTTACCTCTAGCGGCCTTTTCCTCATCAGCTTTCTAGCCATGTTCATTTCGAGCTTCTTTGTCAACAGTTTCTCAACCATTTATTTTGCGACATGGCCCCATATCTTCCCATTTTTCTTAGGAAGTATGCTGGCTAGTTTAACAGGGCTAAAAAGCCTCACTCGGCCATTTGAACGAGTGATTGCCAAATGGAATCTAACACACACACTGGCTGTCCTTGCAGCTGGTTTAGGCCTTGAACTACTTCTCCTTCTTGTCTTAAAATTTGACAGCATTTGGACCTATCTATTCGGATTTCTCCTTTCAAGCCTAGCTACAGCTGCTATGATTTATGCCGCTCGCGTCCTGCATGAAAAGACGGAAACGGTGAAAGAACCCGCTATCCTAATCTTTTTCTCCAACATTTCCTACGGTATCTACCTCTTTCACTGGCCATTTTACATCATCTTTTCTCAGGTGCTTAATCACACACTCGCTGTGCTACTCACCTTAACCTTCTCCATTCTATTGGCAAGCCTCTCCTTCTATGTGCTAGAGCCTTTCCTTGCTGGAAAAAAGGGGCAAGTATTCAACATCGAACTCGACCTCAGACCATATGCAAGATGGATTTGGGCTACTGCTACCAGCCTGCTAGTTGTAGCGCTTGGCATCAGCCTATTTGCTCCTGCCTTGGGAAATTTTGAACGGGAGTCGCTCATCAATAATCTGTATCAATCCAATAACCGTATGGGACAAACCCTACAGCTGGCTCAAAGAGGCAAGGCTTCTTCTTTTGAGGTGACAGAAGGATTGACAATTATTGGTGATTCCGTCACCTTACGCTCAACCGAGCAACTCACTGCTCTCTTCCCTGCTGCTTTTATAGATGCCCAAGGGAGCCGTAATGTCGCTCAGGCGGCCGAGATTCTCCAAAACAACATTGATAATCAGGCACTCATGAAAGATGTTGTCATCGCGACAGGGGTTAATATTGTCTATAGCTATAAGGAGGACCTTGAGAACATCATCTCCATTCTTCCAAATGGACACCATCTCATTCTAGTCACTCCTTACGACGGAAACTCCGCCCAATATAGCGACCCGGTTGCCGAGCAATATGCGAATTATGTTCGTGAACTAGCTAAAAACTACGATTTCATTGCGGTTGCTGATTGGAATACCGTCGCTAAGAATAACCCTCAAATTTGGGTTGGAACGGATAACATTCACTATGGTAGTAATCACGAGACCACCGTTGAGGGAGCAAGGCTCTTTGCACAAACCATCAAATCTGCACTGGAGCAAGTAGAGAAACAACCTGTTAAAAATATTGGAAACAGCGACTAATAAACTAACAAACCAAGATTGAGGACCCGTAATCGAGAGCCAATCTTGGTTTGTTTTTATTGTTGACTTAAATTCCCCTATTTCTGTTTTCCCTGAAACCGCCACTGAAACCGCAAACGATCATAGAATGGAAAGAGAAGCTGTAACAGAGCGATAGCTAATAGCCATCCTCCGATAATATCCGTTGGATAATGAACGCCGACATAGATTCGAGAAAGTCCGACGAGCATGGCAAGGATGAGCAAGCCTATCTGCATAAGGCACTTTCTGCTACCTTTTTTCAAGTGTTGCTGAAGTAAAATGACCATGACACCTGCCATCATCAAGGTAGAAGCCGCATGCCAGCTCGGAAATGAGTAACCAGTTGTATCAATCAACCACTCGATACTAGGTCTAGGGCGTTGGTAGACATATTTCAAGGCTGTCGACATAGCTCCCATCACTGCAAAACTCAACAGTATAAAGTAGCTTTCCATCTTCCAATTCTTTTGGTAACAAAAAAATGCAACAGCTAAACAAATGGGTAATAGAACCGCTACATTCCCAAGTAGGGTAATCTTGGTCCAAAATAGGGTCGTAAGCGCCGAAAGATTCCCTCGTAAGGCTGTCTGTATGCTGCTGTCAAAGCTCACCAGTTGCTGAGGATAGAATCTTACCACGTAGCCTAGCATTACAAAAAAGAGGGCTGCAAAAGAAGCATTTCGGAAGTAAAGTTGTGTCTGTTTCATATAAGAAGTATCTACTAATTTTTTTACAATTTCCTTAAAATTGGCTGACCTGCACGATACACTGCATAAAAGACCAGTGAGAACAGCATACCTTCTAAGAGATTAAAGGGCAAGACCATACCAAATAAATAGTTGTTCACTCCTAAAATCTGCCCAATGTCAAAATGAGCAAATGTTGCGTAAACTGGAATAGCATACACATAGTTTAACATCAGCATGACCAGTGTCAGACCTATGGTAGCTACACTGGAAGCGATAAGGTACTGTCTCAATGTCTGCTTCTTACTCCATATCGCATACAGGGCAACCATAAAGACGGCGAGGGCTGCGATGTTCATGGGCAGCCCTATCACTGTCGACGGACCGTTATTATTGAATAAAAACTTGAGAATCGTCCGTATGAAGAGAATACTAAAGGCCGAACCTAAATCTAACATCAACATTCCGATTAAGATAGGAATAATTGAAAAATCAATTTCCAAGAAACTAGCTGATGGAATCAAGGGAAATTTTAAGTACATGAGCAGAAAGGAAACTGCTGAGAGAATGGCAATGAGCGCCATTTTACGTGTATTTGTCATCTTCTTCCTCCAATTTTTAACAAATTAGAGAAGTGGAGAGCGACTCTATCGCGCATTTTCAACCTCTGAAAACAGCTTTTGGCTTCCAGATTATTGGTACGACCAATCCATCGTTCTCCGTCTTCTCCCATCCAGACTATACTGTCGGTTGTGGAATTGCACCACATCAGCTTACGCTCGCGGACTATCACCGCCGGTAGGGAATCACACCCTGCCCCGAAGACCTATACTCTCCAAAAATCAACATCATGCAAAGCAAGCCTACCAACCATAACGGATCGGCTCTCAAGGCTAGAAGTTAATCCTTTTCTAAGTATGTGTTAGTGCATCATTCCACTAACTATTTCTCATGATACCAAAAAAGACTTGCTAAGGCAAGTCCCTACTTCAATTTGTCACTCTCATACTGGTGAACTAAGTCTAACCCTACAAACGCCTGCTGACGTAAGGCTTCGTAGATAATCATGCAGACAGCATTGGACACATTGAGACTGCGAACATGCTCATCATTCATCGGAATTCGGAGGGCTTTTTCTGGACGATTTCTCATAAAGTCCTCAGGTAGGCCCTTATCCTCACGACCGAAGATAAAATAATGGTGACAACCATCGTTGTAAACTTCATCAGAATAGGTCTTTTCTGCAAATTTAGAAATCAAATGGAGCTTGCCATCTCCAATCTGACTCATAAAATCATCTAAACCATCATAAAAGTGAACTTCCAGCTTGTCCCAATAGTCCAGACCAGCCCGTTTCATCTTGCGATCATCAATAGGAAAGCCCATCGGTTTGATAATATGAAGCGGACTATTGGTTGCAGCACAGGTACGAGCAATATTGCCTGTATTTTGCGGAATTTGTGGCTCAAACAAGACCACATGATTGTAGGATTGTGTCTCTTGATAGGATAATTCTTCGATATTCATCGTCTTTCCTCATACTCTTTCTGATATACTACTTATCTCATTGCAAAAAAATAGCCACACTGCCCGGAGTCAAGCTCAGCAAACAGCATGGTGAATGAGGATTTCATTCACTTAAATCACAACAGGTTTGATTTAAATCAATGAAAATCTTGTTTCCATTATAACGCAAGCAGGTGGACGCGTCAAGCAATACCGTTAAAATTTTCTAATTTTTGAACCTTACCCATTTTATCTTTGCTATCTCTAAGTCATCAAACTAGGGAAAAGAGGTTTTCTAATGCTCTAGAACTCCTTACACATACCACTTTTTAAGAAGGGGAAGATAGTCCCATCCCCCTGACACGGGGAACTATAGTCGTTTAGTTTATCTTTTATTACTTCGTTAACTCACTTTGCCGTACTCTAAGTACAGCCTGCAGCTCGTTGCCTAGTACTAAAAGCAAACTAAACATACTATACAATCAAAGACCAAAGACTCGTTCACCTTATTTAAAGGGAATAGAGTGAAAACTTCCATTGGAGTTTTTCATCCCATTAAGAGCAGTTAAGCAACTATCAAGAGTATCCGAATACCTTTGGTCTGACACTCGTGAGAGGGCTACTCTTTTGTCTGCTGTCGTTTCAAGCTAAAGGTATCTGGTACCGGGTCTTTTCCTCCTGCTACAAAGGGATGACAGCGTAATATACGGGCAAGCCCCATCAAAAAACCGCTCAGTCCATGCTGTTGTAGCGCCTCAATCATATAGGTTGAACAAGTTGGTTGATAGCGACAACTAGGAGGAAAAAGAGGGGAGAGAAAGCGCTGATACAGGCGTACAAAACCAATCAAGATAGTCGTCATTTTTTCTGCTTCTTCGCCACAGCAAGGGTATGGAGCTTACTGATGTCTTTTTTATTTAATTTACGGGATTCTCCTGGACGAAGGCCTCTTAAATCGAGATTTCCAAAGCGAGTCCGCGACAGCTTGTCTACCTGCAAACCAACAGCTTCAAACATCTTTTTAACCTGATGATTGCGCCCTTCATGAATGGTCAATTCTATGACCGAGCGATTCTTCACTGGATCCACCTTCAAAATCTTATAGACAGCTGGCTTTGTTTTTTTCCCGTCAATGATAACGCCGCGCGTCAAGGGACGCAACACTTCTTTATTAGCGACCCCTTTTACACGCGCTACATAGACCTTGTCAATCTCGTTACGTGGGTGAATCATTTCATCCGTAAAGTCTCCATCATTGGTCAGGATTAAGAGCCCTGACGTATCCCAGTCTAAGCGTCCCACAGGATAAATCCGCTCGGTAACCTGCGGCAAAAGATCGATCACTGTCTTTCTCCCCTTATCATCTGATACACTTGAGATGACCCCGCGTGGTTTATTGAGGAGATAGTAAACCTTTTCCTCGTTATAGATTGGTTGCCCCTCCACTTCAACTCGGTCACCCGATTTAATGATGGTACCAAGCTCACGTACAACCTGACCATTGACCATCACCAAGCCCTGCTTAATCAGCTCTTCAGCCTTTCTACGACTAGCTACACCAGCATGAGCGATATATTTATTGATTCTCATCTTCTTCTATCTCTTTTCTTTCCAAGAATAATTCGGTTTCTTCATCTACCAAATTGAGTGCTGACACATCCGGTAATTCTTCCAACTGATTGATGCCCATATAATCGAGAAAATACTCTGTCGTGATGTATAAATTCGGACGTCCCAATACCTCTTTCTTACCATTTTCCCGAATCAGATCAAAGGCTTGCAACTTGCTGATTGCTCCACTTGAATTGACCCCGCGAATACTATCAACCTCAATCCTTGTAATGGGTTGCTTGTAAGCGATGATGGATAAGGTTTCTAGTAAGGCACGTGACATGGACTGGTTCATCGGTGTTTTAGCATAGGTACGTAGAAGGTCTGCAAACTCTTTTTTCGTGACCAATTTATAGCGATTGGACGACTCTAAAATAGCAAGACCAGACTGGCTATCTTCTTGATATTTTTGGCTTAACTTTTCAAGCTGTTGTATCACGGCTGAAGGCTGTAACTCTAGCATTTCAGCCATATTGCGCACCGTCAAACCTTCTTCTCCTGCCACAAATAACAGCACCTCAATTTCAGCTAATCGGCTCATTCTTCACTCCTTATCAAGTAAATCTCTCCAAAATTCTCTGTCTGCTCCACGGTCACCTCCTGACCCTTGACCATTTCAAGAGTAGCTAAAAAAATCGTAATCACTTCATTCAAGTCGCGACTCTGAACAAATAATTGCCGCAAAGCCAAGCGTTTCCCTGATTGGAACTGACTGCGCACCCGTTCCATCATATCCTCGATTTTGTATTCATCCGGTGCGATGGTCGTATGGGTTCTACGCAATTCTTCCTGCTTCTCAGCCATGACCTTTGAAAAGGCAAGAAAAATGTCAATCACTGACTTGTCTTGGGTCAAGGTCACATCATCATAGACCAGCTCCAGCTTGGGCTTAGAAAAATAATGTGCTCGTTCATCATGCTGTTCTTTTAATTTCTCACTGAGAGCCTTGAAGGTACGATACTCCTCTAATTGTGACAGCAATTCTTGCTCAGGATCATCCACCATTTCTTCTGCTTCAACGATTTTAGGCAACAGTCTACGGCTCTTGATTAGCATCAGCTGACTGGCCATGACCATATATTCTCCTGCGACTTCAAGACGCATGGCTTGCAGGGTTGCGATATAGGCAAGGTACTGCTCAATCACTTCGGTAATCGGAACTTCATAGATATCCATTTGATATTTAGATACCAGATGAAGGAGCAAATCAAGCGGGCCTTCAAAATCCTTTAGTTTAATATCCATGTTTGTATTTTTCCAGACTAGTCGTCGTTTTCAAGCCTAGATGCTTGGCAATGTCTATGAGATCCTTACCAGCTTCTAGCTGGCTGAGGATAAACTGTGTGCGCAACTTCTGGGCAGTCCACTCCGACCTTCCTTGTTCCTCTAAAAATTCTCCCAAGCGGTTGAAAAACCATTGGCGGGAATAAGGGGAGCCATCCTTGTCAAACAGATAGACCCCTTTTCCTCCTTCTAAAGTCGAAAGGAGTTGTTTTGGAATCGGTAAAATCCGTTTTTGGCCAGATTTCACAACGGTCAAAATCTGAAAATTCAGGTCTATATCTGCTTGTTTCATGACAGCCAATTCACTTGGCTGTAGGCCTAAATAAGCGATTAAAAGGGCAATCCGCTGTCCAACTTTGTACTGGCTCTCTTCCCATAAAAAACTCCTATCCTCTAGGATCATCATCGCAGGCTGCGGTGAGACCCGCTGCGCTACTTTCACCTTGTAGTAACGCTCTACTTGTCCTTGCTCATATAAATAGTATAAAAATTGGTTGACCACAGATAATTTGCGCCTTTGGGCTGTAGGCTTTAATTCCTGTAAAAAGGCTTGATATAGAGCTAATTTAGAGGGACTTGGACTACCTTCACACTGCTTCATAAGCTGCTGTAAATCATAGAAATAGGCAGTCTTTGAGTTTTCAGATACATTTTTTGTCGCCAAAAAGGCTTGAATAGAATCTGTCATGTCCTTCATCGTATTGACCCAAACGTAAAATGATGGAGGAGGGCATTGACAGCCTTTAAAATGGATTTGCGGGTGATAATACCTAAAAATTCTCCCCGTTCACCAACGACTGGCAAAAAGGCCTGATCCACCAATTTTCGCATCACTTCTTCTAACTGATAATGCGCTCCCACTGTCGCGACATCCTTTTTCACAATCAATGAAATATCCATGTTTAACTGCTCATCTGTCAACTCATTTTCAGCCTGATATTTGACAATTTCTCGCAGGCCGATTGTCCCGACAAACTGATTATTTTCAGTGACAACAGGGACACGCGAATAGGTCATATGACTGAGCAAGAGTTTGGCGTGGTCAATGTTGTGCGTATCAATGATGACGGCCAACTTATTAGCTGGGGTTAAAAAGGTTTCTTCCTGTGCTAGGAGAAAGGCTTCAAATTCGTGTGTAATCATCTGGGAATATCCTTTGTTAGAGGCGCATAGACTTGGTGATTGCGATTGTAATAGTCAATGTGGAAATGATCCTCAAAAATCGTGACAAGGGCGTAGAGGCATTCTGTAATCATTCCTCGTGGTTGACGAATGGAGCCAGGGTTAATAAAAAGGGTCTCACCTCTTACCGTGGCATCAGGAACATGCAGATGTCCATAGAGGCAAATCGTCGCCCCCACCTCTTCTGCCCAATAATCGAGCCTCATCCAAGTAAAATTGATTCCATAGAGATGCCCATGCGTTTGCGCTACTGTCACATCTCCTAGCTGAACAACAAGCTGATCCTTATAGGCAGAATCGTAATCACAGTTTCCGCCCACCACATAGATGCCGTCCCAAAGGGAATCACTAGCCTCTAATTCTGAGTCTCCGTTATGAAAAATCGCATCAACCTTGTCCTTGTACCGCTCTTTTACTTCTTCAACAATCGCACGGTCACCGTGCGAATCACTCATGACTAAAAATGTTTGTTGTGCTGCTCTTGCCATACTGGAAATACCTCTACTAATTTTTTGAGTGCTTGAGCCCGATGGGAAAGCCTATTTTTTTCCTCCAAGGTCAACTGGGCTGCCGTACGACCCGTTTCTCCCACTAAGAAAAGCGGATCGTAGCCAAAGCCATTTTCTCCCTGAGGAATCGTCGCGATATAGCCCTCCCAATCGGCTTCAACAACGAGACTCTTCACATTCGGTGCTGCAATCACTAAGGTGCAATGGAACTGGGCTGAGCGATCTTTTACATCAAAGACCATTGCCAGTTCATGAAGCAATTTAGCATTGTTACGTGAATCAGTCGCATCAGGACCTGAAAAACGGGCCGACCAGACGCCCGGCATGCCACCAAGTTTGTCAACCTTGAGACCTGAATCATCTGCCAAGACCATCTTACCTGTCAAGTTTGCAATCGTTTCAGCCTTGAGACGCGCATTTTCTTCAAAGGTTGTACCTGTCTCTGCCACATCTGGAAGGTCAGGATAAGCATGAAGGTTTTCTACCTTATAGCCTAATTTTTCAAAAAACTGACGAAATTCAGCCGTCTTTCCTTCATTTCTGGTGGCAATCAAGATGGTATCCCCTACTGCTGTTGGCACATCAGCCTGCCCAAAAAAGGCATCCATTCCTAGTCCTTCCTGTGGAAGATGAATTGCCATCAGTTGCTGTCCCTCCACAAGAAGGATCGCCCCCTTGTGTTGGAGAACAGACAAACTCCTCCCCAGCTCTTCATTGATGATTTGGACTAGAAAGTGTAGAAAGGAAGTCATCGCACTAAATTTCACCACATGGACCTGCAAGCCCTCTAGGGATAATTGACCCAGCAACTGATGAAACGGGGTCTGAAGCGCTTTGTATCTCGTCTCATCACCAAAGTAAGTCAGACCACTACACTCTCCCCATTTCCCAACATACCAATCATTAGTGTCCTTATATTCGTAAATTTTTTCTGTCATAATGTTATATGCTCCACGTGTATATCTTTGCCTAACCAGTTTTCTGCAATTTCTCGGAAGGCTTTTGGACTAGCCGTTGTATAAAAGAGATGCCGCGGTTGTGCTACTGTTCGGCTATGGTTAATTTCAAAATAATTAAGAAGTACGGAAATATCTCGCGCACACTCTGCCCCGCTATCAATCAGGGTTACTTCCTGTCCCAAGACATTTTGGATAATCGGACGAAGTAGGGGATAGTGAGTACACCCTAGCACGACCGTATCAGCTCTTCCTTTCATCTCTTTTAAAGTTTCATAGACTACTTTTTTCGCTAGACTTGACTGATAATTGTTGGACTCCACTAGGGGGACAAACTTGGGACAGGCAAGACCCGTGACCTGGGTATCAGGAGAAAGAGCCTGAATCTTTTGCCGATAAATATCTGATTGAATGGTCATGGCTGTACCTAGCACACCGATTTTTCCTGTCTTGGAAGCCTTGATTGCAGAAGAAGCCCCCGGTAAAATCACTCCGAGTACTGGTATATCTAACTGTTCCTTGACTTCTTCCCAAGCCACTGCCGTTGCCGTGTTACAGGCAAAGACAATCATCTTGACATCTTTCGTTAGTAGGAACTGAACCAATTCCCAAGTGTATTTACGAATCTGTTCAGCAGGGCGCGGACCATACGGAGCCCTAGCTGAATCTCCAATATATACGATTTCTTCGTGGGGAAGTTGACGCATCAATTCACGCGCTACTGTCAGACCTCCCACACCCGAATCTAAAAATCCAATAGGTCGATTATCCATAATGATTCCTTATAGTAAGATACAAAGCCCGTGAAAAACTCAAAGCGAAAATAGGAAATACGACGAAGAAACTGGAGTTTCTAGGAGTATTTATCTTTTTCGCACAGAGTTTAGGGCGTGTTCAATTACAAGATACAAAGGGCGTGAAAAAAGCGAATGAAAATTAGGAAACATGACGAAGAAGTCAACAGAGAGTTTGCACTTGCAAACTCCTATTTCCCGCCTTCAAAGGTATACTATACCTTTGAAGCTAGGCGTATTTATCCTCGCTTTCCAATTTCTTGACTCGGATAAAACTAATCACTGGATTCGTTTTATTAGTAGTGGGCTGTAGCTTGAATCCAGTTACCAGTTGTATTCGTATTGTTGTTCACACCTATACGAACCACAATAACTGAAAAAATGGGAAAGCGAGGACAGTCGATGTTTCCGACATTTCGACTGGTGTCCCACTTCCCCCACTTGATTATTTTTTCTTAGTCGCTATTTTTTGCTGACTCTTGATTTGGCGAAGCACTTGCTGTACTTTCGCTTCACTTGGCTTTTGTCCCATCTGACTCATCATGGCACGCAGAGCATTCTCATCTAAAACAGGCTTATCAGCAATATAATTTTCCACCTGTTTGCGTGAAAGATAAATACCCAAAGCAACTCCAGCAGCGAAGGCTGCAATAATCAAGACGATTGTAAAACCTATACTCATCTCTATCTCCTATTTCTAAATTTAGAAAATCAATTCTCCTTATTATACCAAATTTACGGGGAATTTCAAAGACTTACCCTCACTGTCACAGGCAGTAAGAGCAACAACCAACAGCGACCATCATTTACCGTAGCCAGTTCTTACTTTTCATGGTAGGTCTCCCTTTCAAAATCAAAGCCATAGAGAGTCGCAAAATAATCGTCTGGTCTCTCCGCCCGACGAATCATCCGTGCCCTACCATCTTCTTGGAGCAAAATCTCTGCCGAACGCAAGCGACCATTATAGTTATATCCCATTGAAAAGCCGTGTGCTCCTGCATCATGAATCACTAAGGTATCTCCCACTTCTGCCTTTGGCAATTCACGCTGAACGGCAAATTTGTCATTGTTTTCACACAGGGAACCGACCACATCCACCACCTCAAGAGGGGCATCTGGGCGGCTAATATTCGTGATATGATGATAAGCACCATAAAAGGCTGGACGCATCAGATTAGTAGCTGAAGCATCTACTCCGATGTAGGTTCGATAGGTTTCCTTGCGGTGAAGAACCTTGGTCACCAAATGACCATGAGGAGCTAACATAAAGCGACCTAGCTCCGTATAGATTTTCACCTCGCCCATACTAGCAGGTACCAAGATTTCCTCATACATCTGTCGGACCCCTTCTCCGATAATAGCAATATCATTGGCTTTTTGCTCTGGATGATAGTTAACCCCGATACCACCCGATAGATTGATAAAGTCAAGGATCACACCTGTCTGCTCACGGATTTCAAGAGCCAATTCAAATAATTGCTTCGCCAATGTTGGATAATAATCATTGGTCACAGTATTGGATGCTAAAAAGGCATGGAGACCAAACTCCTTCACACCGAGTTCTTTTAATTCTCGGTAACCTTGAAGCAGTTGCGCTTTGGTCATCCCAAATTTTGACTCTGCTGGATGATCCATAATGTCCGTACCGAGTGAAAAGACTCCTCCAGGATTGTAACGAAGGCAGACCACTTCTGGAATCCCTGCCACTTCTTTTAAGAATGCAATATGCTCATAGGCATCTAAGTTGATAATAGCTCCCACTTCCCTAGCATAGACGAATTCTGCTCCCTGGGTATCATTTGAAGTAAACATAATATCTGTAAAGCCCAACTGTTCACTCATCATGACCTCAACATCTGTCGCACAATCAACCCCACAGCCCTCCTCCTGCAAAATCTTTAAAATAGCTGGTGTCGGAGTGGCCTTGACCGCAAAATATTCCTTAAAGCCCTTGTTCCAAGAAAAGGCCTTATACAAGGCACGCGCCTTCTCACGAATCCCTTTTTCATCGTACAAATGAAAAGGAGTCGGAAACTCTGCGGTTATCTTTTCTAACATTTCTTTACTGATAAATGGTTCTTTGGTCATACTCTACCTCATCAAATTTCTTACTATTATAGCATACTTTTATAGGAGTGGCAAAGAAACAAAAAAAGAGGAGGCCTTAAAAATAGGTATCGCTTCTACACCCCTAGCCCAACCTCTACACATCTTCTTACAAGTCAAAATCTTCCTTTATTTTGGCAATCATTTCCCGCAGCAACTCCTTATTGGCATCAAACTTGACCGTCTTGTCCTCTGTATTAAACAATAAGAGCTTATTATTGAGGAGCTTTTGGGTATGAAAGGAGACGGCAGCACCCGTAATCCCTAATTCGGTCGCAAGGTCCTTACTCTTAGCATATGGTTTGGTCAGGGCAACCATAACCTTATAACGGGTCTCATCGCTCATGATTTTTAACATCCTTGTCAGCAGATTCTCATCCATTGAAGGGGGCATCAACAAGATGTAATCAATATCCACCGAAGCATACAAGATGATGGAGTAGGTCTGATAATAGCGATTATAAACGTAGAAAAAATGCGTCAACCACGGACTCAGGACAAGAAAATGAATCCTATCATGACCCAACTCTTCGACACCACTTGACTGGTACAAACCCTGCTCACCATACATTTCCTCATAAGAAAAGCGGTGCGCAAATGCTAAACGCTGTTGCTGAAAAGCCTCATAATATGGACGATACAAGGGAGCCACCTCTAAGACCAGGGCTAACTGCTCATGAACTGTCTCCAAGGGTCTACGAATGACTTGAAACCATTTCCACTTATCTTCAGCCTTCATCTCTGTCTGCTCTAGAAGCTCCAACACATCCTCTTTCTGTTCAGCCTCATCCCGATTAAAGACGATTAAAGCAGAGCGAATCGCCCGCTCTATCATCTGTTGAGGAAGATTTGCCAATAACTGACAAGCCTCTTCCAGTGTCTGAGGATCTTGCCCTTCTTCAAGCAATTCAAAATACAGATAATGCAGAAAGGGAATATTTTCGCCCATTAAACAAATGGATAATCGGTCTTGCAGCGTCTCAAAGACTAACCGCAGTTGTTGCTGCACGAATAGAGCCTCTTTTAAAATCTCTTTTTCCTTTTGATTCCGCTCTTCGAGTGCCTCCATTTGCTCCTTTTGGACAACAAAAGGAGCCATTAAAAATTCTACAATTTCACTACGATGTTCACTATAGAGTAATTCCATAAGTATATCCTATTCTTCTACTACAAATGCTATATTTCTTAGAACCTATATTCGCCAGTAAAGTGCTTTTATAATTAAGATACAAAGGGCGTGTAAAAAGCGACTGAAAAATAGGAGATTGACGACGTGTTCGTTGAACACGAGGAAATCTATCTTTTTTCCGAGCTTTTAGCCCGTGTTCAATTAGTAAGATACAAAGCCCGTAAAAAACTCAAAGCGAAAATAGGATTGAAACAGTTCGGTGAACTGTTTCAACGGTCACCTAGAAAGAAGAAAGTGACCATAGAAGCCCGAGCTGGGAAATAAGAAATTTTCCGAGTGAAAACCTCCGGTGGAGGTTTTCAGCCTATATCTTAAAGGGATTCTCAGCTGTAATCGGCTAAAGCCGAAACAGCTGCCTATCTTTTTTCTCACAT
This sequence comes from Streptococcus azizii, assembly GCF_001984715.1. Lineage (GTDB taxonomy): Bacteria > Bacillota > Bacilli > Lactobacillales > Streptococcaceae > Streptococcus > Streptococcus azizii. The sequence continues at coordinate 149,787 of NZ_MSPR01000002.1, forward strand.
TTTTAGTCCGAACTCAATTACACAAGATACAAAGCCCGTGAAAAACTCAAAGCAAAAATAGAAAATCTGATGACTGAAAAGCCCCCAGTGGAGGTTTTTAGCCTATTTCTTAAAGGCAGTATTTATCCTCGCTTTCCGATTTCTTGGCTCGGGTAAAACTAATCCATAGGTCCTTATAGTATAGACCAAAAGCCCCAAAGAAAGCAAGAAAAAGATGAGCGAAATCGTGCGGACAGAGCATAACACGACCAATACTGCTACCACCCCTTGTGTGAGCAACATTCCCAACTGCACAAAGGTGGATATTCCTGTACTGATTGTGGCCAGTTGATGTTCAGGTAAGGTACGATACAGCAAGGCACTGAGTTTGGGATTTAACACCCCTGCAAAGACCGCTGTCACAAATACAAAGATAAAAACCCCGTATATTAGGCGGAAATAAAAACTAACAAAGATAAACAGGGGGATAGGGACAACCCATATGACCAGTTGAATAATACTCCTATCTTTCAAGAGACTGGTTGTCAGTAAACTGCCTAATATCGATCCGACTAGGTACATGATAGAATGCATCGCAATGGTGGTGGCAGCATTGACAATGATAAAACTAGATGTTTCTTTCATTGATAAGAGTAACAGAGGGGATAAAGCGACAAAGAGAGCATTCAGGGCTGTGATCACCACGATCACACCTTTTACAGCTGGAATCCCTTGCAGTGCTTGATAGGAAGCCTGCAAACTCCTTTTCATCCCCACCATCAGATTGCAGCTCTTTGCCTTTTTCACCTCTTGCTTTAGGGGATTGGCTAGTAGCAATTTCTTCAAGGCTGGACGGATACTCAAGGTGAGGAGAAGGCTGACCAAGAAGGTACCCGCATTAAAAAAAGCTAACTGTTGATAAGTCATCACTCCAATCAATACCGCACCACTAGACTGGAAGATAATCTGCAATACCGCTCCAACGCCTTGACGAAAGGCAGCAGCAGCCTCACGATCCTCGTGGGCAATGACCCGCAAACTAATCGGCATAAACAAGCAGGATTCATACTGACCTGCCAGATCTGACAGTAGATTGATGAGACACACCACTCCTACAATCCACAAGGCCGGTGAATAGCCCATGACCAAGCCTATCACGAGGTAGAATACTATCCGAATGAGTAAGGTCCCCACGATTGTATCCAATTTATGTTTGGTCTGATCCGCCCACATACCGATAAAGAGACCCAGCAAAATCGGCAACGTTTCCGATACGGTCACTAGAGATAGGGCCAACTTGGTATTGGGAAGCACCAAGACATAATTCATCAAAGCTAAAGCATAGAGTACATCTCCAAAATTGGACACCATATCTGCCACAAATGAAAGCATAAACAACCGGTTTCGTATCATCTTTTTCATCTACGTTCTCCTTTATTTTCTACCTTCATTATAGCGGGAAACAGCCTAAAGACAAGACTATTTCAGTAAGTGGTAAGCATCCCTTAGTGACTGGTTTCAAAGAATCATTCACCTGCAGTCAATTATCTAGACAGGGTAATAATATCTGTAAAGTAGGGTTGTAAATCCTCCTGCAAATGGTGAGAAATCATCACCACCGTCTTATCAGGATCGGTCAATAGCTTTTCTTCAATAAGGCGTGCTGTCGGTCTATCCACCGCTGATGTCGCTTCATCTAGTAAGACAATCGATAGCTTGCGTATCAAGATTCTTGCTAGAGCAATCCGCTGCTTTTCACCACCTGAAAATCGCTCCCCCCTTTCTCCAACTTTTTCCTCTAATTGTTCAGGCAAAGCCCTGACTAACTGTTCTAGTCCTACTTCCTCTAATACCGACCAAACCTCGTCATCCGTAAAGGGTTGTCCCAAGCAAATATTAAATCGGATGCTATCTGTAAAGAGAAAGACATCTTGGGTCATATAACCAATTTGCTGTGAAAAATTGACATCTTTCTTCGGTAGATAAGACCGTCCATCAATCCGTATCTCCCCCTCTTTGCAGACCAAACGTCCTAGCAATAATTTGAATAGAGTGGACTTTCCACTTCCACTTCTTCCAATCAGAGCATACTTGCCACCCAGATGCAGTTGCAAATTCAAGTCTTTAAAAACTCGCGTAGCTCCATAGGAATAGCCTACCCCAGAAAAGGAGATGCTGCGTGTTGGTTGTGGAAATTCCTCCTCCACTAAATCGCCAACTGTCATAAGACCATGTAACTGCGCATCTGTTCCTCGCAACTTGGCATATAAATCCGTGAGACTGCCTGAAGATTCTAAAAAGACTATCAGGATAGCCGGCGCAGAGACTATCGCTCCAAGGCTAATTTTTCCTTGCGCAATGAGAAAAATTGTCAGTGCAAACATCAGTATTTCAAACAAGCGTTGCACACTTTGATAGCTCAAAAGAGCAAATGCCAGCAGACGTGAAATCTCATACTCTTGTTCTTCCTTTTGTTGCTGACATTCCTCTATTTTTTGAGGCAACAAATATAATTGATGCAAATTTTTCAATACATCATAGCCTGCGATATATTCTTTTAAACGACTGGTGAATCGGCCGTTTAATAGAGATAGATTCGTATACCCTTGGCTGATTTTCTTGCCAAATCTCCCACCTACAAAAAACAGAACCAGCATAGAGCAGAGGGCGAACACTGCCAACCAAGTACTAATGAAAGCAAGAAAGAAAAAGGCAAGCACAGCCATGACCAAACAACGACCAAAGGATAATAAGGGAGTCAGGAGATAGGTAGAAACAACTTCGAGATTATAGGTGTAATTCGCCAAATGATCCCCTTCTTCCGATTCATGAAAACGCTGGTAGTCCATATTCTGGATATTCCTACTGATACACCTACCTAAGTGTAACTTCCATGATTGGACAAGCTGTGCATTGATAATTTGAATAGAACAGTTGACACATTCAACTCCAACCAAAAGTAGAATTAGAAAAGCGAGCTGATACCAGATTGCGCTTGATTGTTCAAAAAGCATATCTAAAATAGCCATTCTACTGTAGAGAATATAAAGACTGCCTGTAGCTGTTAAAAATGTGAGTAAAAGAGAGAGACTCACCTTGCCTCGCTCTTGTTTACAAAGTAATACGATATCTTTCATTTTATCTCTCACTTCACCCTGTACGAAACAGTTATTTTCTTCTATTCTACACCTTTTCTTCAATAAGTCAATAATAACTTTATAAAAATTAAGTATTTATTTAATTTTTTATTTTTACAAAAATAACGGCAAATCGTTTTATTTTTAAAGACTTTTTATTATAATCTTAAAAGAGGTGAAAAATGTGAAAAAAATTGCTTTTGATTCAACTAGATACTTACAATTACAGCGTGACCATATTTTAGAGCGCATCCAGCAATTTGACGGAAAATTGTACATGGAATTTGGCGGGAAAATGCTGGAAGATTTCCACGCCGCTCGCGTCCTACCTGGTTACGAGCCAGATAACAAAATCAAACTCCTACAGGAATTAAAGGAGCAGGTAGAGATTGTCATTGCCATCAATGCGAGTAATATCGAGCATTCAAAGGCTCGTGGCGATCTTGGTATTTCCTACGATCAAGAGGTGCTACGCCTGATTGACACTTTTAACGACCTAGACATCTATGTCGGTTCTGTTGTCATTACCCAGTATACAAACCAACCAGCCGCCGATACTTTCCGTCACCAGTTAGAAAAAAATGGTATCCAGTCTTACCTCCATTACCCTATCAAGGGGTACCCGTCAGACATTGACCATATCATCTCCCCTGAAGGGATGGGAAAAAATGACTATATTAAAACCAGTCGCAATTTGATTGTGGTGACTGCACCGGGACCTGGATCTGGTAAGTTGGCAACCTGTATCTCCCAGCTTTACCACGATCAACTACATGGCATCAAGGCTGGATACGCAAAATTCGAGACCTTCCCCGTTTGGAATTTACCCCTTCATCATCCAGTCAATCTCGCCTATGAAGCCGCAACCGCAGACCTAGATGATCTCAATATGATTGACCCTTTCCACTTGCAAACCTACGGCAAGACAGCCGTCAACTACAATCGTGATATTGAAGTATTCCCTGTACTCAATCGAACGTTTGAACGCATTTTGGCTGAGTCTCCCTACGCATCACCGACTGATATGGGAGTCAACATGGTAGGCTATTCAATCGTGGATGAAGAAGCTGCCATCGCTGCTTCTAAAGAGGAGATCATCCGTCGCTACTACCAGACCCTGGTAGATTTCAAGGCCGAGCGTGTCCCAGAGTCAGCTGTGAAAAAAATTGAACTCTTGATGAATGAAGTTGGCGTCTCAGCAAGCGACCGCAAAGTAACGATTGCTGCGCGGGCAAAGGCTGAAGCAACCGGCCAACCAGCCCTTGCGATTGAGCTACCGACCGGGGAGATTGTGACAGGAAAAACCTCTGACCTCTTTGGACCTTCCGCCGCCGTCATCATCAATGCGATCAAAAATCTCGCTAAGATTGACAAGACAACCCATCTAATCGAGCCTGAGTATGTCAAACCAATTCAGAATCTCAAAATCAATCACCTCGGGAATCGTAATCCACGTCTGCACTCTAGTGAACTCCTAATCGCCCTTGCCATTACCGCTATGAATAAACCTGAAGCAGACCTGGCTATGAAACAACTAGGAAATTTAAAAGGAAGCGAATGCCATTCTACCGTGACCTTGCCAGAAGAAGACCGCAATGTCCTCCGCAAACTCGGTATCAACGTCACCTTCGACCCTAATTACCAACACAACAAGTTTTACCATAAGTCATAAAACGGAGCAGTCCCTGCTCAACGGATAACGACATTATCAATACTTCAACGACGGGCTTGTTCCTCATTTTAGGAGGAACAAGCCCGTCGTTGTATTCTAGAAAATAATGAATACACCATAATCTTTTGCTCTATATTTATAGTCAATAAAAAGACTACATCATTTTGATTTTCGCAGAGTATCAAAGACTATCGCAAAAAACACCCGCATACCCGACTCATGAAAAAGAGGTCCACTAGACCTCTTAGAACGTCGATAAACCCTCTAATACTCTTTAAAAGGTTGTCAAGAGTCTCGGTGAATTGAACACGGGCTAAAAGCTCGGAAAAAAGATAGGCAGATGTTTCAGCTTTAGCTGATTACAGCTGAGAATCTCTTTAGGGATAGATTTCCTCGTGTTCAACGAACACGTCGTCAATCTCCTATTTTTCAGTCGCTTTTTACACGCCCTAAACTCTGTGCAAAAAAGATAGGCAGCTGTTTTGGCTTTAGCCAATTACAGATGAGATTGAAACAGTTCGGTGAACTGTTTCAACTGGTCACCGAAAAACAAGAAAGTGACCACAGAAGCCCGATCCTAAAGACTAAGAAGCGAATCTAGTCAGGGAAGTAAAATAATTCTATAGATTATTTAGTAATTGAAGGTAAGAAATAGACTGAAAAGCTCCACTGGAGTTTTTTACGGGCTTTGTATTTTGTGGAATTGAGTTCGGACTAAGGTCTGTGTGAAAAAGATAGAAATAGTCAGAGGAGTGACTATTTCTACCCGAGCCTAAAAATTAGACAGCGAGGTTAGCGGTTGTCGAAGTCACCTGCCCCAATTCCCTATTTTTGCCGTAGCTGTTGCAGGCTTTGCCTGCTTTACAGATATGGATGCCCTTTGGGTACTTACATTTTCTTAACGTCCTCACATCTTAATTGAACACGGGCTAAAAGCTCGGAAAAAAGATAGGCTTTCTCGTGTTCATCGAACACTGCGGCAGCCTCCTATTTTTCAATCGCTTTTTATACGCCCTTTGTATCTTCTCTTATTTCAACTACCTTGGCCTTCGATTATAAGGAAATTAGCGATGCTAATCTTATTTCCAACCTTTCACAATTCTCAATTATGAAAGCTAGTCTACTTTTCATTTTTATTGAGTATAAGCTATAGAAAAATAGCCAATTCAGAGTATGAACATTGGCTTGAAACAAGTCTTAAAAATACTGATATTGCAGTTGTTTAAGAGTTTTATCTTTTTTAGCAAAAGAAAAAGATTGAAGAAAGTGAGCCAAGATGGACCTTTTCTTCAATCTAAGAGGTCCCATTGGACCTCTTTGTTTTCGAGTGATATATCACAGAAGGATTGGCTTAATCCACAGTCACATACTCTTTTTGTAACTCAAGGACTTCTTCTGCTGTCGCACACTCTGTCAAGGCACGATTTGCATATTCCTGCATTTTAGCAGTATCCAACTGTTTCATCAAGCTACGTGTACGGAGGACAGAAGTTGCGCTCATTGAGAACTCATCCAAGCCCATCCCTACTAAAAGGGGTACTGCCTGTTGATCTCCCGCCATCTCTCCACACATACCAGCCCATTTACCTTCTGCATGCGCTGCCTTAATCACGTTATTGATAAGGCGAAGGATGGATGGATTGTAAGGTTGGTAAAGGTATGATACTTGCTCATTCATCCGATCGGCAGCCATGGTATACTGAATAAGGTCATTTGTCCCGATTGAGAAGAAGTCAACCTCTTTGGCAAACTGATCCGCAAGCATGGCCGCTGCTGGAATTTCAATCATGATACCTACTTGAATATCATCTGCAACCGCTACACCTTCGGCAAGCAATTTCGCTTTTTCTTCTTCATAGATAGCTTTTGCTGCGCGGAATTCCGTAATCAAGGCTACCATTGGGAACATGATGCGTAATTGCCCATGAACAGATGAGCGAAGAAGGGCTCTTAATTGTGTCCGGAACATTTGGTTACCTGTCTCAGAAATAGAGATACGGAGAGCACGGAAACCAAGGAAAGGATTCATTTCATGCGGAAGGTCAAAGTAAGGAAGTTCTTTGTCTCCACCAATATCCATTGTACGAACAACAACCGGTTTTCCATTCATTCCTTCAAGAACAGCCTTGTAAGCCTCATACTGCTCTTCTTCTGTCGGAAAATCTTGCGAATCCATATAAAGAAACTCTGTACGGTAAAGTCCCACAGCTTCTGCACCATTATCGTTAACACCTTCAACATCTTTCGGTGTACCAATATTGGCAGCCAGCTCAAAATGCTGACCATCAGCTGTGACAGTTTGGGCATCTTTCAGCAGCGCCCACTCCGCCTTTTGCTTAGCGTAGGCTTCACCTGCCGCCTTAAATGTTGCAATTTCTTCTTCGGTTGGATTGATGATGACCTCACCAGTGATCCCATTTACCGCAAGAATATCCCCTTCTTTTACAATTTCAGTAATGTTATTTGTACCGAGAACAGCTGCAATTTCAAGCGTTCGAGCCATGATGGCTGAGTGACTTGTACGACCACCGATATTCGTTACAAATGCCTTTACAAAGTTCTTATCTAACTGTGCTGTATCAGACGGTGTCAAGTCATGCGCAATCACAATGGATTCTTCTGAAATCGCTGCAGGGTTTGGCAAACGAACACCCAGCAAGTGTGCAAGGACACGCTTGGTCACGTCCCGAATATCTGCCGCACGCTCCTGCATGTAGGGATTATCATCCATCCCTTCAAAGATAGCGATAAACATGTCTGTAACTTCTGTCAAGCCACTTTCAGCATTCACTTTCTTCGCACGGATGGTTTCTTTAATCTGACCGACCATTTCTGGGTCTGCAAGAACCATCAAATGGGCATCAAAAACAGCTGCCGCTTCTTCACCAAGGCTTGCTACTGCGTTCTCTCTAATAACAGAAAGCTCGTTTTCTGACGCTTCTAAAGCAGCATCCAAACGAGCTTCTTCTGCATCTGTATCTGTAACTGTAACAGTTTCAAACGACAAATCTGGTTGAACGAGTAGGTATGCCTTAGCAACCGCAACACCATCAGATGCTGCAATTCCTTTAAGCATTTCTGTCATACTCTTATGCCAATCCTTCCTTGTCCATTGTTTCAGTAATCGCTGCGATCGCATCATCAGCGTCAGCACCCTCAGCAGTAATGGTCACATCTGCTCCTTGACCAACACCAAGGCTCATAACTCCCATGATAGATTTAAGGTTTACTGACTTGTCCTTGTAGTTCAAAGTGATATCTGAAGCGAATTTGCTAGCTGTTTGCACAAGCAAAGTTGCTGGACGTGCGTGGATACCTGTTTCTGCCACAATGTGGAAATCTTTTGAAGCCATATTTGGATTCTCCTTTTATTTTTTCAATATTGAAGGTTCATTGTGATAACCCTTACAAAGGACATTATACCATTTTTTGAAATCATTTTCAAGAATTTTTTATCGTTCTTACAAATAATCCCTTTCAGCCAAAACCTGGGTCTCTATAATTTTTTATATGCAAAAATATGAAAAGATTCTGTAAGCAACGCAGACCCGCTTTCAAACTGCATAAGACCGCCTTTTGTACTATATATTGTGTCTATCTTTCCGAAAGAACACTATATTTAGTTTTCCCGGTTGACAATTTCCCTGTTTCATTGTATCCTATATGAGTGATTAAAAAAAGGAGAACTGTATGATTACTGTCTATTCAAAAAATGATTGTGTCCAATGCAAGATGACCAAACGGTTCTTGGACCAACACCAGATTTCGTTCAGGGAAATCAACCTTGATGAACAACCTGAATTTATCGATCATGTCAAGAGTCTAGGTTTTTCTGCCGCCCCTGTCATTGAGACAGAGACAGAGAGCTTCTCTGGCTTCCAACCTGGAAAATTAAAACATCTTGTTTCAGCCTAACCAGCTACTATAAAAACATAGAAAGAGTTCATGTATGAGTTTGAAAGACTTAGGGGATGTTTCCTACTTCCGCCTAAACAATGAAATCAATCGTCCCATCAACGGACAAATCCCACTTCATAAAGATCAAGAAGCCCTTGAAGCCTTTTTTAAGGAAAATGTACTACCAAATACCAAATCCTTTGCTAGCATTACAGATAAAATCCAATATTTGTTAGAGGAAAACTATCTTGAGCAGGACTTTTTAGAGCAATACACCCCTGCTTTTATTGAAAAACTAGCACAATTCCTGAAGGCGCAAAATTTCCGCTTCAAATCTTTTATGGCGGCCTATAAATTTTATAACCAGTATGCCCTCAAGACAAACGACGGGGCTTACTACTTAGAAAGCATGGAGGATCGTGTCCTCTTCAACGCACTGTACTTTGCAGAAGGCAATGAGGACTTGGCCATGGACTTGGCCAATGAAATGATTCATCTCCGTTATCAGCCTGCCACTCCAAGTTTCTTAAATGCTGGTCGAGCACGTCGCGGAGAATTGGTCTCTTGTTTCCTTATCCAGGTGACAGATGACATGAATGCAATTGGACGTTCGATTAACTCTGCTCTCCAACTCTCTCGTATCGGTGGAGGAGTTGGTATTTCCCTTAGTAATCTGCGTGAAGCTGGGGCGCCAATCAAGGGATACGAAGGGGCTGCTTCAGGGGTCGTCCCTGTCATGAAGTTGTTTGAGGACAGCTTCTCTTACTCCAACCAATTAGGCCAACGTCAGGGAGCAGGAGTTGTTTATCTTGATGTATTCCACCCAGACATCATCGCCTTTCTTTCTACTAAAAAAGAGAATGCCGATGAGAAAGTCCGCGTCAAAACGCTTTCTCTTGGGATTACTATTCCAGACAAATTCTACGAATTGGCTCGCAAAAATGAAGATATGTTCCTCTTCAGCCCGTATTCCATCGAGCGTGAGTACGGTGTCCCCTACAGCTACATTGACATTACCGAAAAATACGATGAGTTGGTGGCCAATCCAAACATTCGCAAGACCAAGGTGAAAGCCCGTGATCTGGAGACAGAAATTTCAAAACTCCAACAAGAATCTGGCTATCCCTATGTCATCAATATCGATACTGCCAACCGTAGCAACCCTGTAGATGGTAAAATTATCATGTCTAATCTCTGTTCAGAGATTCTTCAAGTACAGGTGCCAAGCAAATTGAACGACTCTCAAGAATACCTCAAAATGGGGACGGACGTATCCTGCAATCTCGGCTCAACCAACATTGTCAACCTTATGAAATCGCCTGATTTCGGTCGCTCTGTCCGCACTATGACACGCGCCCTGACCTACGTAACGGACCACTCACATATCTCAGCTGTTCCATCAATTAAACACGGAAATAGTCAGGCGCATTCAATCGGTCTCGGAGCGATGGGCTTACATAGCTTCCTTGCCCAAAACTTGATTGATTATGGCTCAGTAGAAGCCGTGGAGTTTACCAATATCTACTTTATGCTTCTCAACTATTGGACTCTGGTGGAGTCGAATACTATTGCCCGGGAACGTAAAACAACCTTCCATAACTTTGAAAAATCAAAATATGCAGATGGTTCTTACTTTGACAAATACATCACCGGTGACTATCAACCACAATCTGCCCGCGTCAAAGAACTCTTTGAAGGAATCTTTATCCCGAGTGCAGAGGACTGGATTGCTCTTCGTAATCAGGTACAAGCAGATGGGCTTTACCACCAAAATCGACTAGCAGTCGCTCCAAACGGCTCCATCAGCTACATCAATGATGTTTCTGCCTCTATTCATCCGATTACCCAACGGATTGAAGAGCGTCAGGAAAAGAAAATCGGTAAGATTTACTATCCGGCAGCGGGTCTTGCAACAGAAACCATCCCATTCTACAAGTCGGCCTATGATATGGATATGCGAAAAGTCATCGATGTCTATGCAGCTGCGACAGAGCATGTTGACCAAGGTCTGTCTCTTACGCTTTTCATGCGCAGCGACATTCCAAAAGGTATTTATGAATGGAAAACAGAAAACAAGCAGACCACACGCGACTTGTCGATTTTACGAAACTATGCCTTCAATAAAGGCATCAAATCGATCTATTATGTCCGTACCTTTACAGACGATGGTGACGAGGTTGGGGCAAATCAATGCGAAAGCTGTGTAATCTAACATACTAACTCATAACATGACGGAATTGGTAAGATAGCCCATTCTCTTTGCCCCACTAACCGTTGGTAAACAGTATAGTCGCCTTATCAACAGAACTATCTTTGCTTGACTGCACGTTTAAAAGGCTGTGTAGACAATGCGACTATAAAGCCATAAAGAAGAACTATGGGAAGGAATTCTAATGTCTCAGTTAGAACAAAATAAACAAGCCGCTATCACTTTCTACAAAACAGCCTTTGAAGGAAATCCCGCAAAAGCTGTTGCAGAGTATATAGGAAGCGAATATCGCCAACACAATCCCCATGTGGAAGATGGACCTGATGGCTTCATTGCTTATTTTGAGCGCATGCAGGCTGAATATCCAGAAAAATCCATTGAGTTTGTTCGGGCAGTTGCTCAAGACGATCTCGTCGCCCTTCATACTCATCAAATATGGGGAGAGCCTGACAATAAGGAGTACATCACCATGGACTTTTTCCGCTTTGACGCAAACGGCAAAATCGTCGAGCATTGGGACAGTATCCAAGAAGTCACAACAGATACCGAATCTGGTAGAACCATGTACTAATGTTCACCAAATCAACTGAGGAGAATCAAATGACCACCTACTACAAAGCCATAAACTGGAATGCTATTGAAGATGTGATTGACAAATCCACCTGGGAAAAGTTGACCGAGCAATTCTGGCTCGATACCCGTATCCCACTCTCCAACGACTTGGATGATTGGCGCAAGCTAAGTGCTGAAGAAAAAGACCTCGTTGGAAAAGTTTTCGGAGGCTTGACCCTTCTTGACACTCTCCAATCTGAAACAGGGGTCCAGGCACTTCGTCAAGATATTCGGACACCACACGAAGAGGCTGTCTATAATAATATCCAGTTCATGGAATCGGTCCACGCTAAATCCTACTCTTCCATCTTTTCAACCCTCAACACAAAATCTGAAATTGATGACATTTTCGACTGGACCAATAGCAATGAATACCTTCAACGCAAGGCTCGCATCATCAATGAAATCTATGAAACGGGTAGCCCATTAGAGAAAAAGGTTGCCAGTGTTTTCTTGGAAACCTTCCTCTTCTACTCCGGTTTTTTCACGCCACTCTACTATCTCGGCAATAACAAACTCGCCAATGTGGCTGAAATCATCAAACTCATCATTCGCGATGAATCCGTACACGGAACCTATATCGGCTACAAATTCCAACTCGGTTTTAACGAGCTATCAGAAGAAGAGCAAGATAAGCTCCGAGACTGGATGTACGACCTCCTCTATCAACTTTATGAAAATGAAGAGGGCTATACAGAAAGTCTCTATGACGGTGTTGGCTGGACAGAAGAAGTCAAAACTTTTCTTCGCTACAATGCCAATAAGGCACTCATGAATCTAGGGCAAGACCCACTCTTTCCTGATTCAGCCGACGATGTCAACCCGATTGTCATGAATGGTATCTCAACAGGTACATCCAACCATGATTTCTTCTCCCAAGTTGGAAACGGCTATCTTTTAGGTAGTGTAGAAGCCATGCAGGATGACGATTACCTCTACGGTCTATAGTCTCTTCATTTCTCTTTTCTTTAGTGATAGCAGGAAAAAGAAATGGAGGCTCACAACCTTATCAGCCACCAACTATGCTGGTGGTTTTCTTGTTTTTCTCGAAGAGAAAAACTGGCTTGAAACCATTGAAAAAATAGGAGCCCGCCTTATGTTCTCCAAACATTCTGGCAGGTTCCTATTTTCGATCGCTTTTTACATGGGCTTTGTATCTTATGTAACTGAGTTCAGACTAAGGTCTGTGTGAAAAAGATAATTCTTCCTAGCTTCAAAGGTATAGTATACCTTTGAAGGCGGGAAATAGGAGTTTGCCTCAGTAAACTCTCTGTTAGACTCTGCGCCAGAATTCCTATTTTCACTTACACCTTTTAACGTCCTCACATCTTATAATTGATTGCCCACTTCTGCCAAGAGTTGGCTAATGGCAGTTGCATCACTTCCTCCTGCCATGGCCATATCCGGCTTTCCTCCACCTCGTCCGGAGATAATCGGTGCGAGTTGTTTAATTAGATTTCCAGCATGCACCTCTTTTGTCTTACTTGCGACAAGGAGATTGACCTTTTCTCCAATCGCTGCAACCAGCACTAATAAATCCGAATAATCTTTTTGTTTCCAGTTATCAGCAAAAGTCCGAAGAGCACCTGCATCTGATACTTCCACCTGATGTGCAATATAGCGCACACCCTTTGTCTCTTTGACATCCTTAAATATGTCACCAGCTGCAGCAGCTGCAGCTTTTTCCTTCAGGCTAGCATTTTCTTTTTGTAATTCACGCAGCTGTTCTTGGAGACTTGCGACCTTGTTTGGTACTTCTTTGATTTGGGGTGCTTTGATGGTTGAAGCCACTGCCTTCAGTAATTCTTCTTCTTCGCGATAAGCAAGAAAGGCCTCCCGGCTGGTTACAGCTACGATACGGCGTGTTCCAGATCCAATTCCTTCTTCTTTCAAAATTTTGAACAGTCCAATTTCAGCCGTATTTCCTACATGTGTTCCGCCACAGAGCTCAATAGAATAGTCTCCAATGGTAACAACACGAACTTCTTTCCCGTATTTTTCACCAAAGAGAGCCATCGCTCCCATCTCTTTAGCCGTTTCAATATCCGTTTCAACCGTTACAACTGGAAGGGTAGCCCAGATTTGTGCATTCACTTCTTCTTCAATACGACGAAGTTCCTCAGTCCTTACTGCTTCAAAATGCGTAAAGTCAAAGCGTAAGAATTCTTGCTCGTTGAGTGAGCCAGCCTGGGTCGCATGGCTACCGATGACCCGGTGTAGGGCTGCGTGAAGCAAGTGGGTCGCCGTATGGTTTTTCATTACGCGATGGCGACGAGCGGTATCAATGGCTAGGGTATAGACTGCACCTGTGCGCAAGTCTCCAAGGACTTCAACCTTATGGAGCGCTTGACCATTTGGCGCTTTTTGAACATCTGTCACACGAGCCACCAGGTGACCAGCTTCATCCACAATATCCCCATGGTCAGCGACCTGTCCTCCCATCTCCGCATAGAAAGGTGTCTGATCAAAGACCAGTAGGGCCTCTCCACTTGCTAGAGAATCCACACGCTCATTCCCCGTAATCATTACCAACAAGTTTGCTGTCAATTCATCTGTATCGTAAACGAAGGTTGAGGGTTCTATAATAGCGGCTAGAGTCTCATTTTGCATCCCCATTGAACCACCCTTGACAACCGAAGCACGTGCACGCTCCTGTTGCTCTCGCATCGCCACTTCAAAACCTGCAATGTCAAGGGTCATACCGCGGTGTTCAGCCAATTCTTCTGTCAGCTCCACTTGAAAACCGTAGGTATCGTAGAGTTTAAAGATGTCACTACCGTCAATAACTGTCTTACCTTCTTTTGTCAATTTATCCATCAACTGCTCCGCAAATTGTGAACCTGTATGGATGGTCCGTGCAAATGATTCTTCTTCACTTTTGACAATTTTCTCAATAAAGGCACGTTTTTCAAGGATCTCAGGGTAATAGCTTTCCATGATGTGACCAACGGTTTCCACTAAACGATATAGAAACGGTTCTGTAATCCCTAAGCGTTGACCGTGCATAGAGGCACGGCGGAGCAAGCGACGCAGGACATATCCCCTCCCCTCGTTTCCAGGGAGGGCACCATCACCAATCGCAAAAGAAAGGGCGCGGATATGGTCTGCAATCACCTTGAAACTCATATTATCCCCGTCTGGGTCATAGGTCTTGCCAGACAGTTTTTCCACTTCACGGATAATAGGTAGGAAGAGGTCTGTTTCAAAGTTCGTCTTAGCCCCTTGAAAAATAGCTGCTAAGCGCTCTAGGCCTGCCCCTGTATCAATATTTTTATTCGGCAATTCTTGGTACTCAGAACGCGGCAAATCTGGATCCGCATTGAACTGAGAGAGAACAATATTCCAAATCTCAATATAACGGTCATTTTCAATGTCTTCTTCTAAGAGACGAATGCCAATATTTTCTGGGTCAAAGGCTTCACCACGATCAAAAAAGATTTCTGTATCTGGTCCAGAAGGTCCCGCACCAATTTCCCAGAAGTTATCTTCCAGTGGAATCAAATGACTCGGATCAACTCCCAGAGCTAACCAGCGATTGTAGGAATCTCTATCATCTGGATAATAGGTCATATACAGTTTTTCTTTAGGGAACGCAAACCATTCTGGACTCGTTAAGAGTTCAAATCCCCACTCAATAGCTTCATCGCGGAAATAATCACCGATGGAGAAGTTGCCAAGCATTTCAAACATCGTATGGTGGCGGGCTGTTTTTCCAACGTTTTCAATATCGTTGGTTCGGATAGATTTTTGGGCATTGGTGATACGTGGATTTTCAGGAATAACCGAACCGTCAAAATATTTTTTCAAGGTGGCTACCCCGGAGTTAATCCATAAAAGCGTTGGGTCATTAACTGGGACAAGATTAGCAGATGGTTCTACAGCATGTCCTTTCGACTTCCAGAAGTCCAACCACATTTGGCGAATTTGTGCACTCGATAATTGTTTCATTTTTCCAATCTCCTTTTTTATTTATATCGTAACTTGTATGTTCTCATGATGGTGATGTTCAGTGAGTAGGTGTTCTCCAAAAAGAAAAGACAAGGACACTAACGAAGGGCGAAAAACCGCGGTACCACCTTCATTCAATGACCTTGTCATTCTCATTTCTATGTAATTGTCCTCGATTAAGTAGCAAGATGTTCAACCTTATATGGCTCGCACCGACCGCCAATTCTCTGTTATAATCATTTCGTTTATACCTAAAGGTAGCCACAGCTATCATTGACTAAAGCCGAAACAGCTGCGTCTCTTCTATTCCTTCAACGATTGTTACTGACTATTGTCGGTATGATTTCCAACCTTCAACAGCCTGCAACTCGTTTCCTAGTCCTAAAAGCAAACGAAACGATTGATATATAAGGGAGTTTGAACACCCATTCCTAATCTTATTGATCTGAACTTGATTCCTGAGTCTCAGAGCTACTTGACGCCTCTGTTGAAGAAGCAGAACTTGAAGCACTTGAGGAATCTCCAGTTGTGATGTACTGTGACATGATGCCTTGGAAGGCTTGATCTTTCACTTTGACATTAGCTGTCTTAAAGGCCTCTGAAATAATCCCTTTCACAAATGTTGCATCATTTTGTTTTGACTTGATAAAGCTATCTTTCAAGGTATCCTTGTATTCTTTCCAATCTGCGGCCTTTTCTGACTTGGTATTTAGCTTTACTACATAGTAGCTCGTTTGATAGTTTGAAAGATTCACACTCTTGACAACAGAAGCCCCTACCTGACCGTCGTTTAAGGCAAAGACTGCCGTTTTTACTTCATTTGGTACCGTAGTAGAAGTGGAATCAAATTTAACGGTCCCACCATTTTCTTTCGTTGCGGTATCCGTCGAATGATCCTTCGCCAGCTGAGCAAAGTCTGCCCCTTCGGCCTGTGCTTGCGCTAAAATTTCATTGGCCTTTGCTTCATCACCCAGCTTGATGATCTGAGCGGTTACCTCTGGCGTGTAAGCCTCGTAAAGTTCTTTGTACTTTTCATCCGTCAATTCTTTTTCAGCAGCTTCTTTTACTGCAAATTCAACCAACTTGTTGGCACGGATTTGTTGTTTATAGGTCTCTTGCGTCAATCCTGCTGAAGTTAGAGCTGCCGTGAGCGACTCCCCATATTGCTTCACCATTTTATCATAGGCTTCATCTACCTCTTTTGAAGAAACCTTTTTCCCATACTGCTCTTCAAATACATCATTGATAACCATAGACAAAAGAACTTGTTGGGCTTGTTGGTTGGTCTTTACACGCTCATAAAATTCTGATACATCAATCGTATTCCCCTTCATGGTCACAATATCTTTATTGGTCCCAGTTGAACATGCGGCTAGCGTCACTGCTGCAAACAAGGTCACAGCCCCCGCAAGAATGTTTTTAGTCTTCATTATGAATTGCTTCTCCTTTTTTATTGACTGTCTCATTATACCACAAATGCTTAAATTTTACTTAAATTTCTTCTGTACGAAGGCCCACCTTATCTACATTTTTTCTAAGCATGAGTAAGCCATCGCTCATCGATACCAGACTCGCTGTCAAATCTGGGTTATCTAGGGTCGCATCAAACAATCGTTGCAGGCCTCGATAGATCGTTCTCTGGCCACGACGAACTTCTGTGATAGCACGCGTCACATCTCCACCTTGAAAGACATCATCGAGGATGATTACCCCTCCCAGCTTCACCTTCTTCAACACTTCTGGCAAAAAGACGATGTACTTGGACTTGGCCGAATCCATAAAAACAAAATCATAGCTATCATCTGCCAAATTAGGCAAGATATCCATAGCCTCTCCTTCTAGCAATTCAATCTGATGTCGGGTATCGTATTTGGCAAAATTTTCTTTGGCAAGACGAATCATCTCCTCATTACGATCAATCGTCGTAATCTTGGAGGCCGGACTATTTTCTGCCATTAAGAGAGCAGAATAGCCTATAGCAGTTCCGATTTCTAAGATAGAAGCAGGCTGTAAGACTTGCATCAACAGACGGAAATAAGCCGTCGTTTCATGGGGAATAATGGGAATATTCTCCTTGCGGGCAAAGTCTTCTAATTCTTTTAAAAAGCCTGTATTTTGCGCTTGACGTGTTCGCATCAGTTCTACAATTTCTTTTTTGACAACTGGTCGGCGCATATTGTGATTTGCGTTTTTACTGTATGATTCTACCATTTTTTCAGTATAACACAAGGCACTTGCTTGGTCAACTAATCCTTTATAGACCACGACAAGCGTATGAAGCTGCTAGTTCTGAATAAATATAAATATTGAAGCAACCACTCCCCCATGTTTTCCTATAGTAAAATCTACAAACATTCACACCTATTCTCAAAATAGAAAAAACCTTATTTTCTTACTAAACATCTTTTATAAATAGTTTGAAATTAGAATAAAACATGTTACTATAATTATTGAAGATTTTCTCATTCTTCACTAATATAAATTTAAAGAGAAGTACTATGAAAAAAAGAATGAGTACTAAGACCTTAGTCCTATTCTCTGTAAGCGCTTTAGGTGTTGGATTTACCACTACAGCTAGTGTTGCCAGTGCAGTAACAGCACATCCAGCTCCAGCTCTGAATGGAATTAGCAACTGATTCTCAAAAATATGAGTGGGCAATGCCAAGTGCAACAAAATCTTGGATGACGCCCGATTGGATGCATATTGGGATTATTTTGGATTTTAAATATAGTAGATGAAAGCCAAAAACCTATGATATTGGGGTTTTGTGCTAAAAATAGGAGGACTTATGAAATTAAAATTAGGAGTCATTGGCTTCTTCTTTTGTTTGATGGCTGCAATTGGTATTATTAGTATTAGCGATACGCACAACCCAGTGCCGTTACCCATTGATGGTGCCTTTTCCATTCAAGGGAAAAGTAACCTTTCTAATCACGAAATATACAAGACGATTAGTGACCTATCCAAAACGAAAAATGTTACGATTTACAAGCCGATTGTCCAGAGTTCAGGTCAGGTGACCTATATAAATTTCGATGACGCTGACTATGAACAGTTAAAGTCTGTACCCATAACAGGGATGTATTATACCCTAGGAAAAATGGACGCAACTAGTTTACAACCACTTACGACTACCGGACTGCAAACAATATATAGTGCTTACCCTTGGTATATAGGAGGACTCTTACAATTTACTGGGGATTTAAGGTTGTTGCTAATGGTATCCATCTACTTAACCCTATTAGTTGTTTTATTTGTTGTTAGATCGAGACATATTAAAGAAGGGGTCATCAGACGTTCTTTAGGATTACCAGTATACAACCTAAGAAGAGATTATGTCATTTCGCTTACGTTTGAACTGACCATGCTTGCTCTATTGATGATTGCTTACAGTTCTTTTTTGGGTAGCGGATTCTTCACCTACAGTTCCAAGTTGTTTTTCTCCATGCTGTTAACGAATGTTGTCCTCTTCCAAATCGTTGACATCATCACCTTTGTCCTCTTTTGGCTGACCATTAGAATTGAAAAACCGATTGAAATTATCAAAAATAAGGCAAAAAATAAACTACTCTTTATCATATGGCTGGTCATTATTTCTGGCATCATCATTATCTCAGGGATTTTTTTACAAGAAACCAAGATTAGCCAAGCAAGAATAAGCATTCAGATAGAAAATTTAGAACCATGGAACTACGTGAAAAACTGGAAAAGGCTAGAGTTGTTGGGGATTGAACATCAATCTACTCATAACGAGAAAATAAACGATTTAGAAGATCAGTATCTACAGATAGCCTCAGCCTTGAAAACATTAGATTTTTTGTATATTGACCCCTCTTCGGTATATATTCCAGATTTTATGAAAGATTCTGAGTTCACAGAAGATTTTTCCAAGCAATTAAAAAGTGATGGGATAACGAATCCAGAAGTAAACAAAGAGCTGATTTATATCAATCAAACAGGTGCTATTGTACAAAATAAAGTAAGTGGAACGAACTATCAAATTTTAAATCATAAGGTAGCAACCATCTATATTCCCGATAAATTCAAAGACAGTAGGGAATCAATCGAGAATACCGTTGTGGCAGAGCAATTTACTGGAACAAGCTATACCAAAGAAGATCTTACCGTGCAAATCATTCCTAATGGGAAAACATTTTTCCATTTCAATGAGAATGGGGATGATTATCATGCAAATAAAGATATTTCACATTTAGCAAGCGCAGCAACTACCACAGATAATATAGTCGTTGTGTTAGACACTGATAAAATGATCGAAAACAAGGATTTTTCTTTGGCTAGCAACATCGTAAATAACTCTCTTTTTAGTCCTGAAGCAATAAGGAAAATGAATGATCTGAGTGCCCATTTGAACTTTTCAATGGAGCCAGTAGATGTTTACCAAATTGTGCAACTGAATCTTCAATCCTTGAAGCACCAAGTCTTTCTTTCAAAAATATTACAGAAGATTATTTACTCTATTGTCTTTCTACTCATTTATCAATATGCTCAACTATTGATAGCTTCAAAACAGAATGATTACGTGAAAAAAATAATACTCGGTCTTTCAAAAACCAGTATCGCCATTTCTAGCCTCAAATATTTTGTTATAACCATTACAATGACTATCCTATTTACATTTATGATGACTAGACAGATAGAGCTATTAACTATTGGTGCTATTTCTTTAATGGTTTTAATGTTTTCAACCATCATGAGTTTTAGAAAATTATCTGACAAATACACTCAAATTTTGAAAGGAGACGAACAATGACGATTGACCTTTTGAATGTTACAAAAACATTCGGTTCAAAAGAGATATTTACCGATTTACAGTTAAGCTTTGAAGCTGGGAAGAGCTATGCATTGATTGGAGGTTCTGGTTCAGGTAAAAGTACACTGCTGAATATCATCGGAAGACTCGAAAAAATTGACAGTGGAAATGTTTTAGTTGATGGGGAAGATATTTGGAAAACAAAAGAACGAACCTTCTTTAAAAATACTATTGGCTATGTATTCCAAAATTATTCTTTAATCGAAAACAAAACAGTATATGATAATTTGAAACTCATCACTAAAGACAAAAAAATAATAGCTGAGGTTCTTGAAAAAGTAGGGCTTTCTAGTGACTATTTTAATCAAAAAATCTATGAATTGTCTGGAGGACAGGCTCAGCGTGTAGCGATTGCCAGAATGTTATTGAAACCACGTAAAATTATTTTAGCCGATGAACCTACAGGTGCTTTGGATAGTGAGATTGGAAATGACATCATTCATTTATTATTGAATGAAGCAACTGAAAATAAATATGTCATTATAGCAACCCATGATCCAGAGGTATATAATAAAGTTGATTGTATCATTCATATGAAAGATATAGGGAGTAAGATATGAAAAAGAAAATATCTATTATTTTGATAGTAGTCGCTGGACTACTCGCCATTTTCTTAGTTGGACGACAAGTCATCAAACAAGACAATCCGACTAAACCTACGGTAGATTTAACTGTCTACACGATTTCTTCTAGTGATACGAAAAAATGGAATGAAGTAGGACAGGTAGAAACAGCAGAGGCTATCTACCTGATAACAGCAAAAGAAGTGTCCTCCTCAGAAGAAGTCTTTTCCAATATCATTGAAGATGGAACCGCTATGGGTTTCGGAGTTAGTGAGGAAGAAGTCAAACAATTTAACAACCTTTTAGGAGAAAATACCATAGAAGACTCTAAGCACAATCAATTAATTGGACTAGAATTTTTCACTTTTTCTACTGATGACGAGGGGTTTGTGGTAGCAAATATTGACTACGGAAAAGAAGAATTCAATTCTCAGAAAAAAGAGCAGAAAAAACTCTATAAAACCCTATACGACGCTTTTAAGGGACAAGGAAGCAACTGAAAGTATCTATCACGCTTTCTAGTAGACAATGTTCTATCTTTCAGGACATTCTCTTTTCGTACTCTAAGGCTCTGATAGGTAGCAGCTAAACAAGACGATTGGGTCTAACGAGAGCTTTTATCTTTAGAAGTTGAAACATTGAGGTCAAGGCTTCATGCACAAGACCAAAATAAACAAAAAGAACAGCGGAATTCCTTGGTAACAAGGAGTCGGCTGTTCTTTCTCTATATTTATACTCAAGGAAACGAAGGGGAAGGTAGGTGAATTAGTTGATAACTATTTCAAGTTGGAAATAAGAAAAGTCCCGACTTTTCTCAATAGCTCCATCCTACTTTAAACAAGTAAGCTAAAAACCTCCACTGGAGTTTCTCACAAATGCACCCCTTTTTCTACCAAGGATTCTAGCTCTGTCAAGCGGGCTTCAAAGACCTTGAAAGCGTCATTTAAATAGTCTGCCTTCGTCATATCCACACCTGCTTTCTTGATGACATTCAGTGGATAGTCTGAGCTACCTGCTTTTAGGTAATCAAGGTAATGTTCCTTATCTTCTGGGGTTCCGTGCACAATCTTATGAGAGAGAGCTGATGCGGCTGCAAAGCCTGTCGCATATTGATAGACATAGAAGTTGTAGTAGAAGTGCGGAATGCGAGCCCATTCAAATTGAATGTGTGGATTTTCTTCAGCAGATAGGCCATAGTATTTCTCATTTATTTCTGCATACAAATGATTTAAGAAGTCCGCTGTCAGTACTTCTCCTGCTTGGTCTGCCTGATGGATTGCCTGCTCAAACTCAGCGAACTGGGTCTGACGGAATACTGTCCCCCGGAAACCGTCCAAATAATGGTTCAAAATAGCAAAGCGACTCTTATCATCCTCAACCTCTGACAATAGTTTTTCTGTCAGCAAATTCTCATTAGTTGTAGAGGCAATCTCTGCCAAAAAAATGGAATAATGTCCATAGACATAGGGCTGATTCTTACGGGTAAACATAGAATGGAGCGAATGACCCGTCTCGTGGATAAGCGTATAGAGATTATCCAGCGTATCCTGCCAGTTCAAGAGCATAAAGGCATTGGTGTCATAAGCACCTCCCGAATAAGCTCCCGAGCGTTTTCCTTCATTTTCATGGACATCAATCCAGCGATTTTCAAAGGCTTCCTTCACCTGTAGGCTATATTCCTCACCAAAAATCGTCAAGGTATCGGCTGCTTTTTTCAAGGCAGTTTCATAGGTAATCTGGTAATCCACATCAGAAAGTGGGGTATACATATCGTACATTTTCAGTTGATCAATCCCTAGCAGCTTCCTACGCAGCTGAATATAACGATGCAAGAGGGGGAGATGCTGGTTAACAGCCTCTACTAAGGTATCGTAAACAGACTCTGGTATAAAATTTTTAGACAAGGCTGCTTGACGAGCGCTATCATAGTTGCGCAAACGAGCTTTTAGATTATTGACTTTTACATTTGATTGCAGGGTCTTGGCATAGGTATGCTGGAACTGCTCATATGTGCTATACAGAGCTTCATAGGCTTCCTTACGTACCTCTCGGTTGCTTGATTCCATAAAAGAAATATAGCTACCATGTGAGAGGGGAACAAGCTGTCCTTCTTCGTTGGCCACCTCTGGAAAACAGATACTGGCATTGTCAAGAATAGAAAAGGTTTCTGATGGTGCATCAAAAATCTCACTGGTTGCTGCCAACACCTCTTCTACTTCCTGTGATAAGACATGAGCCTTGCCTGCCAGTAAGGTTTCAAACTGGTGGCTGTACTGCTTCAAGGCTGGCTCTTCCTCCATAAAGGCTGCCAACTGCTCTTCTGTCACCTCCAGAAACTCTGGCTCATAAAAAGCAAAGGCTTGTGAAAGGGCTGCGTACAAGCTCAAGGCCTTAGCTTGACATTCTTGGTACTTTCCTTCACGGGTATCTTGGTCATTTTTCATAGATGCGTAGACATAAAGAGTTTCCATTCGACGCATGAGTCCCAGTTGTGCCTCACTGATTTCTAGTAAGCTCTGCGCTGAGTCTAACAAATGGCCTGAAAAACCAGCTGCTCCCTCCACATCTGCCTGAAGAGCTGTAAAAGCTGACTCCCATGCCTCATCTGTTGGAAAAATTGTGGTCAAATCCCATTGGTAGATTTCATCAATATCCTTGCGTTGTTTTGACATAAGTGGTTTACCTCCGTATCTCTCATTCTATCATAAATCCAAGAACCTTTCTAACCTTTGATGAGGTTTTTTCTGAAGGATTCTCTGATAAAAGACAGGGGGATAAAGATACTGTTCCTCCCTACACTCTAATTGCTGGTAATAGGCCTGAAAGTTAGCATAGTAATCTGTTAAATCCTGTTGAACCTGAGCAAATCCGAGTGTAGACTGAGGTGGCCGGATTTGGGGATAAAAATCATCCAAACATTTGGTGAGGAGATTTTCCCCCTTCTGGTATAGCTGGGCTTGAGCCGCCATCCACTTCGGAGAGTGATGATAAAGTTGACGCGCAATATAGTCAAGTAACTGTGTGTCTTGTTTCCCTTTCAAAACGGATACTTTCCTCGCTTGATAAGGAAAACGTAAGGTCGCAAGCAAATCGCCAACTCCTAGGGGAAATTCTCTAGTCAAGCATTGCAGGTGACCGTGCAAATCTTCATGAATCAAATAACGCAGGCGTAATGTCTTGCGTTTCAAATCTAACTCCCAGACGAAAAAGCCTAGATATTGGCTAAAGGCTAGGAACTGCTTGTGCAATTTAGTCAAGCGATGTTTCAGCCATAGACGTTCTCCCAATAGCCACAGTACACAATAACCTGCTTGCTGATAAGCCTGGGTTCGTTCTTGTAAGCGACTTAGGGAGAGGCTAGAACACTGAACTTCAAGAGCCAGCCTATCCCCTAGTACAATATCTGCAATCTGCTCAATTTCAGGTAGCCGCTTTTCCACTTCTACCCTATGTTGCTTCACACCCCACTGATATAAGCACTCCTTTAATAAGAGATGTTGAGCAGACTCATTTTCCGAAAAATAGTGACAAGCCCCTAAAGAGACATGGGCAAAATGAGCTCGTACCACCTTTCCTTGGCGCAAACGAACGGGGCTGCTGCAGCCTGGACAAAAAAACTTCTTCCCTACTACTGCTTGCTGGCCCACTAAACAAATCGACTGCCCCTGCTCATTTTTAGCAACTAACATAAGCCCTCCTCTCTATTTTATTCGCAAAAAAACAAGCTACTCATTCTCTGAGCAACCTGTTTTTTGATTACGATAATTTGTTTTGTCAACTGTTCTACAGAATAGACAGCAATAGATGGCCACTGTTACAGCATTCCATAGAGGAAAAACTGTCTTTGGTCTTTTCTAGCACAACCAGCCAAGCAGTAAGCCTCGTAGCCTACCTTCCAGCTAGCATATCCAAAACAGCTGAACCTCCACTGCTTCCTAACCGATCAGACTACCGTTTGGTACAGCAGGATCAACCGTCAAGAGAGTTAGACTATCACCATGTTCTGCAGATAACATCATCCCTTGGCTGATATGCCCCATCATCTTACGCGGTTTCAAATTAGCTATGATTTGAACTTTTTTACCGACCAGTTCTTGCTCATTTGGGTAGTATGCTGCAATCCCAGAAAGGATCTGGCGATCCTCGCTATCTCCTGCATCCAGGCGGAATTGGAGTAGCTTATCACTCCCCTCCACTTTTTTGACTTCCTTCACCTCTGCAACACGGATTTCAACTTTTTCAAAGTCATCAAATTTGATTTCCTGACGATTTAAGATCAAATCGACTTCTTCTGGTTTCCATTCTTTGGCAGTAGCTGGCCGACCTGCTGCCATTTGTTCCTTGATATAGGCAATTTCATCATCCATCTCAAGGCGCGGGAAGATTGGCTGACCTTTTGAGGCAACAGTCAACCCTGATGGTAGACCAGCAAGCGCTAACTCTTGCAAACTGCTTACCTTATCCACTCCTAGTTGTTCAAGGATTGCAGCACTCGTTGCCATCATAAATGGCGCAATCAAGTGGGCTACTAGGCGCAGACTCGCCACCAAGTGGCTCATGACAGCTGCAAGCTCCGTGCGTTTTTCTTCCTCTTTTGCCAATAGCCATGGAGCTGTCTCATCAATGTATTTATTTGTACGAGCAATCAAGGTCCAGATAGCTTCCAAAGCGCGCGGATAATCCACCGCTTCCATCTGCCTATGGTATTCAATAATAGAACTTGCCGCTACATTGGCTAACTCTCCATCAAAAGCTGTCACGTTTTCTACATAGGTAGGGACTTGTCCGTCAAAGTATTTATTGACCATAGCTACCGTCCGATTGAGAAGATTTCCCAAATCATTGGCCAATTCATAGTTGATTCGTCCGACATAATCCTCGGGTGTAAAGGTTCCATCTGATCCAACCGGGAGACTTCGCATGAGGTAATAACGTAAAGGATCCAATCCATAGCGCTTCACCAGCATATCTGGATAGACGACATTGCCCTTAGACTTAGACATTTTGCCATCTTTCATGACAAACCAGCCGTGGGCAATCAGACGCTCTGGCAATGGCAAGTCAAGCATCATCAAAAGAATCGGCCAGTAGATAGCGTGGAAGCGCAGAATGTCTTTAGCAACCATGTGGAAAACGGTCCCGTTCCAGAACTTATCAAAATTCGCATGATTTTCTTGACCGTAACCGAGAGCTGTCACATAGTTCAAGAGGGCATCAATCCAGACATAAACCACATGCTTGGGGTCTGATGGCACAGGTACACCCCAAGTAAATGATGTACGAGATACTGCCAAATCTTCCAAGCCTGGCTCGATGAAGTTTTTCATTATTTCATTCATACGACCGTCTGGCTGGATAAAGTCTGGATGCGCCTGAAACAATTCAACCAATCTGTCTTGATACTTGCTCAAACGTAAAAAGTAAGACTCCTCTGATACCCATTCCACCTCGTGACCAGAAGGGGCAATCCCGCCAATAACCTTACCTGTCTCATCTCGGAAAATCTCGGCTAACTGGCTTTCTGTAAAAAATTCCTCATCTGAAACCGAGTACCAGCCAGCGTATTCTCCCAGGTAAATATCATCTTGGGCCAACAAGCGTTCAAAGACTTCTGCCACCACTTTCTCATGGTAATCATCTGTTGTGCGGATAAATTTATCATAAGAAATATCCAGCAATTTCCACAGTTCTTGAACCTCCCTCGCCATGCCATCTACATAGGCCTGTGGTGTAATCCCTGCTTCTACTGCCTTGGTTTGAATCTTTTGACCATGCTCATCGAGTCCTGTCAAAGAAAAGACATCATAGCCCATGAGACGCTTGTAGCGTGCCAAGACATCGCAGGCAATCGTTGTCGTTGCATTTCCGATATGAAGTTTTCCAGAAGGGTAGTAAATTGGGGTGGTAATATAAAAATTCTTTTCTGTCATGTCTATTCCTTTCAGGGCAAATGAAACCCACTTCTATTCTCCCCATTATACCACAAAAAAGAGCCAGATAAAACTGAAATTCTACGACCAATCTACCGAGACTACCTAGCTCTTTTGTTAATAAGTCACAACATTGAGTTCTCCCCTGTCATATTCGGCAATGAAAATTTCTGCTACTTCGTAATAACCGATCTCTGCTAGTCTTTCAAGAAGCCAGCTTTCTGATTTATCGATTGAGTCCAAAACGTCCGTCTGGATAGTACCATCTGCAATAAGAGGATACTTAGGATTTTCCTCGCCTGACTGCACCACAATCAGCTGACCATTTTGTTCTAAAACGGCACGCTTGACCTGTTTGAGCTGATAGATCCCCTGTCCTCGCAATTTTAATGCTACATCTGATGCCGTCAAACCAACCGAACGACAGGCTTCCACATCTACTGTTCCATTTTTAATCAAGATTGTAAATTGGCCATCAATCATGCGCTTAAGAAAATGATTGTGGGTTTTCATCCATTTTAAGCTCAAAACTAACATCGTCCAAATCAAGAGGATAATGCTGTATTGTAAAATCGAAATAGACGGGCTATAAATCACTCCGCCAATAATCCCACCGAGAACATAGTTTTGTACCTGGTCACTAGCAGAGTTCGGCGCAAGATTGCCCTTACCAGAAACATTGATGACAAAGATAAGGGAAATCAAACCTAGCCCTAGTTTAATCGCAATATCTAGATAAGATAAGGTCATCTGTCCACCTCCACCAATTCAACATCTACCTTATATAAATCCATTTTTTCTAAAAGATAGGTATCCCTTTCATTACCGCTGATAGCACGGTAGAAGTGTTCTCCTACCTTCATAATTGCTCCATCTGTCGCAGCGGCGGTATTGATATAGATTTCAGATTTATCTACATGTAACTCGTTGGACACCACTTCAATAAAATGTAGGGAGGTGCGGTACTGACTATCTGACACTTGGTTATCCTGAAACTGGCTTATCCCAATTAGAACTGTGACAAGCAAGGCATTGAGTAAAATCATGAATAGTTCGCGATACTTGCTATCTTTTTTCGCATGGTAATATTGAAATGCTACAAAAGCAACCGCCACTAAAATTAACAGACCAAGCACCCCCAGTACCCAATTAGCACTACTAATTTGACTTAGCACATAATCATAGGAATAAAACTTCATTAAAACCTCCATTTAATTTTTGTCTATTATAGGAAAATTTCTTGTTATTTTCAACTATTTTTCCTAAAGGTCTGAGCTAGAAAGAGGCTTGCTCTCTTCTTTTTTTGGTATAATATAAAAATAACAATAAGAAAAGGATACAGTATGAAACTCATTTCATGGAATATTGATTCCCTAAACGCAGCCTTAACGAGCGACTCTGCTCGCGCCCAGCTTTCACAAGCTGTTTTACAGACTCTAGTTAGAGAAGACGCAGATATTATCGCCATTCAAGAGACAAAATTATCAGCAAAAGGTCCGACCAACAAGCACTTGGAAATCCTTGAAGAACTTTTTCCAAACTATGAACATACGTGGCGTTCTTCTGTTGAGCCAGCTCGTAAGGGCTATGCAGGAACTATGTTCCTCTATAAAAAAGACTTGAATCCAGTCATTAGCTTCCCAGAAATTGGGGCGCCGACAACCATGGATTCTGAGGGGCGCATCATCACTTTGGAGTTTGATGATTTTTATGTGACTCAGGTGTATACGCCAAATGCTGGCGATGGTTTGAAGCGATTATCCGACCGCCAACTCTGGGATATTCGGTATGCCGAATATCTCTCACAACTGGATAGCCAAAAGCCAGTTCTAGCCACAGGTGACTACAACGTTGCCCACCACGAAATCGACCTTGCAAATCCTGCCAGCAACCGCCAGTCACCAGGATTTACAGATGAAGAGCGTGAAGGCTTTACCAATTTACTTGCCAAAGGCTTCACAGATACCTTCCGCTACTTGCATGGGGACCTCCCCCACCAATACACTTGGTGGGCACAGCGTAGTAAGACCAGCAAGATTAACAATACAGGCTGGAGAATCGACTACTGGCTGACCAGCAACCGAGTGGCTGACAAGGTAAAAAAATCAGAAATGATTGACTCAGGCGCCCGCCAAGACCACACACCAATCGTGATGGAAATTGACCTATAAGGAGAACAAATGATTACTGCATCCACGACCATGCTCTATGTGACAGATACCAAAGCGGCTATGACATTTTGGACAGAAAAAATGGGCTTTGTCCTTTTAGAAACAGCCGACCACGGCGAAGCTGTTTCCTATGAAGTTGCCCCCTCATCTGATGCCGCAACTAAATTTGGCATTCACGACCAACAGTGGGTAGCAAAAGCCAATCCTAATATGAATGTTGGCTTTCCAAGCCTTTTATTTGAAACAGAAGACCTAGAGGCTGAGTATGAGCGCTTGACCCAGGCAGGGGTTACCACCAATCCTATCATGGAATACCAAGGGATGAGCAATGTTATACTCAATAAAAATCAAAAGTAGACTAGGAAACGAAGGCGAAGGTAGAACTAGCGTTCACAGAGACTCTTGACAACGTATCCTTTTGATTTTTAAAGAGTATTACGTTTGCCGATAATAAAGGACACTACATCGCAGTAAGAGAAGGCAGGCAGAGATAAACGATTCTAATACTCACTAAAAATCAAAAGTAGACTAGGAAACGAAGGCGAAGGTAGAACTAGCGTTCACAGAGACTCTTGACAACGTATCCTTTTGATTTTTAAAGAGTATTACGTTTGCCGATAATGAAGGACACTACATCGCAGTAAGAAAAGGCAGGCAGAGATAAACGATTCTAAGGAAGTTGAAAACATCGAGAGTTTTCTATCCCGATGTTTTCAACTTCTTTTTCATGAACGGCCTTGTAAAGGAAAGGGAAACAAGAATGGGTAGCGCAAGCTATTTCTTGGTCCTATGCTCTGAGAAAGTCAAGCAGAACTATCCCAGCCAAGATGTAGACATGAAGAAAAAGCATGTAGCCATTTTCTAGCCACATGCATTCTTTCAACATATTTTCATTTTTTTACAGTCTATAGTCTGTTTAGTTTGCTTTTAGTACTAGGCAACGAGCTGCAGGCTGTACTTAGAGTACGGCAAAGTGAGTTAACGAAGTAATAAAAGATAAACTAAACGACTATATCATAGGGATTTCCCACCTACCGTCATGATGGCAGACGGCTTCTTACCCAGCTAGACTACAGGCCTAATTCCTTATAGGCAGTCCGATAGCCAATCTGTAGAATCTTCCCATCTTGAATCAGAAGGGGTCTTTTAATCAGCATTCCATCACTTGCTAATAAGTCCAAGGCTTGGTCCACCGTTAACTGGTCAAATCTGTCTTTTAAGCCTAGAGTGCGGTAGCTATTCCCCGATGTATTGAAATATTTTTTAAGTTCTAGTCCTGTAGCTTCCATCCATTCTTTCAACTGGCTGGATTGAGGGGGATTAGACTTAATATCAATCGCTTCAAAGTCGAGTCCTAGAGCCTGTAATTCAGCCTTCGCCGCCCGACAGGTTGAGCATTTTGGATATTCATAAAAGAGTAACATCAAGAGTCTCCTTTCTTCATCAATGATTCATGCGCTAATAACCAGCGCTTTTTTTCTACCCCGCCTGCATAACCTGTCAACTGTCCCTGACTGCCAACAACTCGGTGGCAGGGAATCAGAACAGAGATGGGATTTTTTCCAACAGCCCCGCCGACTGCCTGGCTAGAGCGACAACCCAAACGCTGAGCAATTTGTCCATAGGTCAGGGTCTCTCCACAAGGAATCTCCTGCAAGATTTGCCATACCGCTTTTTGGAATGACGTAGCTGGGACATCGATAGGCATAGCAGATACATCTACCGCCTGACCTGCAAAATAAGTATCCAGCATGGAGGTCGCTTGCATAAGTATGGGATGGTTTTCTAGCAAAGGGAGTTCTGATACTCCACGTTCAAAATATTGCTGGTTTTCAAACCAAATTCCCCGCAATCCTTTATCTGTTGCAATCAGTGACATGTCTCCTAAAGGGGACGAGTAGAACATTTTATAATAAGTCATCTTTATATTTTTTATTGATATTTGGTTTTCCTTCCGGATTGAACAAGGGACGCAATTCACCATCTCCTAACCGGAGATACTCGACCCCTGTCTCCTTATCAATCCAGAGAGCAGTGACAAGATTGATTTGAAATATTTCAAACCGCTCTCTTAACTCCTTCACATAGTCTTTTCGGTCTTTTTTATCCATCCCTATCTTATTTCCCTCTTTCAATAATCCGGACCTTGACAATATTTTCATCAGCTTCAAATTGAGCCGCAAGCGCCATAATTTTTTCCTTATCGGCTTCATCCAAGTCAAGCATGGTATAGGCATAGTCCCCTTTTGAGCGGTTCAAGATATTATCAATGTTAATATTGAGACTGGAGACAGCGGTAGAAATCTTGGCTACCATATTAGGCACATTTTTATTGATGAGGGTAATACGGAAAGGTGTTGAAAGGCTCTGGTGCATGTTGGGGAAGTTGACCGAATTCGTGATTTCCCCCGTCTCCATAAAGCGACGAATGGTTTGTCCAGCGGCAACCGCACAGTTGAGTTCCGCTTCTTCTGTCGATCCTCCGACATGCGGGAAAACGGTAATATGTGGCTTGTTGAGCAAGTCTTCTGTCCCAAAGTCTGTGATATAGTGACCCACAACACCTGTTGCAATAGCATCAAATAAGTCTTGATGATGGACCAATTCACCACGGGCAAAGTTAATGATCGTGGTTCCTTTTTTCATCATAGAAAAGGCCTCTACATTCAATAATTCGCGGGTGCTATCATTGAGTGGTACGTGAACTGTGATATAATCTGACTGGGTAAAAATCTCTTTCAAATCATCGACCCGTTTGACATGGCTCGAGATGCTCCAAGCTGTTTCGACAGACACATACGGGTCGTACCCCAAGACATTCATCCCCAAACGGCGGGCATCATTGGCAATCCTGGCTCCAATAGCACCGAGTCCAATCACCCCGAGAGTCTTCCCTGTAATTTCAGTTCCTGCAAACTGCTTCTTTCCTGCTTCTACTTGCTTAGGTACATCATCACCTGATAAGGTATTCGTCCAAGCAGTAGCCTTGATGTAGTCACGCGCGGATAACAAAATCGATGCCAGTACCGCCTCTTTTACCGCATTGGCATTAGCACCTGGCGTATTAAAGACAACGATGCCGTGGGCAGTTGCTTCCTCAATGGGAATGTTGTTAGTGCCTGCGCCTGCACGGGCAATGGCTTTTAGATTTTCAGGAAAAGCAACACCATGCAGATTTTCAGAACGGATGATAAAGGCATCTGGGTTCACTGCCTGATCTCCGTCAATCTGAAATTTATTTCCCAATTCCTTCAAGCCAATCTGGTTAATATTATTAAAGGTTCGTACACTAAATACCATCTTCTTTCCTAAAAGGGGTGGCGTCTGTCCATCCCTTCTCCTTCTTTCTATTCTTCTATTTAATCATTTCTGCCCAGCATCCAGCGGTCATCTTCTGCAATTTCTTGGTAAAGACTCGTTTCGTTCTTAGCCTTTATCTTCTGATAGGCCAAGCGTTCCCCGTCAATCGGTACTTTTCCGCAGTAAACAAAGCCCAATTTTTCCAGGATATGCTGCATCACTAGGTTTTTCTCATGGGTATCACATCGAAAATCTGGACCTTTTTGCCCCTCAATTAAACCTTGTAAAAAGGTCTGAATCACTTGCTGGCCACGAAACTTCTCACTAACGGCTACACGATGAAAAGTAGTATAGATAAAATGGTTATGTAGCCACTTGCCATCATATATTCCGTTATAGGCCGCCTCATTCCCAGTTTGAACTGCCGCATAGGCTGCCACCTGCCCCTTGACAATCGCAACATAGCCACGACCTGATAGAATATCATCAAAGATGTCCTCTGGACTCGGGTAACTTCCCTGCCACTGATTACTACCTGATTGGGCTAAAAAAGCCCGTGCATCTTCAAAAATCTGAGTAATCGCCTTCACTTCGTTGGGGTGAGCAAGTCGAATTTCCATTAGGCATTCTCCTCTTCAAAAGCCTTCATAAAGGCAATCAGATCAACCACTCCTTGATACGGAAAGGCATTGTAAAGACTCGCCCGCATCCCACCGACTGAACGATGCCCTTTGATGTTTTTAAAGCCTGCTGCAGTCGCTTCCTTGACAAATTTTGCATCCAATTCTGGCGTCGGAGATACAAAAGGGATATTGGCTACTGAGCGCTCTTCCACCTTGCTAACTGGATTGCTATAAAAATCCGACTGATCGATATAATGATACAAAAGGCCTGATTTTTCGCGATTGCGCTTCTCCATTTCATCAACCCCACCGATGTCCTTGACCCAGTCAAAAACTAGTTTGGCAATGTAAATAGAATAAGCAGGAGGTGTATTATAAAGCGACTCATTCTCAGCCTGAATGCGGTAATCTAACATACTGGATAAGACTGGAGTATCATTTAAGAAATCCTCCCGAACAATCACGACCGTCACACCAGCAGGTCCAATATTTTTTTGGGCACCAGCATAAATCATGGCAAAGTCCTCTACATTGTAGCGAGCCGCTAAAATATTAGACGACATATCTGCAATAACAGGAACACCATTGGTATCTGGAATCCTATAAACAGCTGTCCCTTCAATGGTATTATTCGTGGTCAGATGCACATAGGCTGCCTCAGGGTCGATTAAGCTCTTATCAAAGCTCGGTAATTCTCTATAGGTTATTTCTTCTGTTGACCCTAGCAAAATCGGCTCAAAGGCAATCGTTTTTGAGAGCTTGACAGCTTCTGTATAGGCTTTTTTCCCCCATGAACCACCCACTAGATAGTAGGCCTTCTTGCCTTTTGCAAAATTAAGCGGAATCATGGTAAACTCAAGCGATGCCCCACCTTGCAAGAACAAAACCTTATAATTGTCTGGAATAGCCATTAGCTCGCGTAAGGTCGCCTCAGCACCTTTTATAATTTCATCGAACTCTTTGGAACGATGCGACATCTCTAATACACTCATGCCTGAGCCATTGTAATCCAGAAATTCAGCCTGGGCTTTTTCTAAAACGGGTTTTGGCAATACTGCAGGTCCTGCAGAAAAATTATAGATTGTCATCCTATCCCTCCAAATTAAAAAGATTTTGTTTATTATATCACAAATTTTCAGACAACTCTATCTTTTTTTCTTATCCAGTAGATTCATTCGGATTTTATCCGCTCCCCTCTATTACGGAAGATATATAACGGCTCCTCCTGCCCAGTAAACAGGAAGAGCAAACGAATGGATACCCTGCGAAAATCAACCATAGCCTCAGGCAAGACCTATCCTGATTGGAAGCCAAAAATAGGATGGAGCGCTGTTCTACAGCCAGTACCAGCTAGTTCATTTTTGATAGCAGTCTAATACTCTTTAACAATCAAAAGGATACGTTGTCAAAAGTCTCGGTGAATTGAACACGCCCTAAACTCTGTGCGAAAAGGAGCCTCAGACCATCCCTTAATGGATAGATAAAAGACTGGGAAATCTATTTCTCCAGTCCATGATATTTATCATATACTTCCTGTTTTCTGAGTTGATAGCGTTTCGCAACTTCTTTGATGGCCTGATTGGGCTTTGAGCCACCAGCAATCAAGCTCTCTACTGCTGCTACCAAATCGATCTCGGGGGATTCCCCTATTGCTTTTCCGTCATAACCTGATACAATGATTAAGCATTCGCCTTTCAAGGGATTCTCCGCAATAGAAGGAAGGATTTCGCTAATCTGTCCACGCCGGTATTCTTCATACAATTTTGTCAATTCCCGCACGACAACAACAGAACGGTCTCCATAAATAGCCTGCATATTTTCCAGTGTTGCTGTGACCCGATGGGGGGATTCATAGAAAATCTGCGTTTCAGGATAGGTCTTTTTTTCCTCAAAAAAGGCCTTTTGTTGCCCCGACTTCCGAGGTAAAAATCCGTAAAAAATATGTGGTTGCGGTGCTAAACCCGAAGCAATCAAAGCCGTAATCCCTGCAGAGGCTCCCGGCAAGGCAACGACTGGAAGGTTTTCTGCAATCGCAGCCTTCACCAAATCATGTCCAGGATCTGAGATACTCGGAAGCCCTGCATCTGAGACTTGGGCAATAGACTGCCCAGAGCGCAACATGTCTAGCAAAAGAGGAATTTTCTCATGAGCGTTATGCTCATGAAAAGACATCTGGCGCGTTTCAATCTCGAAATGTTTGAGCAAAAGTCCTGTATTACGTGTATCTTCTGCTGCGATGACATCCACCGCTTGCAAGGTTTCAATCGCCCGAAAGGTCATATCTTGAAGATTCCCTATCGGTGTGGCTACTAGATACAAGGTACCATAGGGCAGGGAATGTTTTACTGATTTTTGAATCTGCATGCTTACTCTCTATTCAATAGTTCTAAACAAAACATACATGGCTCATCATTGTCCCTACGTTGTCCGTAGGAAAAGGTACAGATGTGAAAGCCATCTTCGTAGATATTCTCCAAGTTTTCCTTTCCAAAATTAGCCGTCCGACTCTGCTCTCGGTCATCTTTTTCCAAACGCTCCCTCAGTTTGGAATTTTCCAAGCGCAAATCGGTATTTTCTTCAATAACACCGCGTAGATGTTTCTTGATTGCCTCTACTTCTGCAAGAGTGACGAGCAGATTTTGGGAAAAACCATCCAAGGCATCAAAAATCTCTTTCTTGTCCATCTCCTATCCTTTCACTTGTTTTTCTGTTGATAACAACCAGTATTCTAAGGCATTTTGTAGACTAACATGACTCCGCCATTGTAGCTGAGCAAGCTGTAGATTCTCCAAGTAGGTCAATATTAGCGGATTTGCCATCTGCTCTGCTAACAACAGGGTGAGCAAATGAAACAGACGTGCTTGATCTGACTTTTCATCCACCAAACGAATCAAGCGGCCCACTTGTAAATAGGCCTTGTTGGGTTGTGTTAACAGCACCTCGATCCACCTTTTTGCCACCGCCATCAATTCTAAAAAAGATTTCTGACCAGCTAGTTGCTCAGCTTCTTCAATAGTGGTCGCAAGGCGAGCAAGTAGCTGAGCCTGGGTTTTCACTAAGCCTCTTTCTTCCAGCAATCGCTCTAAAATGTGTATATTTTTGGGGAAGTCCACCATCTGAACCCGACTTTTAATCGTTGCCAATACCTCTTGTTCCTGATTGGTCAGTAGAAAGATGCGGGTATCGCTCTGAGGTTCTTCAATGACCTTCAACAGTGAATTCGCTGCATTTGGGTGCATCTTCTCCGCGTCTCGAATGATAAAGACCTGCTGGTTCGCTTCAAACCCCGACTGAGAAAACTGTTTCACCAGGTCACGGATGGTCTCTGTTTTAATAGTATTCCCTTGGGGACTGATAACATTCACATCCGTAAATTCTCCCTGCTCAATCAAGCGACAGGCGCGACACTGTCCACAAGGAATACCTGCCACCTTATTGTCACAAAAAATCGCCTGACTCAGAAAGATGGCCATTTCAAAACTGGCAAAATTACCTGAAAAAAGGTAGGCATGTGCCAAACGCCCTTGCTGCAAAACAGTCTGGAACAACTGATAGATAGGGGGCTGTAAGCCCTGTAATTCTTCTTTTTTCATGTTTTATTTTTTAAAAAGCGGTCATAGATGACAGTAAAGGCTGCTTCTACAACCTCCTCCAACGACTGAGAGGCATCGATTTTGACAATACGGTCTGACTCCTTCTCCAAAATTGCCAAATAGCCAGTTCTCACACGCTCATGCATCTCTAGGGTCTCCATATCGAGTCTGTCAATATCACGAGTGCTATTGCGAGAAATCCGTGCCAGTCCTTCTTTTACATCAATATCAAAATAGAGTGTCAAATCTGGCTTGAGCCCATCTGTGACATACTGATTTAACCAGCCAATCGCTTCGGTATCCAAGCCCCTACCAAAGCCTTGATACGCAACTGAGGAATCGATAAAGCGATCAACCAAGAGTAGCTGTCCACTTTCTAAGGCTGGTAAAATGCGTTCTTGTAAATGCTGACGTCGTGCTGCAATATACAGCAACAACTCTGTCTTATCATCCATGGCTGTATTTTGAGGGTCCAAGATCACAGAGCGAATGTCCTCTGCAATCGCCACACCTCCCGGTTCACGGGTCGTAGTAACCTGCTTTCCTAGTGCTTCTAGGCGCGGAACCAACCTTTGTAAAACGGTCGTCTTTCCTGCTCCGTCTGGTCCTTCCAACGTGATAAATATTCCTTTTGTCATACAGATCCCCTATCATTCTGATTCACTTTTGAAAAGTATCGTCATTTCCCTTGAACACAACTTCTTTTATTCTACCAAAAAAGCCAAGAAAAAGCACTTTTTATTTTGTCTTGGCTTCCTATCTTGCATTTATCTTGTGTAAGCCCTTTTAATCTGTTAGAATGGAAGTAGATAAACCGAAAGGGGTAGTGGAGTGCTACGATTTAAGAATCTTTTTTTTATTATACTAGGTGCAGGGCTATTTGCCTTTGGGCTCAACTACTTGATTATCCCCAACCATCTCTATGAGGGGGGTGCAACAGGAATCAATCTGATTATTTATTATCTGTTTCGTATTCAGCCGTGGTTGATGAATATCCTGATCAACATTCCTCTATTTCTCCTCGGATGGAAAATTTTAGGAAAGCAAACGCTCTATTATAGTATCGTAGGTACTCTAGGCGTAACTACCTGGTTAGCTCTCTTTGAGCGCATTCCGATTCATATTCCCTTGGAAGGAGATTTAGTCCTAGTATCTATCCTGGGTGGCATCCTGCTAGGAGCAGGTCTTGGAATAATCTTCAAGGCTGGTGGCACGACAGGAGGAAGTGATATTCTTGCTCGAATCGGCCACAAGTACACCTCTTTCACCATTGGACAGATTATTTTGTCAATCGATATCCTAGTGCTGGTGCTGACCATCTTGGTCTTTCACGATCTCCGCAGCGTCCTCTATACCTTAATGATGGTCACCATCGTCTCCCGTGTCATTGATTTTATTAGCGATGGGAACTACGGTAGCAAGGGCGTCATGATTGTCTCTGAAAAATCACAAGAGCTGGCTCAAGCTATCGATGAAAATATCGAACGTGGCATCACCCTTATCAAGGCCCAAGGCTTTTATAGTAAAAAAGAAATCGACCTAGTTTACTCCGTTATCTACAAAGGCCAGCTCCAAGAAATGAAAGACCTGATCCATCGCATCGATCCCCATGCCTTTATCACCATTACCGATGCCCATGAGGTCCTGGGAGAAGGCTTTACACTGGACAGCAACAAACAACCCTTTAAACAATGACTTTGACCCCACTCACCATCAACTGTGAGTGGGGTTCTTTCCTCGTCTACTCTCTAACAAGATACAAAGGGCGTGTAAAAAGCGAATGAAAAATAGGAAATCGAAGCAGATGACTCCGACAACCGCTAACCTCGCTCTTTCGTTTTCAGGCTCGGGCTTCCGTGGTCACTTTCGTATTTATAGGTGACCAGTTTCAACAGTTCCCCGAACTGTTGAAATCCCCTGACTATTGCTATCCCAAAGGGATTCTCATCTGTAATCGGCTAAAGCCGAAACAGCTGCCTATCCCCAAGGGATTCTCATCTGTAATCGGCTAAAGCCGAAACAGCTGCCTATCTTTTTTCTCACATTTTTAGTCCGAACTCAGTTACATAAGATACAAAGCCCGTGAAAAACTCAAAGCGAAAATAGGAAATACGACGAAGAAACTGGAGTTTCTAGGAGTATTTATCTTTTTCGCACAGAGTTTAGGGCGTGTTCAATTCACCGAGACTCTTGACAACGTATCCTTTTGATTTTTAAAGAGTATTCAATAACCTCCACAAGGCTATTGACGCAGCCTTGGGATAGCTTCCTAGTTTGAGCAGTAACATCAGATTCACCCAACATAAAAAGAGCAGCTTGCTCTTTTTATATTTTTTTCGTCTGAGTTGGCATCATGCTGTCCACCTTGATACCGGCCTGTTCAAAAATCAAGGCTACCTGCTGGATGTCCACCTTGCCGTCAATCTGGACTTCAATGACCACGTTTCCTGACTTATCCGCAATCTGAACAGTACTGACAATATTATAACCTTGGTCTGAAATCAGTCTGATAATCTTTTCAAGCTCTCCTGCCTTATTTTCTACCAAGAAGCGCACACGAACCCCTGCTTCTCCGTAGCCAGATACGTGTAAGAAAGCTGCAAACACATCACGATCTGTAATAACTCCTGCCATTTGGTCATTATCTACAACAGGCAAAATGCCAACCTTGTTCTTATACATCAGATAAACCGCATCTTCTAAACTTGCAAATTTAGATACGGTGATGACATCACGAATCATCACGTCACGGACCTTTGTTTTATTCAATAGGTAATTCATCTCATAAATGGATAGACTGGTCGCCTTTGAAGGGCTTGCCTCTGCAATCGTTCCTTCTGTCACAAGACCCACTAAGCGATCATTTTCAATGACAGGTAAGCGATGAATCTCTTGCTCACGCATCAATTCCGCTGCATGTGCAATCGTCGTATCCGGTGAAATATAGACAACCTTTCGCGTCATAAAATCTTTAACTGCCATGGATAATCCTCCTCATCTGTTCTATAGGTATAGTATACCACAAAATAGAAAACGATTTCAATTTTTATTGAAAAAAAGTGGAAGGTTTCTTGGGACTTTATAAAAACAAGTGGAATGTCACAAGGAGGACTTTGGGGGGAAGGATACGAAAAAAGATTGCCCTAGCAATCTGAGAAGGTAGACAAACTTCTAAACTGTCGAAAAATAGCAAATTCAGAGTGTGAACCTTATCTGAAGTAGCTCTTAAAAATACTGAGATAGCGGTATTTTTGGCAAAAGAAAAAGATTGAAGAAAATGAGCCGAAATGGACTTTTTCTTCAATCTGAGATTGCCCTAGCAATCTTTCCCTATCTAAAATAATGCCTTTCTTCCTAATCCCGCGAACCAAAGATGCGCAATAGGTTCAAGAAAAGGTTAATAAAGTCCAGATAGAGGGACAAAGCCATAGAGATAACCCAACCTTGACCGACCTCGCCATTGGTCTCTTCAAAGATATAGCGGATACGTTGATTGTCATAAGCGATTAAACCTGAGAAAATCAAAACTGAAATGATGGAAATGATAAAACTCATACCCGAGCTTGCAAGAAAGAGATTGACAACACTGGCGATAATCACTCCAAACAGGGCTGCATAGAGTGCCTGCCCCATACCTGAAAGATTTCTCTTCGTTGTCAAGCCAATCACAGCCATTATCGCAAACATCAAGGCGGCTGTTAGAAAGGCTGTTGTAATGGTTTCACCTGTATAGGCGAGTAGCACGATACTCAGTGTAAAGCCATTCATCACCGAATAAGCTAGAAACATTGGCAAGGCCAAGGGGCTATTTTGAGCCGCCATACGAGAAGCTGCAAAGACGAGACCAATTTCAACTATCATCAGCAGCCAGATGACAAACGACCCTCCTAGCAAGAGATTGATGGTAAAGGTTCTAAAAGCGGTCATAGACAGGTAGGCTACCAGAGCGGAAATCCCTATCCCTGCTGCGACAAAGCCATAAATTTTGCCAAAGAAACGATTCAAAGCGGTATGATCCACTTGAGTTATAATATGTGGTTCTTGATTCATCCTAATCCTCCTCTAATGAATAACGATTTAATAACCATGAAAGCGGCGCTGTTTCCACATTTTTTGTAAGGGAAGCGTTGCCTCTTTTATGGCCCAATACTTATCGACACAGGTCACAATCCAGGCTTCCTTGTAACGCGGTGGGGCAATCGTCGCACCAAACATGTGCTTAACAATGATATCTTCTTCCACCTTGTTCAAATCAGTCAATTTCTCAGCATTGCGCTTTGCAATCCGTGGATGAACCCAGGCATGACTCTTTTTAAATTTGGTCTCACGCCAATCGTAATAAAATAAATCATGCAAAAGACCACCGCGCGCTGTTGACTTGGCATCCCATCCTAGTCTCTTTGCAATTTTATAACTGGTATAGGATACATTGATGGAGTGTTCCAAACGGGTCGAATAATAATGATGAGGGATTGTCTTGAGTTTCTGTACCTTGGGCTTTTCTATTAAATGCCCGACATAGGCCATATACTCTTCATCTTCTGTATAGGGTGTCATTCTATCACCTCGTTTTCTATTATACCATACATTATAGCTTCTAGCTTAAATAAAGCTAAAAAGAAGAATACCCGCAGCCACCGCCACATTCAAGCTCTCTGCCTGGCCTGGCATGCTAATATGAAGTAAGGTGTCTGCCTGACCTTCGACTACTGTTGAAATTCCCTGTCCTTCATTCCCCATAATAATAGCAAATGATGCTACCGCAGTAACTGCCTTATAGTCAATAGAATCTTTCGATAAAGTGGTTGCCAGTATCTGTACCCCTTGGTTTTTGAATTGAGCGAGTAGCTCCTCTATAGCGACTCGATAAATGGGTAGATGAAAATGACTCCCCTGCATAGACCGCAGTGTCTTTAAGCTGTAGATATCCGCAGATTTATCTGATAGAAAGACTGCATCATAGCCTGCCGCATCTGCTGTCCGCACCATTGTCCCAAGGTTTCCTGGGTCCTGGATATCTTCTAGGACCAAGTATTTTCCTCCAAACTCTTCTGGCATCTCAGTCTTTGGGAGGGCGACTTGTGCAACAACCCCCTGCGGTGTCTGGCTATCTGCTAACTCCTGTATGATTTCAGAACTAACGACCGTCACAGGAAAATCTCCTATCACCTTTGGATAGGCTTCCTCTGTAACAAAGACCCGCTCGATGGTAGCATGTGCCTGACAAGCCTCTTCAAATAAATGCCAGCCCTCAATCAAATAGGAGTGCTTGCGATACTTCTTTTGGTGCAGTTTTTTTGTTTCCTTAATCAGTCGGTTGGACTTGGAACGAATCACTTCCATACAATTCCCCATTTTCTTTCACTATCAACAATGATATAATAAAGTAAAGGTCTTGTCAAAAGGAGAAACGCATGCAAAAAGTAAAAATGATTGCCTCTGGTCGGGTACAAGGAGTGGGCTTTCGCTGGGCTGTCCAGTATCTGGCAATAGAAATCGGCAATATCTACGGCCGCGTCTGGAATAATGCAGACGGAACTGTGACCATCCTCGCCCAATCGGAAAAACCCGCCAAGCTCAGTCAATTCATCCAAGAAATTCGCAAGGGACCCTCTCGAATGTCCAAGGTAACCTATCTGGATGTATCCCTTGCAAACTTTGAAACCTTTAAGGACTTTCGAGTCAAGCAGTGGCATTAAAGACTTGTATATTTTCTCCAAAACAAGTAAAATAGGGTGTATCATGTAAAAAAGGAAATGCGAAAGTGAAAAAATCAAACCGTATTGTGTTGTCAGGACTTGTCCTATCTATGCTCTTCTTCCTATCTGGTTGTGTTCAGACCAAAAATGGTGTCCCAACTGGAGAAGGCTGGGTCTACAAACTCCTCGTTGAGCCGATGGGAAATGTCATTCAATTCTTTGCCGAAAATCAGGGGCTAGGATTTGGGTTAGCGATTATCGTGGTCACCATTTGTGTTCGCTTACTCATCTTGCCACTTGGAATCTACCAATCTTGGAAAGCTACCTACCAGTCTGAGAAAATGCATTATCTCAAACCGATTCTAGGACCCATCCAAGAGCGAATGAAAAATGCGAGTACCCAGGAAGAGAAATTAGCTGCCCAACAAGAACTCTTTGCTACTCAAAAAGAGTACGGAGTCAGCATGTTTGGTGGGATGGGATGCCTCCCACTACTCATTCAAATGCCATTTTTCTCAGCCCTCTTTTACGCAGCTCGTTATACAGAAGGCATCGCAGAAGCGAGCTTTATGGGAATTGCGCTTGGCAAGTCTAGCCTTATTCTCACAGCTGTAGCTGGTATCCTCTATTTCTGCCAATCCCTTCTCATGCAGGTCGGCATGGAAGAAGAGCAAAGGCAGCAGATGAAATCAATGATGCTGATGAACCCGCTCATGATTGTTTTCTTCTCATGGAGTTCTCCTGCTGGTGTAACCCTCTACTGGGTAGTCGGCGGACTGATTGGAATCGTCCAACAAGCCATTACCAACTTCTTTCTTAAGCCAAAACTACGCAGACAGATTGCAGAAGAATTTGAACAAAATCCTCCAAAACCAATCCACACAAGCACTCGTGTCAAGGATATAACACCGAGGACAGATACTGCGATAACAACAGCATCATCGAAAAAGAAAAACCGCAACGCTGGGAAGCAACGTTCACGGTAAATACATTATATCCATATAGGTAGACAAAAACCCTGTTCTTCAGGGTTTTTATACTCATTTAGTTTAACTTTTATTACTTCGTTAACTCGCTTTGCCGTACTCCAGTACAGCCTGCAGCTCGTTGCCTAGTACTAAAAGTAAACTAAACAACTATATCATGCTTGTTAGCACTTTATCTTATAGTCAATAAAAATTAAAAGGATACGTCGTCAAGAGTCTCGGTGAGTTGAACACTGTGTCAGCCTCCTATTTTTCGGTCGCTTTTTTCATTGACTAATCGACATAAAAAAAGACCAGCACGAAAGCTGGTGCAGGAAACATCGGTCCTAATCCTCTTTAAAAATCAAAAGGATACGTCGTCAAGAGTCTCGGTGAATTGAACTCGGACTACAACTCACTGACAAAAAGATAAATACTCCTAGAAGCAGAGGCTTCTTCGTCGCATTTCCTATTTTGTCTAGGAGTTGTTTTACGTCCTCGTATCTTGACGAGTGAAAAGCTCCAGTGGAGGTTTTCAGCCTGTTCCCTTAAAACAAGATGGAACAGAGTTCTACCTTCATCTTCGATTATAAGGAAATTAGCGGCGCTAATCTCATTTCCAACCTTTCACAATTCTCAATTGTGAAAGCTAGTCTACTTTTGATTTTTATTGAGTATAAGTCGAGGTACCGGCTTCCCTAAAGTTCTCTAGTAAAGCCTCTAAAACGCTCGACCTTTATTTCGTTTTTTCTACCTTGATGATTTTCACATCATAGCTGCCAACAGGTGTCTGAACAGTAACAACATCGCCCGTTTTCTTACCGATAAGAGCTTGGCCAATAGGACTTTCATTTGATACCTTATTAGCAAAGGCATCTGCCCCTGCCGATCCCACAATCATATAGACTTCTTCATCTGTCTCACCAATCTCTTGGATTGTCACTGTCTTGCCAATCGCTACTTCATCTGCCGCCACAGCATCGCTGTTGACAATTTCTGCATAGCGGATTTTGGTCTCAATCATAGAGATTTGCCCTTCGACAAAGGCTTGCTCATCTTTTGCTGCTTCATACTCAGAGTTCTCTGACAAATCGCCGTATGAACGCGCAATCTTGATCCGCTCGACAATCTCCGGACGACGTACGAGTTTTAACTCTTCT
Source organism: Streptococcus azizii (assembly GCF_001984715.1). Classification (GTDB taxonomy): domain Bacteria; phylum Bacillota; class Bacilli; order Lactobacillales; family Streptococcaceae; genus Streptococcus; species Streptococcus azizii. The sequence goes on from NZ_MSPR01000002.1 coordinate 194,077, forward strand.
AATTCTTTTTCCAATTTTTCCTTTTCTTCAATAGTCATTGGGTAGGTTTTTTCTGCCATATTTTTATTCTTCCTTTATGTTGATGATATCGTAACTGCTGTGATGAAAACAAAATTATGCGGAAAACCACATAATTTTATTTAAGCCAGTACTCTAATTGTTTACTTTACTGTTGACATATTTTTCAACGTTTTGATTATGCTCTTCACCTGTCTCAGCAAAGTAAACAGCGCCTGTCGTTACATCTGCTACAAAATAATAATAATTTGTTTTATTTGGAGCAAAGGTTGCTTCAATCGCAGAAAGGCTCGGGCTATCTACTGGACCAGGCATCAAGCCAGTATTGGTATAAATATTATAAGGTGATTGAATACCAGTATCAATCAGGGTGTCTTCTTTCAAGGTCGTCTTTTCGCCCAACTTATCCATTGCATATAAAATAGCAATATTTGATTGGAGAGGCATGTCAATATTTAGACGGTTGAAAAATACACTAGCGATGTTGCGCCTGTCCTCATCAGTTGCCCCTTCTTTCTCAACGAGCGATGCCAGGGTCAAGAGCTGATTGACATTCAGGCCTTTCGCTTCTAACTGAGCGTAGTAAGGCTGCAGGCGGCTATCCATGGCTGCAAGCATCTGTTCGATGAGTTCTTCCATCGTTGTCTTTGTGGAATACTCATAGGTCGCTGGGAATAAATAACCTTCTAAGCGGAACTTGACACCACTGTCTGGAGCAGGTAAATGACCCAGTAACTGTGGATAGGCTGCCACCATTCGATTGATAAATGCTTCATTTTGAATAGTTTCAAGAAAAGCTGCTTCTGTGAACGGAGTCTTATCTTCCTTATCCGATGTATGAACATTGTCTGTAATCGCTCGAGCAATCTGCTTAATCGTGTATCCCTCTACAACCAATATCTTTCCTGCAATTGGCTCTTGAGCTGTTTCCGTTCCGCTTTCTTGCAAGGCCTTGGCCAGTTGGTCTACAGACATAGATTGACTCAAATTGTAGAAGCCACTTTGAAAATTATTATAGCTTTTTAATTTTGAGTAATAATTAAAAATCATTGCATTTTTAATTAGATGATGTTTTTCGAGAATCTGCGCAATCTCCTTGGTAGAAGACCCACCTGGAATCTCCACTTGGACCATTTCCGTAGCCTGAGCATTTACCGGCTCTAGACTTGACTTGATGTAAAAGCAGACTGAAAGTCCTGTTATCACTAGCAAACAGACGACTGTTAGCATCACAAATTTTACAATTCGCTTGGCCACAGTATCTTGTTTTTTCCGATTTCGGCTCCGTCTTAATCGCATATCTGATTGGGGGTCCTCAAAAATCCTATTCATATCAGGCGAGACAATCGTCTCTTCCAAGAGTTCTTCTTCGCTAACCATTTCAGTCAATGATGGACGTTGAAGGTCTAGCGTATCTGTCAAATCCCCTTCCAGCCATTGATATTCTGAAGTGTCAGAGAGAAAATCAGCTTTTTCTGAAGCAGATGTGGCTTTGATTCCTTCTAGTTCACGTAAAATTTTATCACGGAAACCAGAAGACGGCACATCCTTTTCACGTGCATCTTTTGTCACTATAAAGCTCCTTTCAAACAGTTACAAGCCATTATATCCTAAAAGCACTACAAAATCAAGCAGGCTGGTATATCATGGACAGGACCAGTACATATCATACCAAATTTTGCCCCCAAACTGAGAAGTGGAGAGCCCTAGATTTTCAAATTGATACATCCCGTAGTAAGACAAGAGGTAGTCTTTACAGGTTAGACTAATTCCGTCGTAAGAGCCTTGAACTGCAACCTCCTTGATGGCTGCCAATAACAAGGTGCCTACTCCCTGTCCCTGGTAGGCTTCTGCCACAGAAAGACTGACGATGGCTAAATATGGTAAGGGACCCGCTACAGGTTCACGTCTTTCAAATAAATCGTCTGTTACAGTCGCATGCTCTGTGGGAAGGGCTAGGATATAGCCACTTACTTTACCGTGATCTTCTATGACGAGACAGGTCTTTTTCTCATGCTCCAAATAAGAGCCTAGGACTCCTTTTGCAATCTGTTCTTCTGGACTGAAATTAGCCTGCTCAATCCTATTGATCTCCTCAAGATCCGTCGAACTCGCGTATCGAATCTCCATATCTCTCCTCTTTATTGTATGGTGTTGTAGCTTTAAATATAGAATAGACCAATCACTCACTACTTGCAAAATAATACTCTATAAAAATATTTTCTCCCCTAATGCTCCTAGACAATAACTGTTTTAGGGTCTGGGATAGGATTGTTAATACTCAATAAAAATCAAAAGTAGACTAGGAAACGAAGCCGAAGGTAGAACTAGCGTTCACCAAGGCAAGTTGACGAAGTATCCTTTTGATTTTTAAAGAGTATAAGTCCCCAGACTCACCAATGAGGAATAACACTCGAAAAGAGAGTCATTCCCGTCCGGACTATTTCAAGGGAATCGTCAAAGATACTCACGATTGTCTAAAACACATAAACAAGAGGTTGAGCTTGTCAGTCCCAGCCTCTATTTCCTATTGAACGTTATGCGATAGATTGGATAATAGACGTTCAAATGAGTATTCATAGGACTGAATGTCTCCTGCCCCCATAAAAACATAGACAGCCTTGTCATGATCCAGCAAAGGAGAAGTATTTTCAAGTGATATAATCCCTCCTTTTTTGGTAATCTTAGCCGCCAAATCTTCAACCTTCACTTGACCATTATCGGTCTCTCGGGCAGATCCATAAATCGGAGCCAAGTACACCGCATCCGCATCGCTCAGCGCCAGGGCAAACTCGTCTAGCAGAGCAATGGTTCGCGTAAAGGTATGTGGCTGAAAAATCGCCACGATTTCTTTACTTGGGTATTTTTGTCTAGCTGCATCAATCGTTGCACTGATTTCAGTTGGATGGTGAGCGAAGTCATCAATAATCACCTTACTATTCACAATCTTTTCAGTAAAGCGGCGCTTTACTCCTCCAAAGGTTCTAAGATGTTCTGCCACCAAGCCCAAATCGAATCCTGCAATAAACAAATTCGCAATAACGGCTGTCGCATTCAAGATATTATGGCGTCCAAAGGTCGGAATTTGGAAGTCCCCCAGCTCCTGTCCAGCATAGCGTACCTTAAACTGCGACCCAGTCGTTGAAGGGCGCAAATCGTAGGCTACAAAGTCATTGTCCTCGCTAAAACCGTAATAGTAGATTGGAGCAGTTGCTGTAATACGACGTAACTGCTCGTCTTCACCATAGACAAACAAGCCCTTTTGTACTTGTTTGGCATAATCATCAAAGGCATGAAAGACATCCTCTAGGCTGGTAAAGTAATCTGGATGGTCAAAGTCAATATTGGTAATAATACTATATTCTGGATGATAGGGCATGAAATGGCGCTCATATTCATCTGATTCAAAGACAAAATACTGGGCATTTTCTGAACCACGACCAGTCCCATCCCCAATCAGATAGCTGGTATCCGTGATATTGCGCATCACGTGTGCCAAGAGACCTGTTGTTGAAGTTTTTCCATGTGCTCCTGCTACTCCAAAACTGGTAAAATCACGCATGAACTGACCAAGAAACTCATGATAACGTTTATAGGAAAAGCCAGTTGCATCTGCATAGGCAAGCTCTACATTATTCGTTGGTCGAAAGGCGTTTCCCGCTATCAATTCGACATCAGCAGTAATGTTCGCTTCGCTAAATGGGACAATCTCAATCCCTGCTTGTTCAAGGCCACGCTGAGTAAAATAGTATCTCTCAACGTCACTTCCTTGAACCTTGTGTCCCATTTGATGCAACATCAAAGCCAAGGCACTCATTCCTGAGCCCTTGATCCCTATAAAATGGTAATTTTTTGTCATTCCAATCCCTCTTCCATGTGTGTTAGGTTTAACTCCTGTGCCATGCGTCGCTCCCGTTGCACCTTGCGCTCTGGGTAATTATACACTTGACTTTTCCTTAAAAAATCATAGGAATTTTTTCTGACAGGCACTTCCTGCTCTCTGTCTTCTTTTTGCAAGGAATAAACTGCGGGCATATCTGCCAAAATATAATCTGTCTGTTGTAATCGATTTGCCAAAGCTGTTAGCTGAGGCACTGACTTTTTGACCAGAGGTGCTGTTACCTGATGTTTTTCTGGCAGAATGTGACGAGGTGGTTCCTGATGTAGATAAGAGGCTGAGCGCTTTTTCTTCAAATCTTCACGCGCCGTCTCACGCGCCAACTGCCCTTGCGTTTTAACCTGTGATGTAGTGACTCCTTGAGAAACCGGCTTTTGATAACGCTCTTTTCGAGAGTAGGGGCTTGGAGTCGCTTTAAAAAGCGGTGGTAACAGGGCTTCTTCTGTACCACGCTCCTCTCCGCTATACGGTGAACCAGCTTGACTGGCTACCTCTTGTCCAAATTCCCTATCCTGATAAGGGCCCTTGATATTACTAATCAAGTCCCCCTCCTCATATAATCTCATATCAGGATTTTCTCCCACTATTAACTCATCGTCAGCTACTAAGGGAAATCTTGTCTGCATTCTCATCATACAATCTTCCTTTCAAACGACTATTATACCATACCTTGCCTACTTTGACTATCTTTTTTCTTTTTAAACCACCCCATACAGGCGATAAGAAAGCCATAAGAAAACTGATAAAGAACTCAACGAACGAAAAGACTGTCTCCTTACGGCTTGTTTCTGTCCCACCTCCATCAGAGACCCAATATTTCTCGAATGTCATCTACTGTCATAGTAGCACGGCTTTCATTGCCATCAAGAACGGTCGTCACTAGATGTTTCTTGCTTTCTTGCAACATCTGAATCTTTTCCTCGATGGTGCCACGGGTAATCAGACGGTAACATTCAACTTTCTCGGTCTGGCCCATACGATGAGCACGACTGATGGCCTGAGCCTCTACAGCTGGATTCCACCAGAGATCCACCAGAATCACGCTGTCTGCTCCTGTCAGATTGAGGCCTACACCACCTGCCTTTAGAGAGATAAGGAAGGCATCTTTGCTCCCTGCATTAAAAGCGGTTGTCATTTCCTGGCGGAGATTGGCTGGGGTAGAACCTGTCAATTTATAACTACTGAGACCTATGGCTTCTAATTCTCCCTCAATCCTATCCAACATAGTACGGAACTGAGAGAAGATGAGCACGCGGTGACCCCCTTCTTTTAGTTGAAGCAGTAGCTCTCGCAAGCTCTCTAACTTCCCACTTTCTCCCTTGTAGTCTGGCATAAAAAGACTAGGGGTATCACAAATTTGACGTAGCCGAGTAATACCTGCTAAAATTTCCATCTTCCTCCGCTGAATCTCCGTATCGCTAGCCTTCCTAACGGTTGAGCGCATTCGCCTCAACTGGGCTAAATAGATCCTTTTCTGATCGGCACTCAATTCATTTAAAATATTGGTTTCCAATAAATCAGGCAATTCTACGAGCACATCTTCTTTCTTTCTACGCAAGACGAAAGGCTTGATGATACGGGCAACTTCTCCTGCTGAGAGCTTGGCAAATGCTGTCCTATTCGGTAATAAGCCCGGTAAGACGATTTGGAAGATCGACCATAATTCTGACAGATGATTTTCAATCGGCGTTCCCGAAAGGGCAAAACAATTTCCCACTTCAAACTCTCTCAAAAGTTGGGTAATCTTGCTCTGGGTATTTTTCATGACCTGTGCTTCATCCAAAATCAGATAGTCATAGTGATACTGCCGATATAGCTCAATATCCTGTCTAAAAGAAGGATAGCTTGTAATGGTGATTTGATGCCTCTCGTGAATCTGTTCCCATCGCTTTTCCCTGCTCCCATAGACTACTCCCACATCCAGAGTCGGCGCAAAGGTCTGGCACTCGCTCTGCCAGTTGTAAATTAAACTGGAGGGAGCTAGGATGAGGACCTTCGTATCCGTTTCCATACGACCGCTCAAAAAGGCAATCGTTTGTAAGGTCTTTCCTAGCCCCATATCATCGGCCAAGATACCGCCAAAACCATAGTGGTCCAACATCGATAGCCATTTTACCCCCAGGCGCTGGTAGTCGCGTAAGTCCGCTTTCAGTTGGAGCTGGGGCAACTCAAAGGATTCCGGATGGGCTAAATCATAGGCTAATTGCTGGAAATCCTCCGAAAATTGAACGGCGTCTTTCCCGGCCCAAGTCTGGGCTAGTTGATAAGAAGCGAAGCCTCCAAGTGATAGGTGACCCTCTGATTGATAACGAGCCCTCAAGTCCCGCAGGGTCTGGCTCAGTCGTCTTGTTTCCTCGTCAAAGAACAAGACCTTCCCTGACTGACTGGTAAAATGCGTCGCTTCTTCCAATAGAGCCGCTACCGCTTGATCGATTTCTTCCTCAGCAATTTCTTTAAAATCAAAGGAAATATCCAGCAAGGAGCCTCTCTTTTCTACCCGAATAGTCGGCTGAGTATCTATCAGCCTTTCTTCTAACTCGCTCGATAACCGCACCTGACCCAAGGCCCGAAATCTCGGTAGGGTCTGCCGAAAAAAACCATACCATTCTGCAGGCTGAAGTTCAGGATGATGGGCAACAAACCCTCCTTTAAACCCTTCTTCCCTGATGGCCTTCTCTACCTGCATTAAATGTTGGAAATGATAAGAAAAAGGTAAGAGACTGAGCTCTTCTTTACTCGTGACCTGCTTCTTGTCAAACGCCAAGGTTAGACGCAGTTCAATCTCACCATCAGATTGCAATGAAAGGTGAAAATGGGGGCGAAAATCTCGAATAGCAAAACGTTTAGGAGCCTTAGTCTTGCCTACTAGCTGTAGCTCCAACAAACTCAAAGCTAGACGTTCTTGATCTTGGAAATCAAATTGGACCACCTTTTCTCCAGCTTCATTTGGAACAATCGTCTTGAGCCTAGCTAGTATCCGCTCCTGTCTCCTATCTAGATAGTACAGGCGATTATCCACTAGCAGGTAACGCCCCCTAAACAAGTCCCGAAAAGATTGCTCCTGAACCCGCAACTCTATCATGGATTGATGAACGACTACTTCAAAAAAGTAGCAGCCCGCATGAGCATCCAAGGGCAGGAGCTGTAAATGTTTATACTTCTTCGTATCATGGTGAAACTCAAAAGATTCTAATCGCATCAGGATATCTAACCCCTCTTCAAAATTAGAAAGCGGCAGGCGTAAATGCCGCCCATAGTGAGCCAGTATCTCAAGATCTCCTGCTTTCTTGTCCGGAATTAAGCGCCACAAAAAGACCACCAAATCTTGACTGGCTGCATCAAACTGCTCAAAGGTAATCGGCTCGTAATAATGCTTGCCAATCTGATAATAGCCTCCCTCCCTTACTGTCTGTAAAAAGGCCCCAATATCACGAATGATGTAGTGTCTTGAATCGATACCCCGTTGAATCTTTATCGTCCAGTCAATATTGTGGTCAAAGAGCATCATCTGCCCTTCAACCGCTAAACGATAGTGAACAGGAAGGTCCTGACCGGTCTCTAAAATACCATCTAGGAATTGGCTCCCAAAATAGGTCCTGCGCACCGTTTCCTCATGCTCTTTTTTTCCGATGGAAAGCTGTTTTTCTAAACTCCTTCCTTCCACATCATTTTTCAAAAAGTATTCGACCGCAGCTAGGTGCTTGCAGTAGCCTTTTTGAGCAAATATCTCACAACTACAAGACTGTCTCCCTTCTTCTAGGGCATAACAAAAATCCTCTTCTTCAATCTTTAAAAAAAGTTGCCTATCTTTTAGCTGCTTGACTGCTACTTGTCCTCTTTCGTAGAGCAAGATTCCTTCTTGACGAACCCGCCCTGGCATCAATCGACTCATATCTACTCCCTTTCTCTATCCTTTCATTATAGCATAGATGCTGCCATAAGACTTTTGCTCTTGTCTTTCTTTCAGAAAAATATCTATTCTAATAAGGCTTAGAAAGACCATTCCACTGAAAAACGCTAAAAAACACAGACCGATAACAGGAGAATCTGTTTCTGTCTGTGTTTTGTTTATGAAGAGCTAATTTTTAAACTTTAACTTCTAGCAAGCCTAAATCCCCATCCTCACGTTTGTAAATAACATTTGTGGTTGAATCCTTAGCGTCTGTATAGATGAAGAAATCATGCCCTAGCAAGTCAAGTTGTAGAATAGCTTCTTCCAAATCCATCGGTTTCAAATCAACTTGTTTGGTACGAACAACTTTTACATCTTCTTCAACCTGCTCTACTAACTCTTCGGTGAATAACTGGCTGGTAGATACTTTCTGACGATTCTTCTTTTCAATCTTTGTCTTATTGCGGCGGATTTGACGTTCAACCTTATCCACTACCAAATCAATGGACCCATACATATCCTGAGAAATGTCCTCTGCACGAAGAGTAATCGATCCCAGAGGAATCGTCACTTCCACTTTTGAGCGTTTATCACGGTAGACTTTTAGATTTACTTTGGCATTTAATTCTTGATCTGCATGGAAATATTTTTCAATCTTAGCCACTTTTTCTTCGACATAACTACGAAGAGCTTCTGTTACCTCAATATTTTCTCCACGAATGCTAAATTTAATCATAGTACATACCTCTTTCTAAGCTTTCGCTTTTGTTCACTACTATTATACCACATCACCATTCTTTTGCAAGCGTTTACTAACGGGCGAGTGAAAAACTTTTGACTGTTTTCGCTCCTTCTTTCATCAGCAGTTGCCTAGCTAACTGTATGGTCGCTCCTGTCGTATAAATATCATCGACTATGATAATCTTGTCTGGAATAGTGGCTTGTTCTCTGATGGAAAAAGGTTGATGGAGGGACAGGCGTTCCTGCCGCGTCTTTTCTGATTGCTTTTTGGTCTCTTCTTTTTGAAGGAGTTCTTGAAAGGAAAGACCTGCAGCAGTTAGTAGACCGCTCACTTGATTGAAGCCCCTTTCTTCCATCCTATGCTCACTGAGCGGAATAGGGACGAGGGTATAGCTCCCTTTACCTTTAAAATATTTCTTTACTTCAGCTGCAAATACCAGGCGCAGGAGATAGTCTCCGAGAAATTTGTAGCGACTGATATAGTCCGCCATCTGCTCATTATAGCGATAGAGACTTTCGTGACTAACCATCCTGCCCTTTTTTTGCCAATACACACAATCGGCACAACACTGTTTCTCACCTTCTTTGAAACAGGTTGGACAGTGCCTGTCAGAAATGGGCAGGAACTGCTCCTTGCACTCCCTACAGACGCCGTCTGCTTCCTTCTTTAGTAAAAGAATATCTGAAAATAGCAAGCGCTTTTTAAGAGCTTGCTGACACAGTAGACATACTGCCATAACCTGCCTCCTTATTCATCACTTGAATATCTCGAATTGCCCGTTCAATCGCACGGTTGGTCCCGTTTTGAAAGAAGAGGACTTCTCCTGTCGGCCGCTCCATGCTTCTGCCTACTCGCCCAGCAATCTGAATTAAAGAGGATGAAGTAAACAGAGGATGATTGGCTTCGATGACAAATACATCCACTTTAGGGAAGGTGACACCACGCTCCAAAATCGTTGTCGCAACAAGAATGCTACTCTCCTTCTTTCGGAAGCGGGCAACGATTTCAAGGCGATTCTCTGTTTGGCTGGAGACAAAATCGATAGCCCCATTAGGAAAATAGTTGGCTAGTAGGCGGGCAAAGCGCTGGCCCATTTGAATTTCCGGCAGAAAAATCAGCAAGGGATAGCCTGTCTGCTGTTGCTCTGCTATCTTGTGAACCAGTTTGGAGGCAATCCTGTTCTTCCTTAGGGAATCTTCAAAATGAGGTAGCCATACCTTTTGTGGAACGACTAAGGGGTTGCCGTGGAAACGCCGGGATAGGCGGAGCAAGCGCAAGGTTCCTGCACGGACTTTTTTGTCCAGTTCATCCGTCGAGGTAGCAGTCAACAATAGGACTACTCCCTCTTTTTTGATAGCATTTTCTACTGCTCGGTAGAGCATGGGGTTATCCACATAAGGAAATGCATCCACTTCATCGACCAAGACCAGGTCAAAAGCACGATAAAACTTAAGCAACTGATGGGTCGTCGCAATCACTAGGGGCGTACGAAAATAGGAATCACCTGCGGCGTATAAGAGACTGATAGGACAGGTAAAATCCTCTTGCAATCGCCGATGCAATTCGATACAAACATCGATCCGTGGACTAGCTAGACAGACAGCGCCACCTGCATCAAGCACATCTGCAACCACCTGATAGATCATCTCCGTCTTTCCAGCACCTGTCACGGCATGAATCAAGGTATCTTGCCGTGCTTGAAAATTGTGACGCAACGCATCTGAAATCTCTTGCTGCCAATCGGTCAGCTGCCCTTGCCATTTTAAGGACTGTTGCGGCAAAAACACCTGCTGTGGAAAAACGTACAAATCCTCATCTGTCCGTACACGTCCGAATACGATACATTCTCTACAATACAAGGCACCATTGGGGAGTCGATGTTTCTCTTCAAATACCGCTGAGCAACGGAAACAGCACCTGTCAACCGTCTGGCTTGCCAGCCTGTGAGCCTGCGAGCGCTCTTGGTCAGTCAGTTGGTGGTGGGTAAACAAGCGTCCATAATAATTGGTTAGATCCTTCATACTTATTATATTCGTCATTACTAGGAGTAGAACACTTGTCATCTTCAAAAAAACTTAGTACAATCATGATATGAAAGAATATAAAACCATCGCTACTGACGGTTTCGCAGAAGAAGATATTAAAAAATCTCGTTTTATTTGCCATTTAAAGCGAGTCGCTTCAGAAGAAGAAGCCCGTGATTTCATCAACACAATCAAGAAAGAGCATTACCGCGCCACCCATAACTGCTCTGCTTTTATCCTAGGTGAAAATATGGAAATAAAGCGTTCGTCCGATGACGGAGAGCCTTCTGGAACTGCCGGTGTCCCCATGCTCACAGTCCTAGAAAACAATCAGTTGACCAATGTAGCTGCCGTCGTAACTCGCTACTTTGGCGGCATTAAACTGGGAGCTGGAGGCTTGATTCGGGCATATGCCGGTGCTGTCGCCCACGCTATTGCTCAACTAGGAATGGTCGAAGTCAAAGAGCAACAAGGAATGGTCATTACGATGAACTACGCCCAGTATCAGGAATTTGCTAAATGGCGGATGACCCACAACTTGGAAGAATATGACACCGAATTTTTGGCAGATATTCGGACCATGATTTTCACCGATAAAAAGGACAGGCAAGATATTATCAGTAGCCTGACCGAATTTTACCATGGAAAAATCCAGGTTACCAGTGCCGATTCCCGTATCGTTGAAATTCCTGTGCATTAAAAACAGCTATCACCACAATAGGTTTTTTATATTTTACAAATACTAACGACCAGAGTATACTGATAGCAACAAGAAGTGGAGGTGCTGTATGGCTATTTATCAAAATATTACTGAATTAGTTGGGAATACCCCTATCGTGAAACTCAATCATCTCGTACCCGAAGGAGCAGCAGATGTTTATGTAAAACTAGAGGCTTTCAACCCTGGGTCATCTGTGAAAGACCGGATTGCCCTTGCCATGATTGAGCAAGCCGAAGCAGATGGTAGGATTAAACCGGGTGATACGATTATTGAGCCAACCAGCGGCAATACTGGAATTGGACTGTCCTGGGTCGGAGCTGCAAAAGGTTACAAGGTGATTATCGTCATGCCTGATACCATGAGCATTGAGCGCCGTAAAATTATTCAAGCCTACGGAGCAGAACTGGTTCTAACTCCAGGAAGCGAAGGAATGAAAGGGGCTATCGCCAAAGCTCATGAAATCGCAGAAGAACGAGGCGGTTGGGTGCCACTGCAATTTTCAAATCCTGCCAATCCAAAAATCCACGAGGATACCACTGGTACAGAAATCCTAGAAGCCTTTGGTCCCACAGGACTCGATGCTTTCGTTTCTGGAATTGGAACAGGTGGCACCATTACGGGGGTCTCTCGTACCCTTAAACAGGCTAATCCTGCTATCAGCATCTACGCTGTCGAAGCCGATGAATCAGCTGTCTTATCCGGCGAGGCACCTGGACCGCATAAAATCCAAGGAATCTCAGCAGGATTCATTCCAGATACCTTAGATATTCAGTCTTACGACCATATTATCCGCGTCACATCAGAGGATGCCTTAGCAACTGGCCGAGCTGTCGGAGGAAAGGAAGGTTTCCTTGTCGGCATTTCTTCTGGTGCCGCTATTCACGCTGCGATTGAAGTGGCAAAAGAATTGGGAACCGGTAAAAAGGTATTAGCCATTCTCCCTGACAATGGAGAACGTTACCTATCCACTGTCCTATATGAAAATTAGCAGTTTGCATAGCCTTTTCCATAACCTAATACCCAATAAACATTAAAAGTAGACATAAGATACAATGTCCACACCTCAACGAGCAGTCCATTAGTTATTATTCTACGAGCGAGTTTTAGTTCGCTCGTTTTGTCTTATAGTTCTCCAATAAATCGGTAATGTAGTTCGATAGTGACTTGTCGTTTTTTGCCACGTCCAGTTGGTTGGTGAATGATAATTTTGTCAATTAACTCATTCACTAACTGCGTTGTTAAAGTTTCGAGTTTTGTGTATTGGCGGATAGTTCGCATAAACTTGTCAATGTTTTCCGCAGATTCGGTCTGGCTAATCAGAACCTCTTGAAATTCCTGAATTTGTTGGTTGAGTTCAGCTTGTTCACTTTCGTAGCTATCCGCCAGTTTTCGAAAACGCTCGTCGCTAATGTCATCCAGCAGTTGCTTTTCATAGAGCCTTTGGATAATTGTGTCTAACTCCAGCGAACGTTTTTTGGCTTTATTTAACTGTTTGCGTAAGCTATCCTGCTTTTTACTCTCTCGAATGTCGAAGCGAGACTTCAGTTTTGTGAGCAATTCTTCCTCGTTAAATTGAATAGAAGAAATTAGTTGCTGAAGGTCGCCTAACACTAATTCTTCCAGAGTTTCTTTGCGAAGGTAATGAGAGCCTGAACAGGTGTCGCCAGCTCGGTGATAGCGATAACACTTGTAGTGGTCAAGGTTTGTGTTGTCTTTTTGTTGTGGGCAAAAACTGAGTTTGTGTCCATTTTCGCAAAAGACCAACCCAGCGAAGAGATTTTCGTGTCCAGCGGTATCTTTCCAGTGATTCTTGCGTTTTACTCGCTTATGACCAAGCATTTTGCGTGCCATTTCGAAATCCTCCTGCGAAATAATCGCTTCGTGTGTATTTGGAAAAATCAACCAATCTTCTCGAGGTCGCAATTTGCATCCTCGTTGTTTGTAGGAAATTTTTGCAGTCTTGAGATTGATTGTTGCACCAGTATACTCCTCTTTCTCGAGCATCTGGCAAATCATCTGACTTTTCCAGTGGAATGGGTCACTTTCAAGAACTCGATAATTTGAAATCCCCAGCTGTTTCTTGTAGTTGGCGGGTGTCAAAATCTTGTCTCTTCGAAGCCCTCTGGCAATTTGGCAAAGCGGCTTGCCTGCGAGGTATTCTCGAAAAACTCGCTTCACAATTTGGCTGGCATAATCGTCAATCAGCCACTCCTTGGGATTTTCTGGATTTTTGAGATAGCCGTATGGGGCAATCCAGCCGATTTTCTCGCCAGTCTTTGCCTTGGTGTGCTTAGACAACTTGATTTTTTCACTACACTGAAGCGAATACCAGTTATTAAACAGGGACACCAGAGGTGCGAGGTAGGCATCTTGGCTGTTGCGTTTGTTACTGTCCAGATTTTCATTCAAGGAGATGAAGCGGATATTTTTTGACGGAAAAGTGATTTCGGTCAGTTGCCCAGTCAGGAGGTAATCTCGGCTGAGACGGCTTAAATCTTTGACGACAACTGCTTGGATTTTGCCAGTCTCAACTAGGTTCATCATCTTCTGAAAGTCCGGTCGCTGAGCGTTCGAACCTGAGAAACCATCGTCCACGAAGAAGAATGGATTTGGCAAGTTTTCACGCGTAGCCACTTGAGCGAGGATCTGTTTCTGATTAGAAATCGAGTTACTCTCGCCTTCGTTAGCGTCTTCAGCGGATAAGCGACAATACAGAGCGGTTATCCTATCTGGTAGATTTTCCAAATTCTGCGTTTTGATTTCTTCAAATGTCAATGTACTTTTGTTCATAGTGTGCTCCTTTCGATTCACCTATAACCCACTGACATGATAGCTCTCTTGGGGCGAAAAGTCCAGTCAATTCTTCTCCAAAATCAAGCGCTGGAGTTTCTTCTCAAGAGTTTCTTTTCCAGTAAACCTCCTCACAATCACGAATGTCACTTTGCCGATTTTACGCTTCTGTTCCTTAGTCATCTCGTCCTCCTAGTATAAAACCTGAAAATTCGTCCAATGTTACCACTTCAAAAAGCTCCCAGTAAGCGTCTAAATCTTCTCTAATTCGATTCAAAATGCCTATCTTCCGTTTTTCATCTGGCACAATCCAAACCACCAATGGGAAGACCTCGTTTTCTCGTTGCTCAATACCTGTATTGAAGTAGGCGATGTATTGCTTGCATTTGGCAATCACTCTGCCGATATGTTCCGTGGCGTTGTCTGCCTCGAAGAAATAGGCATCTTCGAAGTCACCAATGATTAGTTTCGCGAAAGCGTCAGGCTTGAGTGTAAAATGTGAAAACAAGGTCGCAAAGCTCCGCCAACATTTTGGTTCAAAGGAAAAATCTTCCAGAAATAGCTTGTTTTCACTGTGAAGTTTGTAGAGTTCCACAAACAACTGTGTCACGAACAGCTGATGTTTGAGGTGGTTGCGTATTGGCTCATAACGATTTTTCAGTTTGAGTTTCACACTTGGCTCAATCTCGCGCAGAACCTTAATTCCTTTGTGTGTGATATACCAAATGTAGGAACCGCTCCCAGCTCGCACGCCACCAATTCGGCGTTCCAGATGATGGATAAGCCCAAGGTTGGATAGTTTTTTGGTGAGGAGATTGGCTCGCCTTGTGGCTGTTTTAGGTTTATTCTCTCTGAAATACAGTTCCACTAATTGTTTGGTTGTGGCGTAGCGACAACGGTTGAGTAAGCTCAAAACTTCATAATCTCGTTTAGTTAACCTCATCTGAAACCTCCTTTTTCTTTCGTCCAATGCCAGAAAGTGGTTTTGTGATGTTTTTGGTCGGTGCTTCTTCGTTGAAAGTTGAACCGTATCGTTTGAAACTCTCGCCATAAATCTCATCTTTCTTGCGAAAGGCAGGTGGAGCTGGTAGTGTTTTGGCAGATAACCATTTGAAAGTATTTTTCACGATTGGCACTTTGACATAAACCTGAAACGGAGGCAATTTGTAAAAATCCTCTGCAGAAAGTTCAGGAACAAGCCCAGCCAGTTCCTTGGCTTCGTTCATTGAAAGCCCAAAGATAATCTGGTTGTGGCAGTTGGCATAAATGGACTCTCGAAGCGATTTGGGGAACTGTTTCGAAAACTGATTGGCCAAAATATAGCCAACACCTAAACTTCGAGACATGGATAATGCATCTTCTAGAGGAACCGGTAATTTGAGATAATCCGCAACCTCATCAATATAGATGAAGACAGGCTTTCGAACGGTTTCCTTGGCTCTCAGAAGTGTCAATTGGTACAAACAGCCCAACAAAATCGCTCCGATGAATTTGGCATTTTCTGCACCGATTAAGCCTTTGTTTAGCGGAACAAGTAAGAGTCTTGGCTTGTCGAAAATGTCTTTCAGTGGGAATTTGCCTGAAGATTGTCCTAGTACCGCTCTCAAGGCTGGACGAAGCAAGACGCTCCGAAATTTGTTAAGGACTGGAGCAATCATGGTTTGCCGAGCGGAGTCGCTCAAGGTGTCGTAACCTTGCCAGAAATCCAGCAAGAATGGGTCTGAAATAGTTTTCAAAAGGTCGTGCCGAAAGGCTTTGTTGGTTAAGAGTTTTGGTAGGTCAAGGAGCGTCGAGCCGTCCACTTTTGCTAAGGTGTGAAAACTATGGCTGAGAATATCCTGCGTGTAAATACCCCAAGATTCTTCAAATATTTCTTGAAAAACACCCAGAAGTATATCTGCAACCAATTCTGCTGGAACGCCGAATTTTACCAAGTCGAAAGGGTTTATTGAAACAGCCTGTCCAGCTTGGCTAGGGTCTAAGATCACCACATCAGAGTCTCGTTCCTTGGGCAGACGTTCCAGAATATCTGAAACCAGGGTTGCCTTGGGGTCGATCACTACCGCAGACCGACCATCATGAGTATCCGCTAAAATCAAGTTGAGCATAGCAGTGGATTTTCCACTCCCAGTGCCACCCAAAAGCCAAGTATGTGACAATCCCTCTCGCGCTGGAATACCGATAAACCTCGGGGATTTTTCCAAACTATATCCAAAGAGACGTTTGGTATTTTGCGAAAAGCCAATTGGTGGTAAAATAGTTTTGGGCGACAGAGATGATACGCCTCTATATTGAGCATCGCCAGCTGGTAGTAAGAAGAGGCTGGCGAGTTCAATACTTGAAAGAATCGTCTGGAAGTGCCACGGCAAATGCCCGTGGTTTAGTTTTTCTGCCGAAGTTGGCTTGGCGTGGAATTTAGATCCAGCTCGCTCCAAAATTCGAAGTGAAGCCAAAACACTTTTCAAAATTTGAATTTCTCGTGCCTTATTGTCAGCTCGAATACCAAGACGCAAGCTAACTTGAAACTGACTATGATGAAGTTTTTCTCGTATCAGAGCCTTGCTATCTGACGAAAGTGGCGGAATATTACCAGTCACTTTTTGCCAGAAAGTAGCGTCTGGATTGCCAAGTTCCTTGAGAATTGGTTTTGGAGAGGAGGATTTACCGACAATCAACTGGAGAACAATCTCTTCATTTCTTTTTAAAGTGCCAGATTGCGACAGGAAACTCCGAACGAGATTGTCTACTTCTTTGGTTTTTAAGGCGTAGTGATTTTTTGATAGAATGATGTTATAGGCTGAGGTCACTTTTGCTCGCTTAGTTTTCTCAAAACGAACAGGGTTGTGTGCGGTCATCATTTCTTTCAAGAATCGCAAATCAATTGAGTCAGCTCCGATAAGGTGGCTGGCTTTTTCTGGTGTCAAACGAATTTCCCAGACAAAGGGCTGGCGACGAGAATAGCCGTTGAGTTGCGTTGTAAAATTACAGATAGTTTCGAATTCGAAAGGTCTCGTCCAATCCATACTTTGCCACGACAGATGAGTTGGTCTTTTCATACTACCTCCAATCCTGATGATGTTTGATGAGTTTTATGGCGACGTAAAAGCCTAAAGACATTATAGAGCCAACCACCAATTCCAGCCAAATATCGACCAAAAGCTGGACAGAATAATTGACTAGTATCGCCAACAGGCAGAAACCGACAATGTAGCCTATTAACTTTTTCATTCATCCTGTCCTACCTTTCGAAAATCTCGAGCATCTTTCAAGTATTCTGGGACTGGATAATTTGGAATGATAACGTCGCTCTCGATTTCATTGCCCCAAACGCTCCAATTTTTATCCGATGGTACGGGACGGCGGGCGAAGAGTTCGAGGTAGTCGCCACCTGAACAGCGTTCGATGATACTGTAAAGTTCTTCGGGCTTATGAGAATGGTCTTGAACGGGGAATATTCCCCAGTTGATTTGCCCCTTGAATTTGATAGGAGCCTTGCCTCGTGTGGCAAATATGACTTGTTCTGTGGCATTTCGGAGATAATTTCCTAAGCCGAGGCGTGGCTTAACCCAAGTGAAGATAGACTTTGGCTCAAAGCCCCAGGCTCGCACCACGTCGAACGATTGTTAGAGAACGGCTGGATAAGTCCAAAGCCAGAGGTGGGCGTTGTCTTCGGCGAGGTCTGCGATGGGCATCTTTTTGATGTTTTCCACTGTCATCAATTTATAGTGTTTGATTGCTCCGTGCGTACCTTTTTGAGCCACGTCCCAAGGTGGGTCTGCGAGAATGGTTTTGAACTTTTTAGGCGAGTGTTGGTTGGTAGTATCTTGATTTGTTTTCATTTGAAAATCCTTTCTGTCTTGTCAGACGCTCCAAGAATACCTCAGAAACAAGGGATTTCAAACCGTGAGCAGTTTGAACTTTTGGAGCGATGCGAACGCCAAGAACAGAGGTCAGGCGGAATTTTTCCGCCCAACTTGTTCGGTGTTGTAAAAAATACTTAAAATCGTCTCCTTTCATCGAATAATTCTTTCAATAGTTGGTTTTGGGCTTTTAAGAAGTCCTCATTCACCGCTTGGCGGGTTTCGAGAAATTCTAACAGAGCCAATTCTTCTTGAGAATAAGTTTCTGCTTGTTCTTCCTCTTCGCCCAAAGCAATCAAGAACAGACCAAGAAAGAAGATAAACGCCAGACCAAGAAAGCACCAGATTTGCCAGTTTTCCATAAGTGCCTCCTATTTGAACCGTTGAATCGAGGCGTAAGTGAATGCCTTGATAATAAAATCCGTCCGCTCCAGGGCTTGGGGATTTTGGGCGACAATCTGGCTTTCCAGCTCTGAAAGCGTGGCGACCTTGTTCAAAATATCTTGAGCCAAAAGCTCGTTGGCTTGAACAACTGCCATATCTTGCGACAGGTTTCGAGCGATTGCCAGCTTGGCTGGATTGAGAGCGGTAGCTGGCAGAGTTTCTGCTTTGTAATGTTGAGGTAGATTGGACATAAGAATCCTCCTTTTGATATAATTGGGTTAGCTAACTTGGTTACAGTATAGCAAGATAAAGAGCCCAATTTTTGCCAAATCCTTGCGATTTTATTGCGAAAAGGAGATAAAATATTCACGGTCAAAAACTTACTTCATTTACTAGAAAAAGAAAATCGATGTTGGAAAAATCCAACCTCGATGACAAAGGCTATTTTGATGGCACTTACAGATTATTATTACCCCAGTGACGTTGCATCAAAGGTCTTTTCTGGGGTCAATCAGGGGAGAAATATTTTCTTCGAGATTGAAGATTTAATCTCTGCCGAAGGTTTTCAAACTTATATCGCGAGCGTTGAGCTAAGATTACGAAATCAAAACTTCCGAAATGGTAATTTTGATATCCAGAAAATGCTCGAGGCAGTTTACGGATTAATTAAAGAATCTTCCAATCTGAGTCAAGAAGTTTATCTAGGCTTGACTCAATCCTATGTCAAAAATAAAGACAACCGACCGTATTTGTTCTTAGCTGAGAGCTTTTACTATGCTTTGGTTTGTCGACACAATAAAACTGCCAACTATAATAACGCAAAAGTTTCTGAAGTGAAAAATCCCCCAACTCTGCCAGCTTGGGAAAATGAACTAGACGAGGTAGCCCTTAACGGAAATATTCCTCCTAAATTTTGGGCGACGGTTGAGCAGATGACCAGCAAAGAGATTTCTGTTTTCAAGACCTTGGCAAAATTAGTGATTATTGACGAAGATGAGGAATATTATCTCTACGCCCCAGTGACTACTGAGGAGATTCAACTTTATCAAAAATTCGGGATTGGCAATGCGGAGTTTCTTTTGATGGAGGAATTTGGGCTTATCAATATTGGGGCAAGGGTGGATAACCCTGTTTCGGTAGAAGACGAGCTTGCGGGTTTCCAAAACGATAATTTGGTTTTTGCGTTCAAAACAGATGAAGAGCCGTTTGATATAACTTTCAAAAGTTACAGTTTTACGACTGTCGGCTTGAAACTTTTGGAAATTTTAGAAATTGAAACAGATGATGATTTTTTTGAAAAGCTAGCCAAGTTATTCGCCCGACAATTAGCTGGCTTGCCGATTGATTTTTACCTTGCGCCAGTTGAGAAGGTGGAGGAGGCAGGAAGTGTGGAAGAATTAGAGGGGTATCGATTATCGTAAAAATACCCCAGCTTATTCAGCTGAGGCATTTCTAATCATCCCATTCTTTGATAAAATAAACTTCCGTATGCAAAACCTCAAGCAAGTTTTGATAAAATTCTTTTTCGGTTTGGCTTTCGATAACCGCTTGAAGTTTTACCATAAATTCCCAAAGTGTAGCGTTAATTTCGTATAGTTCAGTATGTTTGGTAAATTGTTCGAAACTCGTTACAGCGTAGCTCATAACACCATTTTTTACAGTTAGGCTAGAAATAAACGCTGGCAAGCTTATGGCTGGCAAATAGGCTCCAAGTTCGGTACAATCCCACTTTGCCGTTTCTGGTATCAAACCCCAAAAAGTTTGTTGGCGGATTTCTTCGCTAAGTGTTATTAATTCTTGTTTAGCTTTGTAGTCGTTCATAATTTCCTTATCTGTTATCTATTATTACTGGACAATGATAACTCTCTCCAGTAAGGAAGTCCAGTCTATTTCGATGTAGTTTTTACAATCTGAAAATGGATTTCAAAATCAGAGTCTGATGAATATTTTAATGCTAAAACAGATGTTATATGGGCAGGAATTGGCGATACGGAGGATTAATTATCAAAGGTAGTTATTCAAATATTAATAGACATTTTTTTGATACAGTATGGGAAATTCATATTGAGCTTGATTGATTTTGAGGGTGGCAATGGCTGGTTTGTTTTTGTGAATTAGGTATGCCTCCCGTATCCATTACTAAGAGTTATAGGAGTTTCTATACAGCAGTAATAAAATACCTTGACCACCCTAAAATAACCCAGAATAGATAATAAGTCGCCTGACGAAACACCTCAGAAACGGCGGTGGTGCGCCAACAAAATCTCACTCGAAACGAATAGCGATGCGAATACTAAAACCAAGCAAAAACGGCTAAAATCTTCAGCCGTTTTAGTGTATACAGAAAAACCGTAAAATATCCTATTGAAACTATATGTATTTATATGTATAATATAAAAGTATAAGCATAATTAAGAAGGGATGTTCCCATGGATAATATTCGAAAAAAGACCGAGGTTTGTCTTGATAAGCCTACTGGCAACAATACAGCATCTAATAATACAAGCGAAACAAAAAATACTACTCAGGCTAATTCAGATAAGATAGTAAGTGTTGATGGTAAACAACAATCATCTATATCTGCACCAAATACTGGTATTAGTGGAGATAGTATCTTGCCTTTATTAGTGTTGTTGGTTATTTTTATCGTTGCTTCTGTGCTTTTATTTAAGAAAGGTAAGCGTTTTGTAGTATTTGCATTTATAGCTGTATCAACTTTTGCATCATTTAACCTATTAAATCGTTCGGCGATGGCTGTGATTCCCGGGTGTCAGAAAGTTGGCTATTCTGATTATGATATTATTGTGGATTTTGACCAACCTGTGTACTATGACGGTAAATTTGTTAATTTCGTAAAAGTTGACGGAACTGGAGATTCGGATAAAGATGATGAAATGGTAAATAGAATCCTAGATAATATAGATGAGATAAGAACATTTGGCTATCTTGCTGTAAGCAGTGCAAGCATAATTAAGCCACATTGGGATGCGGAAGAACAGTTTTATAGTGTTCATTTTGATGAACACGACTAATAGTAGAAAATAATATGAGTATCTTGACTAATCTGTCCCGTATCTATGGGCAGATTAGTTACTTATTCTTTTTTCTGTAAAATGCTAATGCTACAAAAGAAGTAATAGGTATCGTAACTAAAATTCCAGCGACCACTACTTAAAATAATAAATTACGAAAGTATAAAATCTTGCGGCTAGAAATAAAAGGACGGTAAATAGAAGTATGACACTCAGCAGTCTAAATAATCTGAGTTCACACACCTTAATAAAATAGTTAAAAGGTAGCTAAAATTTTAGCCACCTTTTATTTATCATTTTCACATTAGTGAAATAGTATCTTGTGCAAGATTAAAGACTATTTAGAATGTCTTTTTGTATATCGCTTAATAAATGCCATAACCCCTAAAATTCCAATACCAACAAAACTTAATATACTTGATTTTGTAGAATTTGTTTCTGGAAGCACTTTAGTATCTGCTTTTTGATTTTTATCGCTTGAAATATTTTCGGTAATGCTAGACTGCTGAAAGGCAGATTGTGCGGTAGTATTAGCAGATTTAGAATTTATATCCTGTTTATTTGTAGTAGCACCAGAGTTATTGGTATCAGTTTGATTATTGTCTTCCTGACCATTTTCAGCTGGGTTGTCTACAATTGCAGTGTTAGTATTAGACGTGGCGTCAGCTCCATTACTATTAGAGTTATCATTATTTTCTCCAACATTAGTGTTTGTATCAGTATTGGTATCCCTATTATTCACATCAGCTTTTGATTTAGCAATATTAGCTAAGGCTGTTTTAAGAGTTTGAGTATTCTCTTTTAATTGCTCCATACGATAGTTCCAGTAATCATCTGTCCAAGCCAAGCCGCTAATAAAGTAATCGTCTGATAATACTGTTCCTAAAGGAGAGTCTAATAATCGTGTATCTATTACCAATTCACTATGGATTGCTTGCAAGTCACCTGATAAATTTTCAACTTTATCATAGGCGATTCCATCAGTTCCTAGTTCTTGTTTATATACTGTATATGCTTCTAGTATTGTCCTATGAAATTCATCATAAACTGACTGATATTCTGCCCGTTTCTCTGGACTGATGATTTCATCTGTTGGAGGAATAAATTGGTAGCGTAAGGTAATGACAGCATCTTTTTGAATTGGGAACGAAATTTCAGTTTGCTTGCCTGAAAAATCAGACCCTGTCGGTATTTGATAACCTCTAAATAAGTAGCCTTCTAGCTGAGGAATTGAAATTGTAGCTCCAACTCCTTCAATACCTGTCCTAACTTCGCTTTGTAGAACTTTGTTATCTTGGTCTATCATTTGAACTATGTATGATACGGTTTGCGCTGAGTCTTTCGGTTGTTCCGTGGTTGTGTTTTGCTTATATACATAGCGTAGTACACCATCTCCTCCGTCCCATGCTGGTGGAGCGTAGGTGGTGTGTGACAATGTATATCCGTCATATTGCGGCGCGGAAGATGTGATTTCTGCTCCTGGCTCAACTTCAATATAGCCCCCATCTCCATTCAAGCGGAATGAACTTCCGTCTGTATTTTCCGCGATATGCAATATGACTACGCCGATGAGTTGGTCGGAAGTATTTACATAGGTTTCCGCATAGACAATAGCAGTATTAAATACTGAGGTTGCTGGCAATACAACTCCGCCAAGAAGTGCAGTGCAGACAAGAGCGATGTTGATTTTTTTTGTGATTTTTTTCATGATTTTTCCTCCATATCATGATGAATATTTTTTGTTTATCACCCAAAATCCCTGCTACAATAGGGTTTGAGCGTGTTTTAGTGAACGGTCGTTAACTAAAACAATGAAAAATCAAAAAATGCCGACTTGGCAAGGCTTCAAAAAACCCGTCAAATCAGCATTTCTAATATTTTTTATTGATAGCTTTGATTGTTTTAACAAACGACCGTTTATTAAAACACCTTTACGAGTTTACTTTACTATTTTTTCTAGATTTTGTCAACGATTTTTGGGTTAATTTTTCTGTTTGTTTGGATATTGTTACGCTTCAGGACGCTGTAAATGGTAGCGGTAGAAATCTGGAACTGGCTGGCGATGTCTCGAACGGTCATTCCTTCTTCCAGATAACTTCTAATAACTTGCTTTTCTTTGGATTTTGATATGCCTTTATTGCCTAATTTCACACCGCGTTCTTTAGCTTTACGCAGTCCATCTTTGGTGCGTGCCGAAATAGCTTGAAGCTCCCATTCTGCCACATAGCCCAGCATAAGACAGAAGAACTTGCCTGTTAGCGAATCCGTTTCAATTTGTTCATGGATGGATTGAAGGCGAATGTTGTAGCTGGTTAGCTCCGATATGATAGCGGATAGGTGGAGCATTTTTCTGGTTAGGCGGTCTAGCTTATATACTACAAAGCTGGTTTCTATGCCACTTTCAGCACATTCCTTGGCGAGCTTGAGAGCTTTTTGAAGCTGAGGTCGCTCTTGATTACCACCTGATTCTTTTTCAATGTAGAGTTTGTCGCAAAAGTTTAGGGCTTCTTTTTGGACTTCCAAGCCCAACTCTTGGCGATTGTCTGTTGAACTAACACGGGCGTAGCCGATAACGACAGAGCCTTTTTCTTGATATCGCTTGATGATTTTCTTCACATTTTCCTCCTTGCTTTACTATTGTAGCAGGGATATCATGGTAGCGTTCCACTCTTGACAACTCTCAAAATTTAATGTATGATAATATCGAAGAAGTTGGGGAGACCCCAAAAACTGATTTAGACTGGACGGAAAAAACACCTTCAAAATAATTCAACGATAAAACAAAAAACAAATCGTTCAGATAAGGTGACAGAACCATAGATATTCCAGTTTTCTGGAAGCCATCTATCTTTTCTATTAACGCTATCATAAAGAACGGTTTAGTGTTTGTGGTTGGATTGTTTTGTGGGTGTTTTATAATTTAAAAAGGCTTTACTGTGTCGCTTATTTCTTTTAGATGGTTATCCTAAAAGAAAGGAGGTGGTTGCTATGCCAAAATTTGAGAAATCAAAATTGATTCAAGTCTCTGAGGGTGTTATTCAACCGACGCTTGACTCAACACTCGAAAATCTGATGTATAGCTTAGCTACAATGTTCATCAACCCAAATCTTTTTACGATTATTGTGTTTATGGTCAATGTGCTGTTGGTCGCTATCCTTGTTTACTTGAAATGTCGAATGGTGTTTCTAGTAGAACAAAGCAACAATGAAGCCCTTGAGGCTTCATCCACCTCTTGCAAGAGTAAGAAAAAACCGCGACGATTCCATCGTCACGGTATATAAAATATATTTTCAAAACACCTACTAAGTAGTTGCGTTTCGAAATAAGCAATCAGTCTGACTATTGGGAGTAGTCAGTTGCCTTCTTAAATGTAAAGAACTATTCCTCTTTTGGAATGGTTTTTTATTGTTGATAAAATGAATGTTTTCAGAAAATTTTCAAGATTCTGAAAGATTCGATTTTTAAGTAACAACTGTAATAGTATATCAGATTTTAATCGTTCATGCAACCCTCAAGTTCTCAAAAATTCAAAAACAGTTAAAAAAGTTAAAACTAAAAGTTAACCATCTACTACCTATTCTACCATAATATCTCATAAAATGTGCTGATTTTACTTTATTTTTACAATATTTTTTCGTTATTATGTCGTTAGTTTATGAAATCCGAACAATTACTCATAAATATAGGCATCAATAGGTTTATTACTTATCTTTAATCTCTAAAACATTCACAATGCTTTGTAATATTTTTTGCCTCCAAACTTCACCTCGATTTATTTTCTTATTTCTTCAGAATACCGACGAGCAAAATCTTATATAGACCATTTGGTGTTAACTACTAAAAATTCAAAGGCTTAAATCTCCCTTTCCAACAGGACTTTAACATTCGATTCAGTTTTACAGAATATAACATAGAATATTAAGGTGTGTTACAATAGTGTTATAGAAAAAATACGAAAGATGTACTGCAATGAAAATTAAAGAAATTAGAATTAAAGGTTTTAAAAAATTTAAAGAATTGAATGTGGAATTTAATGATGATGTTTCAGTGATAGTAGGAGAAAATGAAAGCGGGAAATCCAGTCTTTTGGTAGCTTTAGATATAGTCTTGAATCAATCTATTTTTAATCGTTCAGATTCATCATTTGATAGATATCTAAACAAAGAAGAAGTTCAGGACTTTTTCGATAACCCTAGCAAAGATACACTTCCAAGAATTGATATTGAAGTATTTTTAGATTTTGGAAACTCTTTGAAGGCATCAGAATTTTCTGGATTGCACTATGATAACCCTAAAAACAATGAATGTCGTTGTGGTATTAAGTTCGAATATAGTCTCGATATGGACTTTTTGAACGATGTTAATTTTTCTGAATTTGCTCAGAATAATGTAGTTCCGATCGAATATTATCGCTCTTCATGGACCACGTTCCAAGGGAAAAGTTATAAGCGTCAACTACTTTCAGGTGATATCATTTTTTTAGATAATTCTACTCAAAAATATGACTTATTTGGTGGGTATGCACGGAGTCTTTATAATGCTAAAGTAGATTCGGTAACACATCGACAGATAGCCTCTAAATTTAAGCAAAGTCTTCAAAGTTTTATTACTAACCAGAAAACAGAATTGGAAATTGATAGCGAGAAACACATTGGATTTGATTCCAGCAAGACGGATATTCTTAAATTAATTGATATTTATGAAAATAATGTTTCGATTCAAGATATGGGAAAAGGTAAGGAAAACCTAATAAAAACAGAAGTATCTCTATCGAATGGAATATTTGATGTTATTTTTATCGATGAACCTGAGAACCACTTAAGCTTTACCAATACGAGAAAATTAATTAATTTACTAAAACAGAGAACTACCGAGCAAGTGATTATTGTATCTCACAGCTCTCTGGTGGTAAGTAGACTTGATTTAAAAAATGTAATATGGTTGTCAGATAAAGAAATAAAAAAGTTAGAAAAATTAGATAGTGATACATCAATGTATTTTTCAAAAATTGACAACTTGGATGTTTTAAGGTTTATATTGGCTGAAAAAGTAATTTTAGTTGAGGGGGCTGCAGAATATATCATCCTCCCAGCTATCTACGAGAAAGTTGTAGGTAGTAGACTTGAAGCGGATGGTATTGAAATAATTTCGATGGGTAGCATTTCCTATGAAAGATATCGCAAAATTGCAGAGTCATTAAATAAGAAAGTTGCAGTAATTACCGATAATGACGGTAAAGATGAACAGTATAACAATACGGATTTATTTAGTATTTTTTCTGACAGTAATTGTGATAATTGGACACTCGAAGTCGCTTTTTATAATAAAAACACGGAGTTTTTTGATGAAAAATATAAGAATAAACAGACGAAGGCAGAATATGATGGTAAAACAATGGCCAAAGCGTGTGCGCATATGTTGAAAAATAAAACAGAAAATGCTCTACTTATTGAAAGTGAGATTAGCTCACTCTCTCTTCCGGAATATTTAATTGAGGCGGTTCGATGGATAAAAGAGTAGTATTGGCGTCCGCAGGTGCTGGAAAAACGTATTTTATTGCAAACGATTTTTCTGATAAAGAACGAGTATACCTTATTACATTCACTCATCGAAATGTTGAGATTATTCGTAAGGAATTATTGAAGCGTTTTGATGGGATGATTCCAGAAAATATTCGAATTTCGACATTTGATTCATTTGTTTATAATCAATTAGTTCGACCTTTTGAACCTGTGGCTAATTTTCCAGGTATAAAAAGTAGAGGGGTTGAGGTAAATATTAAACCTTCAACAGACTCTCGTGATTATGGTAACTATTTTAAGCTAGATAATCCTAATCACTTTTTATTAAATGATAAATTCTATGTAACAAGGTTAAGTAAGTTTTTTATGAAACAGAATCGTGATTTTAAAAAGAATGTACTCAATAGATTGAAATATTTTTGTGATACGATTTACATAGATGAGTTTCAAGATTATAACGGCTGGGATTTTAAGCTTATAGAATATCTTATGAAGTCACCTGAAACCAATGTTGTTGCTGTAGGTGATATATTTCAAAGCTTGGTTGCTAATATACGAAGAGACGGTAACGGCTCAGACCTTCCATTTTCTATAATATCTTCTGTTGATGATTTGTCCCAAAAATTACCTAAAAAAGTCATAATTGACACAACTACTCTAGTAAAAAGTCGTAGGGTAGCTCCGAAAGTTTGTAGCTTTATCAATAATCATTTAGGTATTCCAATCGAATCTTCATCTGATAGTAATGGAGAAATTAAGTGGCTAGATAATATTTCTGATGCTACACCTATATTAATGAACTCTAATATTCCCAAATTGGTTTGGGATAATAGGTTTAAGTGCCCAGGTGTTAGTAATTTTATTAATTGGTCTTACTCAAAAGGTGATACCTATCCTAAAACTTGCATAATACTAACCAAACCAACCAGCACTCTATCAAATTGGGATACTCTATCCAATGAAGTACGAAATAAGCTATATGTTGCGTTAACTCGTTCATTGGGGGATGTTTATTTGATTTCCAGTACTATTTTTGCGGAATATAAGAACAGCATATAAATTGTGGGTATAGGTTAATCTTAATCTTGGACTGCTGTCTGGGCTGTGGTATAAAGGGCGTTTGACACGAGTTTCACTCGTTCTATTTCCAACCTATCTATCCTTTTGATTTTTTAAGAGTATAATATCTCCTCACATCTTGTAGCTGTAATATCCAACACACGACTCCTTGTCGCTTACCTGCTACAGTTCTCAATAATGAAAGTCACTATTTTCCGATATTCATTGAGGGTAATTATTTTAAAATACAAGAAAGCGAGTTCCAACACTCTCTCAGATTATTGGAACTCGCTTTCTTGTATTCTATCTTTTGTTGGTAACTTATTTTATAGGTATTGGATAATTCCGGTAATCTATTTTAAAGCTAAAACACTATGGCGTTTATGATTGTCTTTCTAAATAACGTTTGGCCTCTTTTATCCAATGTGGCAAGCTCTTAGCAAGAGGCTCAAAGCCAATCTTGTAGCGATCGCTTGTAAAGCGGTGAGGACGCGGGACCTTCTGCTTTTCTTCTTCCAATGTCCGCAGAGATAGGCTGACTTTATGGCTATACTCATCAAAATCCACCACCTGAACGAGTAGTTCCTGACCAATCTTTAATTGCTCACGGATATTTTCAACATAGCCTGTCTTGATTTCTGAAATATGAACCAGTCCTGTTATGCCATTTTCCAATTCAACAAAGGCGCCATAGGACTGAATACCCGTCACCGTCCCCCGCAATTTATCCCCAATTCTCATCCTAATCCTCAATCTCAATTATTTCAATAATGACATCTTCTACTGGCTTATCCATCGCCCCTGTTTCTACAGCAGCGATAGTATCTAAAACACTGTAGGACGCCTCATCACGTAATTGACCAAAAACGGTATGGCGTTGATCCAGATGCGGTGTCCCTCCTTGGGTGGCATACACTTCTGCAATCTGTTCTGGCCAGCCACCACGTTCTAACTCTTTTTTAGCATATGGCAGGTGGGTATTTTGAACGATAAAAAATTGACTGCCGTTAGTATTTGGACCTGCATTCGCCATCGAAAGAGCCCCTCGAATATTGAACACTTCTTCTGAAAACTCATCTTCAAAGGGAGCACCATAAATCGATTCACCTCCCATACCTGTTCCGGTTGGGTCCCCACCCTGAATCATGAAATCTTTAATAATCCGATGGAAAATAACACCATTATAGTAACCATCTTTGGCAAGCGCCACAAAATTGGCAACCGTCTTGGGAGCCATCTCAGGAAATAGTTGCAGGTACAGGTCTCCATGATTTGTTTTAATCCTAGCTCGTGGTCCTTCTACCTGTTCTAAGTCTAATTGTGGGTAATACTTTTCTTTCTCTACCAAACCAAATTCCTCCAAAGCATATAAAATACCGTCGTTTTCTACAGTTTTTGTGATGTAGTCTGCCCTTGCTACCAAGTCTGGATGCGAAACCCCCATGGCGACACTAATCCCAGCATAATCAAAGGCCTCCAAGTCATTTAAGCCATCTCCAAAGACCATGACATTTTCTGGTTTCAAACCAAGATGCTCCACCACAGCTGCTATTCCTGCTGCTTTAGAAGCGTCCTGTAAGATGATGTCCGATGAGATGGCTTCCCAGCGGACACTCCGCATACTCTCTTGTAGCTCTGTAGGAAGTTCCACTTCCCTGCCTTCTTGCTCAAAGGTCCAAATCTGATAGATGGCATGATCCTTATAAAAATCCGGTTCCGTTTCTAGATTCTCATAAACAATATCAATCGTCTTGCTGATTCGCTCATCGCGATGGGATAGGGTCGCCTTATGGCTTCCCATCAATCCATAGTCAATCCCTTCCGCCTTGGTCCACTCGATACAACGTTCTACCAGTTCTCTGGGAATAGCTTTTTGACGGATAACCGTCCCCTTAGCATCTTCGACAAAACTACCGTTAATCATGGCAAAATAGTCTGGCTTCAAGGCCTGCAACTCTGGAACCACTCCGTACATCGCTCGTCCAGAGGCAAGTCCTGTCAAAATCCCTTTTTCTTTCAAGGATTGAAACACACGGGTCAAGGAGGCAGGGACATACCCTGTATCCTTGACCCGAAGGGTATCATCAATATCAAAAAAGATCATTTTAATCTTTTTTGCCTTATATCTTAATTTCGCGTCCATAAATCTCCTTTTGTGCTTCCCATTATATCATGATTCCGACTCTTGCGCCACCAATCCATGCTGGAAAGCATAGACGACTGCCTGCGTCCGATCACTCACAGCTAATTTCGAGAGGATATTGGATACATGGGTTTTGACTGTTTTTAAGGAAATAAAGGATTCGTCAGCAATCCGCTGATTGTCGTACCCCTTAGCCAAGAGGGTTAGAATTTCTTTTTCGCGCGCTGTCAAGTCATCGTGAAGAGCTGGATGACGTCTTTTATCTTCCATTTTCTTTTCTACTTCTGTTTCGATCGCTAGCTCTCCCCGATAGACCTTCCGAATAGCCCGAACAATTTCTTCAGCGCTAGAGGTTTTCAACATATATCCCTTAGCCCCTGCTTTCAAGACAGGATAAATCTTTTCATTATCTAGATAAGAGGTCAAAATCAAAACAGCCGCCTGCTTCCACTCTTTGAGGATTGCTAAGGTCGCATCAACCCCTGATAGCTGAGGCATAACCAAATCCATAACGACAATATCCGGCCTCAATTCCAGAGTTTTTGCAACCCCTTCTTGCCCATCACTTGCCTCTGCAATCACCTCAATATCTGCCTGTAAATTTAAAAAACCTTTCAATCCTAGACGAACCATCTCATGGTCATCCACTAATAAGACTCGAATCTTGCTCATGTTCTTTTCCTTTCAATAATGGGATGCGAATATCGATTGCCACTCCCTTATTAGGGGCGGTGCGAATTTTCAATGTTCCTGCCATATCTTCTACACGTTCTTGAATATTTTGCAGACCGTAGCTCACTTCTTGCTCATCGCTTTTGATGAAACCAACCCCATCGTCTGTCATCTTTAGCTGAACTTCATATTCTGACTGTAGTAGGTAAACATCCAGATGGCGAGCTTTTGAATGACGTAAGGTATTACTGATAATCTCTTGAGCAATGCGAAAGAGATGCTCCTCAATCGCCGTCGGCAAGGTCTCTACTTCATGGTGAAAATGTACTTCAATAGCGCTCTTATCACTGACCTCGCGCAATATCATTTCAAAACCTTCCACCAAATCTTTACCGTCCAACTCACTCGGTCGCAGATGTAAGAGTAAGATGCGCAAATCACGCTGCGCTGTTTCAATCGTATCTTTGACAATGGTGAGCTGTTCTTGTAAGGTCTCCGCTTGAAGCGTTTCTAAACTACTAGACAGACCTGATAAAATCATACTACTAGCAAATAATTCCTGGCTGACTGTATCATGTAAATCACGAGCAATCCGCCTGCGTTCACCTTCTACAATCTCTTCTTTTTTTACCAAATCCTGATTATCAATCAACTGAACCTGATGGGTCAAATTCCGCACTTTTTCTGATAATTGTAGTAAGAGTTGATCTTCTTCTGATGACGTGCGAATGGTCTTATTTTGAATGATGGAACGGATTTTCTGTCGTATCCCTTGAGTTGCAACGATTGAAACAGATTGGACCAAAACGACCAAGAAAAAGGTCAGAACAACAATTAAAAGAAGGATCGTGAAAATAAATTGTTCCGTTGAGACCCACACCGCAGCATCAAGGAGAGAGGGAGGGAGCAGGGGAAAAACAGCTGATAGCACCACCAAGATAATCAAAGTAGCATACCAGGCGAGAAGAAGAATAGTCCCTTTCTTAATCATACACGAACCACCTCCACATCGCCAAAGATGCAGTTAACTACCACTTTTACTCGCTTATGAGACTCCTTGTAGTAGGGACTGGCAATAGAAAAACTCTCATTGCGTAAGTCCCAGTAGGATAGCCCTAAGAAATAGACCCTGCCATACAGGCTTGCTGCTGATAAAGAAATCTCGACATCGATCGGGAGGATAATTTTTGTTTTTCCAAACGTCTTACGCACTACGACAATATTATCTCGACCGACCAAAATCGTCTCATCGAGATCAACAACATCATTGCCAAAGAGACGAACGATATTGATGTCCTCAAAACCGTAAGAGTCCTGCGAATGATCTTGATTGCCAAACCACTTAGTCTTTTGTTTATGGGCTTGAAGTGCTGTATCCTCAAAATGCAGATGCGTGTATTGATTCCGCTTCTCATAGCGAGAAAAGAAATTGATAACCATATAGATTAGAAGGAAAATCACACCGATGATAAAATAGGGATTTAGGACAAAGACAAGAAGAATTAAAAAAATAGCACTGGATAAAAATACACTGCCTATCTTTTTCCCTGTCCCATACCATAAAACCAGTAATAAGAGAGCGACAAGCAGGATGATACGGGCCGCCTCGCTTGCCAAGACATCAAAACAGGCCAAGGTAAAGATAATACTTTCTACTAATAAAAAAAACTGGACTTTTCTCATCTCGTGATTCCTTTCCCTACTATTGTACCAAAATTCTTCAGAATTACCTCCTTCTAGAGTAGGAAAAGGAAGGTCCTCTTTTCAGAGTGAAGAACAGCCACCTCAAACAACCTTTTCTCATTCATAGTCATCACAACTCCTACTCAATAAAAATCAAAAGGAAACATAAGATACAAAGGGCGTGAAAAACTCAAAGCGAAAATAGGAAATGCGACGAGTGAAAAGCTCCTGTGGAGGTTTTCAGCCTATTCACTAAAGACAGTAAATAGAAGTATTTTTCTTCACTTCTTAGTTTTTAAGCTCAGTGACAAATTCTCTCACTTTTTAATTTCTAGGTTCGGGCTTCTATGGTCACTTTCTTGTTTTTGGGTGACCAGCTGAAACAATTCGCCAAACTGTTTCACTCCACTGGATTAGTTTTATTATCAGCGAGTTATAGCCCGTGTTCAATACAAGATACGAGAGCGTTTGATACGAGTAATACTCGTTTTATTTCCAACCTTCAACAGTCTATCCCTAGACTGTTGAAGCAACTCCTAGACAAAATAGACAATCAAAGCAGGTTGTCTTGCAACCAATGAGATTGGTCTTTTTTTCAGTGAGTTGTAGCTCGAGTTCATTTAAGATGTGAGGACGTTAAAAGGTCTGAGTGAAAATAGGAATTCTGACGCAGAGTCTAGAGACTCTAGGAAGAATTATCTTTTTCACACAGACCTTAGTCCGAACTCAGTTACATAAGATACAAAGGGCGTTTGACACGAGTGGCACTCGCTCTATTGCCAACCTTCAACAGTCTATTCCTAGACTGTTTGACACGAGTTACACTCGCTCTATTGCCAACCTTCAACAGTCTATTCCTAGACTGTTGAAGCAAACAAAGCAAAAACTCTTAGAAACCAAGATTCAAGGCTTCTAAGAGTTCATTTTATTTAGAGTAAGTAAACTAGGCTGTTATCCATATTGAGCCTCCCTACCCTCTGAAAAGCATCTGCTCTTCTTTTTTAATGACCCGAGCTACCAGTCGTTGTCGAGCTGGTTCCAGAATTATTTGTCTCAATATTGCTACTAGTTGTTGACCCAGCAGGAACCGCTACAGATACGTAGAGGGTCACGCTTTCCCCGATAGCACTGCCGGCATCTGGATATTGCCCTACCACTAACTCTCCATTAGCAGTGTAATTAGGATCTTCGACTTTTTCGACACTGATATTGATTCCTAAATTTTGTAACTGCCTGCGCGCATCTGCATAAGTCGTTTTTAGCACACCAAAGTTCGGCATAATGGGGGCTGGACCTTTTGAGATGACGAGATTCACTACAGAACCCTTAGCCAAGGACTCTCCGACACTTGGATCTGTGCGAATGATCAGCCCTTTTTGGCGGCTATCATACTCTTCCCTCGTTGTTCCAACCTCCAAACCTGCTGCTTTTAATTCTTGCATAGCTGTCTCTAGACTCTTACCAGTGACATCTGGGACTTGATGTTGCTCCTCTCCCTTTGATACTGTCACTGTCACCGTACTTCCCTTGGTCTTGGACGAATTAGCCTTCGGGTCTGTCGCAATGACCTTCTTTGCTTCTACGCTGTCGCTGTATTCTTGTGTTTCCTTAACGACAAATCCTGCCGCCTCTAGTTCCATCTTCGCTTCGTCAAAGTCCTTGCCGACGACATCAGGGACCGTTACTGCTTCGGTGGTCGCCACAATGATATCAACAAGGCTCCTTTCCCGTTTAGAAGTACTCGCTGCTGGGTTGGTACGAATAACCTTCCCCTCTCCAACTTCTGAGGACGGCTCTTCTATCACCTTGCCCACCTTTAAACCTGCTGTCTCTAGCATTTCCTTAGCCACCTCTACCGTCTGTCCACTCACATCTGGAACCTTAATGGTAGCAGGAGTATTCAGTAAAAGGGTAGCAACAGCGGCAACAATCAATAGAATTGCCCCTAATAACACCTTGTAACGCGTTCTCATTCTTCGCTTGGTCTTTGTCGGAGGTGCTATTGGACGCCCTGAAGGTTGAGCTAGGGAAGTCCCCTTTGGAGATTTAGCAGTGGATGAGCGTTGCTCGGTCGCAAGTGGCGATAGCTTCGGTAGGGTTTTGGTATCCACTTTTCCATCTTCCAAGACAATCTTCTTTTCATTCAGACGATTACTTGACAGCGAAGAGGCTATATCCGTATACATCTCCGCCACTGTTTTATAGCGGTCTGTGAGCTTTTTCGCTGTCGCTTTTAACACAACATTTTCAAGCGCCTGTGGCACACTAGGATTTTCTTCTCGTACAGAAGGTAGAGCCTTCTGAAAATGCTGGAGCGCAATGGTTACGGCACTATCTCCATCATAAGGAATCCTTCCAGTCAACATTTCAAACAGGATAATTCCCATTGCATAAATGTCACTTTGGACGGTTGCCTTTGATCCACGAGCCTGCTCAGGTGACAAATAGTGAACCGACCCCAGCATCGAATTTGTCTGGGTCAAGCTCGTTTCTGCAAAGGCTACTGCAATCCCAAAGTCCGTTACCTTGGCTGTTCCTTCTTTGGTCAATAAGACATTTTGTGGTTTTAAATCACGGTGTACGATACCTCGGGTATGCGCCATTCTCATGGCCAAAAGGATTTGCCCCATGATCCTCACTGCTTCATCATTTGAGAGAGGAGCATTCTCCTTAATATACCGTTTTAAGTCGAGACCATTGACATATTCCATCGCCAAATATTGCTGTCCATCTTCTTCACCAATGTCTGAAATGCGGACAATATTTGGATGATCCAAATCTGCCATGGCTCTAGCCTCACGCTGAAAACGTTGCACAGCTATCTGATCGGTTTGATAGTTGGTCCGAAGCACCTTGACCGCCACTTCTTCGCCATCCAAAATCAAATCTTTTGCCAGGTAGACATCTGCCATGCCACCGCGCCCAATCTGCCGAACGATTCGGTAGCGATCAGCAAAGATTTTCCCAATCTGAATCATTGCCTAGCCTCCTCGGTAATGTGGATAAGGGCTACCGTAATATTATCTGTACCACCAGCATTATTAGCAAAGCGGATAAGACTTTCGGTCTTGCTGTTTAATGGAACATCACTAAGAACAATGTCTCGAATATCCTCGTTAGAAACCATATTGGTTAGACCGTCACTATTGACCAGAATATAGTCCCCTGCTTCCAATGTTTTTAAGGCAATGTCTGCTTCAATAGGGTGCTGCTGACCGATGGATTGAGTAATAAAATTCTTCTGTGGGTGATGTTTCGCTTCTTCTTCGGTCAACTGCCCTGCTCGAACCAAGGCTCCTACCAAGGAATGGTCATTGGTCAACTGGCTATATTCGCCATTACGGACTAGACCAATTCGTGAATCTCCGATATGGGCATAGATCATTTGATTGTCGATGATGACAACAGCTTCTAAGGTTGTCCCCATACCACGGTATTCCTCTGTCTGGCCCAATTCATGAATCTTTTGATTTTCCTGCTCTAAGACAAGGGCAAACCATTCACGAACATCATTCAAGGTATGGATTTGCGTATCCACCCATGAAATCCCCAGATCGGTAGCTGCCATCTCACTTGCAATGTGTCCTGCTCGATGCCCGCCCATACCGTCTGCTAAAACGATCAAATCAATACCCGCTCGATTTTTATAACGATTGACATAATCTTGATTGTTTGTCCGTTTCTGACCTACATCTGTTAATAATGAAATTTCCATTTGGTCCATTTCCTCCTCTTAGGATATCCGCTGAAATTGACTGATGAAGAAACCATCACTCCCATATAATTCCGGGGTGATCAGAATACATCCGTCCTGCAGAATATCCTTTCTTTTATGTTCTAATGTTACTTGTCTAAAATTGGGGTGCTGGGCTAGGAAAGCCTTCACCACTTGAGCGTTTTCTTCTGCGACAATCGTGCAGGTGCTATAGGTCATTATACCACCTTTTCTAAGACTTTGACAAACATTGTCCAATATCTCTAGTTGCACTTGTTGCAACGCTGTAAAATCAGCTATTTCCTTATTGTACTTGATGTCTGGCTTACGGCGTAAGAGGCCAATCCCTGAGCAGGGAGCGTCTACCAAAATCTTATCAAAGGCATCTGCTCCAAATTCTTGAAAAACCTGTCTCGCGTCTAGCCTTTTTGTGATGACTTTATCTGCTACACCAAGACGCTCAGCGTTCTGCTCAATCAAGGCCAACTTATGATCATACAAGTCAAGAGCTGTGACACTTCCAGTCGTCAAATAACTAGCAAGATGAACTGTCTTGCCACCCGGAGCTGCACAGGCATCCAGCACGGCTTCATCCCCTTGAAGCTGGAGCAGGGGAGCGACGAGCTGGCTGCTCTCATCTTGAATTGTGATTCGACCTTCTGTAAATGCCTTTGTGCCTGCAAAATGTCCCTTCTGCTTGACCAGACCAACATCTGATAGCAGAGACTGCTCTGCTTGCATTTCTTGTTTCAAGAGTTCCACTTCCTGAGAATTGATCACACGGATACTCGCCTTATTGCGGCTAAGCAAACTCTCAAAAATCTTCATCGCCCGCCCTTCACCATATTCCTCTATCAGTTTTTTCACTAGCCAGACTGGCAAGGAATATTGAATGGATAGACGTTTATTTTTACGTTTAATGGTGGTCACATCTGGCAGTTTATTATCTACCAGCTTTCTTAAAACTGCATTAACAAACTTATATGCTCCCCGTCTTTTCTTCGCTAATTCCACCGCTTCATTGACGATGGCATGGTTGGGAATATTCTCCAAATATAAAATCTGATAAAGACTTAGCATGAGCAGGTGATAGACCCACGAATCCAACCGATTTCTATCTTCAATCACATGTGACAGATACCACTCAAGTGTGATTTTCCGCATCACCGTACCATAGACCAACTCGGTCACAAATCCCTTGTCTTTTTCAGATAAGGAGGAGGAAGTCAATGCGTGGTTGAGAGCAATATTGGAATAAGCCCCCTCAGTCAAGACCTGTCCTAAAACCATCAGGGCAAGACCTCGTGCTGTTTCTTTTTTATTCACCAAAACAATCTCCTACTGCTAGCTTACGTCCAAGGCCATTTAAGAAGTCAACAATATCCATTTTCGGTTTTCCTGCTGGCTGAACTGTTTTGAGAGCGATTGCTCCTTCGCCTGTTGCAATGAGCAATTCTTTCTTGCCAAGCACAAGGATTTCCCCGGGTTGACCAGAACCTTCGGCTAGACTAGCTTCATAAATTTTGAAGCGTTCACCGTTTAAAAGAGTATGCGCTACTGGCCACGGATACATCCCTCGAATATGATTGAAAATCTGCCGATTGGTCTTATGCCAATCCAGACGCTCTTCTTCAGGACTGATATTTGGTGAGAAGGTCACTTGACTTGGATCTTGAGCTTCTGGCATTAGGTCACCCATTATATAAGCAGGAAGATGTTCCAGCAGTAAGTCCCGCCCTACAACTGCCAATTTTTCAAACAAGGTCCCCACATTGTCCTCGTCAGTAATCGGAATGGCACGTTTGGCAATCATATCACCTGCGTCCATCTCCTTGACCATTTCCATAAGGGTCACACCTACCTCAGAATCTCCATTGATTAGGGCATAATGAATCGGCGCTCCACCCCTATATTTCGGCAAAAGAGAGGCATGGACATTGACTGCAAATGATACGCTATTCAAGAGGCTTGTTGGTAAAAATTGTCCAAAAGCTGCCGTGACAATACCATCTGCTCCAAGCCTTTTTAGTTCTTCTAATTCGGTACTACCAGATAATTTTTCTGGTTGATAAACTGGCAAATCATGCAACAAGGCCAACTCTTTGACAGGTGTCATTCGGATTTCTTTTTTTCTGCCAACCGCACGATCTGGCTGAGTAACCACTGCCAAAAGTTCATACTGAGCATCCTCGATCAATCCCTTTAGGACTGTCGCTGAAAAGTCAGGTGTCCCCATAAAAATCAATTTTGTCATGCGCATGCTCCTTCTCTGTTCATTTCTTCAAATACAATCTACTCTATTATACCATTTTTTCGCTTGTTTCCCCCGTTTCAAACAACATCAAGATACTAAGCCCGTGAAAAACTCAAAGCGAAAATAGGATTGAAACAGTTTGGGGAGTAACCTAATCCAGTGGATTAGGTTAGCCCGAGCCAAGAAATCGGAAAGCGAGGAGTAACTAGTCGAAACAAGAAAGTGACCACAGAAGCCTGAGCTAGGAAATAGAAAATTTGATGAAGAAACTAGAGTTTCTAGGAGTATTTATCTTTTCACACAGAGTTTAGGGCCTGTTCATTTAAGATGTGAGGACGTTAAAAGGTCTAAGTGAAAATAGGAAATACGACGAAGAAACCTTTGAACACCTAATTAACTTCGCTCTTTCATCTTTAGGCTCAGTAACAAATCCCCTCACTTTTTAATTTCTAAGTTCGGGCTAAAATAATCCACCGGATTATTTTACTCCCCTGACTATCTTCGCTTCTTAGTTTCTAGGCTCAGTAACAAATTCCCTCACTTTTTAATTTCTAAGTTCGGGCTAAAATAATCCACTGGATTATTTTACTCCCCTGACTATTTCTATCCCAAAGGGATTCTCAGCTGTAATTGACTAAAGTCAAAACAGCTGCCTATCTTTTTTCCGAGGTTTTAGGCTGAACTCAGTTACACAAGATGTGAGGACGTTAAAAAACCAAATGAAAAATAGGAGACTCCAGCTAACTTCCTAGGTACTTTTTGACTTTTATAGACAATATGTAAAGACCCCCAGTTGAGAATTCGTGGATTTACCTGTACACTAGAATAAAAAAACAATCAACTTCTAACAGGAATTACCACACTCAATTGGAGGTCTTATATGTTTCATTTTACCACACTTTTCATCGGAATGGATGTTCACAAAGAAAGTTTTTCACTTTGCTATTATGA